>JAFXSS010000038.1 GCA_017525455.1 Paludibacteraceae bacterium
GGTCGAGAACACAGGTATAACCGAGGTATGGAAAATGATAACCGATTATATCGCCTATACGCAGAAGAACGGATACTTCGATTACAAACGCAGCCAACAAGCCAAATATTGGATGTACGAGACGATTCATCAGGCACTGCTCGACAATTTTTATCACAATCCTGAGATTGAAACACTCATACCGCAGTACGAACAACGGATACTGGACAACGAAATCAGCAGTTTCATTGCAGCACATGAGTTGTTGAACAAATACAATAGTTTGAAGGTGTGAAAATTTGAGAATATGAAAATTCAATCTTCAAATCAGAAATCAGAAATCTTCAAAGCCTAGACATGGCACTAAACGCTACAAATAGAAAGACCAAGAACGAGCTACCCAAGCCCGGAGCGGATGCGTTAGGCAAGATGCCTCCACAAGCGCCTGAGCTGGAAGAAGCGGTGCTCGGTGCAGTGATGATTGAGAAGGACGCCTACCCTACGGTAGCCGACTTGTTGCAGCCGCGTTCGTTCTACAACAGCCAGCACAGCCTGATATTCGAGGCCATCCAGGATCTGGCGGCCACCGATCAGCCTATCGATATGCTGACTGTAGCCGAGAAACTTAAGCAGCAGGGCAAACTGGCGGAAGCCGGCGGCATAACCAAACTGGCCGACCTGACGAACAAGATTGCCTCCACGGCACACTTGCGCTATCACGCCCAGATCGTGGCACAAAAAGCTACGGCACGCGACCTCATCGCACTGTCCAGCAAGATAAGCGAGCAGGCTTACAGCGAGACGCAGGATGTATCGGAGCTGATGCAATATGCCGAATCGCAGGTTTTCGAGATATCACAACGCCAGATGAAACGCGACGTCACACAGATCGATCCCGTCATCAAAGAGGCGTTCGAACGTATGCGCAAAGCCGGCGAGAACGAAGGAAACATATCCGGCACACCGTCCGGCTTTACCGAACTCGACAAGATAACATCCGGCTGGCAGAAGTCTGACCTGATTATCCTGGCTGCACGCCCGGCTATGGGTAAGACCGCATTCGTGCTGTCGATGGTCAGAAACATTGCCGTCGACTACCGCAGACCGGTAGCTATGTTCTCGTTGGAAATGTCAAACGTTCAGTTGGGCAACCGCTTGATTATGAACGTCTGCGAGATGGAAGGTGAAAAAATCAAGAACGGAAAACTGACCTCGCAGGAGTGGCAACAACTGGAGACACGCGTAACTGCCCTGCACGGAGCACCGATATTCTTCGACGACACACCATCACTATCCGTGTTCGAACTGCGTAGCAAGGCGCGCAAACTAAAGCGCGAACATGACATACAACTGATCATCATCGACTACCTGCAGTTGATGAACGCCTCGGGTATGAACTTTGGCAGTCGTGAACAGGAGGTAAGTATTATATCACGTAACCTGAAAGCACTGGCCAAAGAACTGGATATACCCATCATCGCTCTGTCGCAGCTCAACCGTAACCTGGAGAGCCGTGGCAACGGCAAGAGTGACAACTCGGTGGACGGCAAAGCACCGCAACTGTCCGACCTGCGTGAGTCAGGTGCCATAGAGCAAGATGCCGATATGGTTCTGTTCATCCACCGACCAGAGTACTTCCGCATCTTTACCGACACCAACGGCAATGACCTGCGCGGTATGGCTAAGATCATCATAGCCAAGCACCGTAACGGTGCTATCGGTGATATAACGTTGCGCTTCCGTGCACAATATGCCAAGTTCCAGAATGTGGATGATACCGACGAACCAATGGATATGCCACCGGCAAACGGCAGCAACTATATCAGTACGGCATCAAAGATGAACTCGATGAACATCAGCGATGCCGACGGCATAAGTTCGAAGGACGATGCGCCGTGGTAAACCAAACGTAGAACAACAAGCAAAAATAAGCGAAATCTATAATAACTATATAATGAAACGTACAGTAATCATTGATGCCCTTAAGAGCACGGCTTTGAACGAGCCTATCCATGTATGTGGCTGGGTGCGCTCGCGCCGTGGAAACAAGAATGTGTCGTTCATAGCACTGAACGACGGCTCAACTATCAAAAACATACAGATCGTAGCCGACCTGACTAAGTTCAGTGAAGAACAACTCAAACCCGTTACCACCGGCGCATGTATAGGTGCTACAGGTCTGCTGGTAGCCAGTCAGGGTGCTGGTCAGACAGTGGAAATCCAACTGACGGATCTTGAAGTATTCGGCACGGCTGACCCTGAGAAATATCCGCTGCAAAAGAAAGGCTTAAGTATGGAATACCTGCGCACAATAGCGCACCTGCGCCCGCGTACGAACACGTTTGGCGCTGTGTTCCGCATACGTCATAATATGGCTATGGCTATCCATACGTATTTCCATGAGCACGGGTATTTTTATTTCCACACTCCGCTGATTACCGCCTCGGATTGCGAGGGCGCTGGCCAGATGTTCCAAGTGACCACAAAGAACCTCTACAATCTCAAATTCGATGAGAATGGGCAGATAGATTACTCCGACGACTTCTTCGGCAAGCAAGCAGCGCTCACTGTAAGCGGTCAGCTCGAAGGCGAGTTGGCTGCTATGGCACTGGGAAAGATTTATACCTTTGGACCCACGTTCCGCGCAGAGAACAGCAACACGCCGCGACATCTGGCAGAGTTCTGGATGATCGAACCGGAGGTTGCGTTCATCGACAAAGATGAACTGATGGATCTCGAAGAGGACTTCATCAAGTTCTGCGTACGCTGGGCTCTGGAGCATTGCATGGATGATCTGGAGTTCCTTAACCAGTTTGTTGACAAAGGACTGATCGAGCGTCTGCGTTCCGTTATTGACACAGACTTTGTTCGCCTACCCTACACCGAGGGCATCAATATTTTGCAAGAAGCCATCAAGAACGGCAAGAAATTCGAGTTCCCGTGCAACTGGGGCGATGATCTGAGTTCGGAGCACGAGCGCTATCTGGTAGAGCAACACTTCGGCAAACCGGTAATCATGACCGATTATCCGCGTGACATCAAAGCGTTCTATATGAAAATTAACGAGGACGGTAAGACTGTGCAAGGCACAGATGTGCTGTTCCCGCAGATTGGCGAGATTATCGGTGGCTCGGTACGTGAGGCTGATTTCGACAAACTGAATGCTGAGATCGACCGCCGACAGATACCTATGAAGGATATGTGGTGGTATCTCGACACACGTCGGTTCGGCGCAGCACCGCATGCAGGATTCGGTTTGGGATTTGAGCGATTGATGTTGTTCGTGACCGGTATGCAAAACATACGCGATGTTATACCATTCCCGCGCACACCGAAAAATGCTGACTTCTAAAGCAGATATCAGAGATCAGAAATCAGCAATTAACCGGAATAAATCATTAACAATAATATTAACATGAAAAAAACACTTTTCTTCCTGCTCGCCATTCTTGGTGCTACGTGCAGCGCCATGGCTCAGCAGGCAACAGCGGCGGCAAGCGAGCAATTATCTTCCTCGCCGACGAAATTGGTCGGAAAGCTGGTTAACGAGGACGGTGAACCCATCACCGGACTGGCAACAATCACGTTGGGTAATCAGAACATCTCCACGACTGCCAACGAACGAGGTGAGTTCTCTCTCTCGTATCTCGAGGCCGGAGACGAGGAACTTATCATCGAGGCTGAAGGATTCATCGCCAACATCGTATTGGTACAACTCATTGAGGGTCAGACCAATGACGCAGGCGACATCGTTCTGTATCAAGACCTTGCCCGCGAGGCACAAGAGGAGGTGCTGCTCAACCTGGCAGAAGCTGACCTTAACGATGATGAAGGTAAATCACAATCCGTATCGTCGGCATCCAGCGCCAGCCAGGACGTGTTCAACACAACAACAAGTTTTGCTTGGTCAACAGGTCGCTACCGCAACCGTGGTTATGAGAACATCTACGAGAAGAACTACATCAACGGCTTGGCATTCAATACAGCCGAGCGTGGAACGTTCACATTCTCGTCGATGGGCGGTCTGAACGACGCCTCTCGTAACAAAGAGGTAGTGAACAACATCGAGGCCAGCAACTTCACCTTTGGCGGCATCGGTAACGCTACCAACTATCTGATGGATGCGTCGCGTTATGCCCAAGGCTGGAAGATTGGCGTAGCCGGTACGAACCGTCAGTACAAAGGTCGTGTGAATGCCACATACGCTTCAGGTCCTCTGAACAATGGTTGGTCGTTCATCGCACAGATAGCATGGCGCTACTCGCCGTACATCGATGCCAAGGGAATCATAGGAGAAGGTATAGCCTATAACTCAGGCGGTTACTTCTTCTCCGCACAGAAGGATTGGCAGAACGGTCATCGTCTGTCATTGATTACTTTCGGTGCCCCCACCGAGCGCGGACAGTCAGGAGCTGTTACACAGGAGGTGTATGATTTGACAGGCTCCATCAACTATAACCCCTATTGGGGCTATTGCGGTGGCAAGGTGCGCAACTCGCGTATCGTAAAATCATACGACCCGACGGCTATCGTATCCTATGAGTGGCAGATCGATCCTATGCAGAAGCTGCGTGCTGCTATCGGCTACCACTACGCATGGTATTCCAACTCAGCACTGACGTTCTACAATGCTCCCGACCCGCGTCCGGATTATTACCGCAACCTACCCTCGTTCCTGTACGACGGTCAGTTTGACGCCAACGGTGCACTTATCGTCAAGGACAACACCAGCATGATGAATCCTCTCGGCCAGTCAGGGCCTGACGGTTCGTTGGCAGAGCAGACATACGATGGTCATGTGGTCGGACGCACGATGGATATGGCTACCTATAAAGCACTGACCGACCTGTGGAAGTCGCGTGACAACAAGACGACACAGATTGACTGGGATGGTTTGTACGCAGCCAACCAGGCCAACAATCTGGCTGATCCCAATGCTTCGGCATCATACATACAGGAACGTCGCCACAACAATCTGGAAGAGACAATCATCAACTTGAATTATACCAACTCCAAGGTTAACCACCTGAAGATTACCGTAGGTATGGATGCCAAGTATGCACGAGGCATTCACTACAAGAGCGTTGACGACCTGCTGGGTGGCAATCAGTGGATTGACGTTGACCCGTTTGCCGAGCGCGATATCAAGGATCTGGCAACCAATATCGGTCTGACACAGGCAGGCATCGAGAATGTGAAGCAGAATGATATATTTCATCACAACCAAGCCAAGAAAGCCGGTGACCGCTTCGGTTACAACTACTACATGGATATGGTTCAGGCCAATGTATGGGCACAAAACGAGTGGAATTTCAACGAGTTTGACATCTACTATGCCCTGAAGATTGCCTATTCATCCATGCAGCGCTCCACAACAATGGTCAACGGTCGTGCATGGTATCTGGCTACGCTTAATCCGACACAAGCCGAGATGTATCTGGGCAAGAACGCCACTGACATTCTCAGCGGTAAAGAGCGAGCACGATACATGGGTTTAGCACACGAATTCATTGACCCGGCATTCAAGTTCGGCTTCACCTACAAGATCAACGGACGTAACCGCATCAAATTCAATGCTATAGCCCAGACCGAGGCTCCGCTGGCACGTGATGCGTACGTTTCTTCGCGTGTACACGACCGCGTGATTGATCCTGTTTATAAGCACGACAATGCAAAGAGTCTGGCTGACTACTACGCAGCATCGCAAAAGATCATAGGTGGCGACCTGACTTATGAGTTCAACTTCACCCCCATCCGCGGACGTATCACGGCTTACTACACACAGTTCTTCAATGGTTCGGAGATGAACGGATACTACGACGACAACGCACGTACATTCGTCAATCAAACCTTGACCGGCATCAACCGAGTACACCGTGGTATAGAAGCTGCAGCTGCCGTTAAACTCGGCACATACTTCACTCTGACCGGTGCAGTTAACGCTGCCGATTACCGCTACACATCCAACGCCAACTCCATTACATCGGCTGAAAACGGTATGTCGTTCGGTACCAAGAGCGACGGCTCACCCATCCTGGAGTACAGCGACTCTATCTACATGAACGGTCTGCACGTAGCCACTGGCCCACAACTGACTGCTTCACTCAAGCTGTCGTTCTTCCACTCAAAGATGTGGTTTGCCGATATCACCTGCACCTACTACGACTGGAACTTCCTGGACATCGCTCCGTCACGTCGTATGCAAGGTCTGTACACAGGCACACGCACCGACGGTACGGTTGTCAACGGCTCGTACCGCACCGTCAGCAGCGGTGTTGACCAGACTACTGTCAATGCCGTGATGATGGATGAGAGCGGCAATATGATGCTGGACAAGTTCGGCACACCGCGACTGATGTACCCGTATGACCTGATGGCTAGTCAGGAGTCAATGGCCAGCTCGAATGTTTGGAACCGATTCATCTTCGATGCCAGCGTAGGTAAACTGATTTACCTGCCTAACCGTCAGCAGTTGTCAATCAATCTGTCGATCTCCAACTTCACCAACAATACGAAGCTCAAGACCGGCGGTTATCAGCAAGCCCGTATAGCACGCGGCAACCTGCAGGGAAAGACAGAGGAAGAAGGTAACTCGGTAATCATGCCTAACGCATGGAAGTTCCCGTCGAAGTATTACTACGCATGGGGTACGAACTTCTATCTGAGTCTCACGTATAAATTTTAATTTGAGGATTTGAAAATTTGAAGATTCACATCAAAATCACGAAGATTATGAAATCCATTAAATTTCTAAGCATAGCAGCAGTTGCCGCATTGTTCACCGCTTGCAACTACGATGTAAAGCCTGAATCGCTCTATATGAACGAGGATCAGGTTAAGGAGAAGATTGCAGATGGCAAATTGTACACCATCAACGAGTTTCTGGATGCCTTTATGACAGAAGAAGGCAACTATCTGTCGGACACGTCCATGTACCGCACGCGTGCCACTAACGGCGACGGCATCTACCTGTTCTCCATTGATACGTTACCCACTACAGGCCCCGGCATCTATATCCGCGGTCGCGTTAGCACCGATGATTTCGGTGGCAACTTCTACAAGGCATTGGTTATCCAGCAGATTGTGGACGGCAAGCAACAGAACTTGCGTCTATCTATCGATATGGGTTCAGCATCCGGTATGTATCCGCGCGGTCAGGAACTGCTGATTCGTTGCAACGGCTTGGCTATCGGTCGTTATTCCAACCAACCGCAACTATGCGTGCCGTCGTATAACAACAATACCAACGCACAGCACGGAGAACAGAAAGTAGGTTGGGCTCCCGGACGTATTCCTGCTCCGATCTGCAAGCAGCACTTCATGCTCGTTGGCACACCTGACGAGAGCAAACTTCAGTACGACGAGGTAACGATAGCACAATGCGTTGCCAACTACAGCGACATCGTAGGTGCACGTAAGATTGACGGTCGTCTGGTCATCCTGAAGAACGTATGGTTCGATGGCAAGTACAATGACCAGAGCAATGGTCCCAGCCTATGCGTGCACTACAACCCGGAAACAGGAGTCGGCAATCCCGAGGTGGCAGACAGCAACGCTGATGTTTTTGCCCCTACCACCAACAACGTTGGTTATCCTCAGAGCCGCTGCATCACCGACGGCTCCCAGTGGACGCTGGTATCTACCTCCGAGTATGCCAAGTATGCTCACTACTACCTGCCCTACGAGAAAGTGGGCGATGCTATCGTGTATGGCACATACAAGGGATCTGTACGCGGCATCCTGGGTTACTATATGGACAACGCAGGTTATGCTCCCGATCAGGCCAAATGATCAATTACCATCTGCGACCTGAGTGACCTGGATTTAAAGGCTGACGGCACAGGCAATGTGGCTGAAGGCACGCCATGGGAACCCGAAGAGTGGGTAAAATAATATTCTGACAACGTGAATTATCTGGATATCATCATATCAGCACCTGTCATCATCGGCATCATTATTGGTCTGAAACGTGGTGTGGTAAAAGAGGTATTTGCTATTGTCGGCATCGTTCTGGGCATATTTGCAGCCCGGGCGTTTGCCGGCGATGCAGCCGTATGGATGCAGCAACAGGTCAGCAACTGGGATATCAATCTGCTGCGACCGATAGCGGCCTTTACTATCTTTGTACTGGTGGCTGTGGTATGCAACCTGTTGGCATATCTGCTGACCAAACTGTTCAAACTCATTTCGCTTGGATGGCTCAACCGGCTGATAGGCGGATTGTTCGGAGCAGTCAAATGGATGCTGATTGTAGCTATCATAGTAATGTGCATCGACATGCTGGATGGCGTACTGCACTTCATTAAGCCCGAACTGAAAGACAATTCGCTGCTCTACCCGTATGCACTGCGTTTGATGCAGTCTGTCAAGGCGATGATAACAGCATAATTCACACGTCAAACAATTGTAGCTAACTAATCTAAACATTAATCATATGGAGAAGTTTACACCGCAACAAGCCCTTGATTACATTTATGCCTCGGGTCACACTCAGGGGTTACCGAGCCGCTATGAGGCTCAAGCGATGTTACCGGACATCAATGCACACTTCAAGATTGGTGTGCGCCAATCCAGTGTCAGAGTCATCAATGGTCAGAAGGTAACAGCATTCATCACGCCCAAGTATGTGAGCATCGAAGATATGCTTGCCTACTTACGCAACCGGCAGTTAGGTGCTACGGCTGAAGAAGCACATGAGTTGTCGGTTGAGGAAGACAAAGAGACTAATCCTCTGCTGCGCATCCTTCGTCACGCTGTATTCCACGTCAATCCATCGGCTACCGGCACACTGGAGCAGGCAATTATCAAAGCCATCAATCATTGCATCTCATCACGCACTTTGGAGCCGAGCAAAGAGAAACTAAGCGTACACATAGCCGGTTCATCGGACGATGTGACGTATGGTTTTGTTATGAAAGAGCGACCTAAAGCAGAGGCGTTCACAATACCGTTCTGCATACAGCGTAACGCTAACAGCATGGGCAGTTCGGCAGTAACCTATACAGGTCACCTGCTTACACCGCTGCAGCTCAACAATGTTGCCTCAATCGGGCAATGCCTAACAGAAGTAATACGTTACGTAAAGGAGTAAAAGAGTTCAGATGAAAATCATGCTCCCTGTAGCACCAGCCACTCGGCTATGGTGTGTGAGGTTGCTCCGAGAATGATAAATACATGCCAGATGGCATGATAGTAGGCGCGTTCTTCGTCCAAGCGGAAGAAGTACGCGCCTATTGTATAGAATATACCTTCCGCAAAGACCCACGCAAATGCTACGTGTGACATGTTTCGCCACAACGGCACAATCATCAGTAGGGCAACCCACCCCATAGCCAGATAGAGCGTCAACGACAACTTGGGATGTTTGCCTAACGCAACCAGTTTGCCCACAATACCGGCTATCACACATGCCCAAAGAAAGATGAAGATTGTCCACCCCAGCCAACCGCCTACTACGGACATACACAGCAACGAATATGAGCCGGCTATCATCACGTAGATGGATATATGGTCGAATATGCGCAATCTGGCTTTATGTTTTGGTGAAACAATCAAATGATAGAAGGTGGACGACCCATACATCAGCAACATTCCTACCACAAATAGCACCGTACCTGTCACATTCTGCATACGAAGTTGTTGCGTTTGGGCTGCTAAGTTTATCAACGGCACCATCAGTATAAATGTTGCCACAAACGGGATCAGGTGCGTTATGGTGTTTGCTTTCTCCTCTGAAGGTAGATTATGCCAATATTCGCGTATATCAATCATTTGTTGAGGGCTGTTTTTTTATCATGCAATACACCCGTTATCCACAACATGGCACAAGTGGTGATGAAATATACGCCCGCTTGTAGCCATAGTGCTGTATATTCGCGAGCCGTTGTTTCCAACGTTGCGCCCATTGAATTTATATGCAAAAATCCATGTACACCCCATGTATATGGAAAGGCGTAACTTAGGTATCGCCATGCATCAGGCAACATTTGTTGAGGCCAACTCACGCCAGCTATAAATAGGAATATCAGCGACGTCGATATCAGTAGTACCATCCCACTCTCGCGGTTTCGGATAAACGCACTCACACTCATCGAAAAATATATTACCGCCAGCAGATAAGGCACCAATAGTTTGAGCACCGCTATCGGGGCACCTATATGCGGCAAATTGAACAACCTTGGCACTACCAACAACACGAGCGCACCCAGTGCAAAATATATCAGAAAGTACGCTGCCGATCTGCCTAACGTTATTCTAAGCACACTATAACCGCGTCGCCTGCCGGGTAGCAGGAACAACTCGTTATTCTCTTCGCGCGCAGTTCCGCCTAACATGCAAATGCCAAATAGCAGCGTTTGGTGTAGTATCAGCATCAAAACGGCAGGAATGAGGAACGATGCATACCCTCCGCTCTCACAAAACAATGCCGTCTCAGTATAAGGTGCTGCCTGCACCAACTGCCAGGAGAATTGTTTGTCGTACCCCATTGCTTCGTAGCGGTCAACTTGAATACGACTCATATCCTCCAACATCACACGATTACAACTCAGGTACACGGCTTTCATGTATAGAAACGACGACATGTCGCAATAAAGCGATATATGCGCCGTCTTCAATCCGGAATTCAGACATTCAGCATAGTCCGACGGAAAATAAATTATCCCGTGCACTTTTTGTGCTCTTAATAGTTGCTCGGCTTCTGCCATTGATATACAGTGATGTGTAATCGTTATATCCGGCGTGGCGTTCCAGCGGTGCAAAAAGTTTCGACTCTCTGGGCTACCACTCATATCTACCACTGCGACCGGCACATTCTGAATATTGTCGTTCCAGTAAATGAAACTATACAATATGGGATACGCCAAGGTAGCGACAAAGAATATCACTATCACTCCCGGATCATGAAAGATCCGAAGCAATTCACCGGTAAATACGCTCCAAGTCTCCTGAACCTTCAACCACTTGCTATATAGTAATCTGGATAATTTCATTATAATATGCCATTGAGACTATAGAATTATTTTAACGGATAATTATTGTTCTCCAGCGCCTCGCGCAGTCGTTTCGACACAAGCAGTGCCGGCACAAAGAATGCTGTCAGGCAAAGGGCGGGTATCAAGGTGTTCCATTGCGGTCCTGCCATCAGTGCTTCATTCACATAAATCTTGTAGTAGTGCCGCAATGGTATAAGCCACGTCAATGCCTGAAACGCTGGCAGCATGTTTATTACAGGATAAGTAAATCCTGATAGCGAGAATCCTAACATGCCATACAACGCACCTATCGAAATCGCATCACGTAGCGTCGGCAGTAGCCCTATCATCGTGATTGCCATTGCTTCCATAGCAAACACTAATAGCACAATACCACCTATCAGATGCCACGATGAACCAGCTACAGGAAAATGCAGAAATCGGAACAAAATCACATTACATCCGATACCTAATACGATGTATAATATCGTGTATGGAATCAGTTTGCCAATCATTGCCACGGTATAGTTCCCGCCGGCTGCATCTAACCATTCGCGTGAGGTCTGCATCTTTAGCTCAAAACCAATAGCAAAGATGGTTAGCATCAGCACCACAAGCGACAAGATGCCCGGCAAGATGGTGGATACCAAATAGATGGCGTAGTTACTCCATGGGTTCGCAAGCATGTGTGCCGAAATCGCTACTGGCTGTATACGCTCCATGATCAGGTAGTCTGGCAAGCCCTTCTTTCGAAGCACCTCGCGCTGAAATGCCCCTGATGTCAAATTGCACATGGTCAGCAGTTGCTTGTACGCCGTGCTCGCGCCAACTGTGTATGCATTGTTCACGTAGAAATGTAATGTCGGCTGCCTGAATCCCGCTATGTCTGAATAGAATCCCTCGGGTATCTCTAATATGCCATATACCTCACCGCGTTGCATAGCAAGCCGTGCATCTGCGAAATTGGGTGTAATCAGCACAATCTCTACCGATTGAGTTGCATTCGTTTCATGACATAGCCTGCGCGAGATGGATGTCTGATCCAGATCCACTACAGCTACTGGCATTCGCTCAGGCGCACCACGCTTCATTATGCTCAGAAAGAACACCGTACATAGCACCATTACACCTACCGATGCAAATATGTACAGTGGACGAATAAACATCCTACTCAGTTCGCGTTTGGTTACTTTCAGAATGTTTTGGAATATTTCTTTCACCTCTATCCTTCCTCTCTGGTCACTATTACTCCCTTGGCTGTTTATTTCTGGATTACAATAGTCGGATGGTTATACGTTCTCTCCCTAACCACGATAGCTGTCATTCCCGGACGCAAATCGGGTATGGGGCGTATGGGGCGGGCTTTCACGTCGAACGTACGCACGTCATATTGTCCGTTCTGCTTGGTGCTGCGCCATGTCGCGTAGGTTCCCATCGCCTTGATATACGTTACCTCCACGGCATACAACTCGCTGCCAAGTGCAGGTATTCGAACCCGCAACTGCGTACCTACTTTTATATCCTTTAGCATATCCTCGCGCACGGCAAAGGTAAACCATGCGTCGTTCAAATCCACAATGGCCATTACGGGGCTACCCTGCCCGACCAGTTCGCCAGTTTTCGGGAATCGCTCTGCTACCTCACCATCCACAGGCGAGGTCAGATAACGCTCCGCACGTGCTAGTTCCACCTCTTGAATCACGCCATCAACCTTGGCTACTTGGGCTTCTGCGGCTGCTTTATCTTCCTCTCGAGCACCTTTCACCGCCATGTCGTATTGACTTCGGGCTGCTTTTACCGTTGCTGCAGCAGCTTTATATTGAGCCTCTACCTCGTCTTTTTTCTGCGCACTGACTACGCCGCGCTCGTAGAGTCGCATCACGCGTTCATAACTCTTGCGATATATCTCTTCGCCGGCTTTGGCCTTCTGCCATAGTTCGTATGCGCCTACTATCTGTTCGTGCTGCGCACCATTTTTTGCCTTTGTATTCACGGCTTCTGCCATGGCTCGCGCAGCCTGGGCCTGAGCCATTTTCGCTTCTACTTCCGGGGAATAGATTACTACGAGCGTATCACCTTTCTTCACTTGGTCACCTTCCTCGGCAAGAAACATCTCTATTCTTCCCGGCACCTTGCCGGATATACGATATTCTGTTGCCTCGGCCTCACCGGTTATCATCACCTCTTCTTCCTTTAGGGCGAATACGCCTACGAGGGCGACTATGATTACCACTGCCAACATCGCTGCCAAGCCCAACAGCAAACTGCCTTTTTTATCTTGATTCATAATTCAGTGTATTTGTATATCTCTTATAATGTATTTCTGCCATTTGTGCTTCTATCAGTGCATCAACTTGATCGGTGCAGGCTGATAGCCAAGCCGTCTGGGCTTGCATCAGGTCTGACGCAGTCGCCATACCTGCACCAAACGCCTCTTGCGCAAATCGTAACACCTCATTGGCATTCTTTACTTGCAATTCGGTCATCGCCACTTTCTGCTGAGCCTCAAGCACTTTCTGGTTGGCTTGTGTTATTTGCAATGTTAGCAACTCTTTGGCTTCTTCGCGTTTGAGGGACACCATTTTAGCCTCATGCTTAGCGGCTTTCAGGCGAAGTATATCATCTGCATGTACGATCGGCACATTCACTACCACACCGGCATTAAAGAACCCTGTACCTTTCCACTTGTTCGAGAATCCGTTCTCTACGCTCGGGTTTGTGTAGATGTAGTTCGCCTGTGCGATTATGTTCGGCTGCAATCCGGCAGCCATTATCTTCACGTTCGATTGTGCCATTTTCTCTGCCTGATCTAATAGTTGCACCTCTGATCGCGCGCTTACTAATTCATCGCTTATTGCCAACGAATCATGCAGTAGCATGTCGCTCAACCCGCTATCATCAAGCGTTAGCGACGTGTTTAGTGGCAGCCCTATCAGCTGGCACAAAGCCATCTTCGATAGCAGCAAGCCATTTTCTGCTTGCATCTTTTTCACTTCTGCCTCACCGCGCTTGGCTTTTACTTTTAGCAAATCTTGCTGCGTACCCAAGCCTTCTGCTGCCAACTCTTGCACATTATTTTCCAACGTCACCAGCAGATTGTAATACTGCTCGGCTAATTGCTTTTTATGTTCAACCGACACAACGCGCCAATACGCTTCATCTACCGATACGAGCAGATCTTCTTGCTTGCTGTCTGCTTCTATCTCTGCTATACGGCTCGCCGTGGAGGCAATGTGGTACATTTCTGCCAATCGCCCGCCCACATATATAGGCTGCGTTATTCCCACTTGACCTACTACCACATGCGTCATGTCAGGATTCAGTGCTCGGTACAATTGCTGATATACGTTCGCAATCATCTGCCCGCCTTCGTTGCTTAATGTCTGCACGCGCTGGTTGACTTCCGGCAAGGTTCGCGTATCTTGACTCAACTGATTGAGCAAGGAGGTCTCACTCCACTCAAACGAACCCACTCCGTCTGCACCCACACGCGCTGTACCAAAATCAAACTGCATATGGTCAGCAAGCAACACGGGCGATTTGCTATTCCACATATAGGAAGCATTGGCGCTCACCTTCGGGAACATTGCAGCTAAGGCTGCCTGCTTATTCAGCCGCGCTGCCTCAAGCGCTTCGGTTCGCATTTCGCTATTGTTAGACGCATCGATGGCCATCTGACGGCATTGATCAAGCGTGTACCGCGCCGTGAGCGATGCATCCTCCGCCATCAGCACCACAGATTGCGACAACAACAGCAACAATCCTATATATATATTCCTTGGAAACATAGTGACCTAATTCTTCTTTGCCAACGATTTGATTCCTTTTCCGCGTAGTGTGCGCTCGGTTGTCTGCGATTTGCCGGTATATTCAAGGGTGAATATCAGGTTGTTGTCATATACATCAGCATACCCACGCACTTGTATATCGTACGGTTCATATTCGCGTACTTCGCGTACCAGCACCGTATCGCGCTTGATCAACCCGAGGTCGAGTTTCAACGTGTCATAATACTTCACATTCGTCGGCACCTCTATCGTTCGGTTATATGGCATAAAATGCAACCTCCCATCGCTTATCGTACCGCGCGTAGCGGTCACATTGCCATTCAATTGGTCTATCGTCAGCAATAGACTGTCGCCGTTATGCAGACTTACCACTTCCAACGTGCCAGATTCGTTCTCAAGATTCACTACCAGCGTGTCGGCTTTGGTTGCACCGGCGTAGTTCTCTTCCAAGGTCACTTTACCGGTTGTCTTGTAGCGGTAAGCGCCTTTCACATCACGTACTTCATTGCTGTCGTTGCACGCAAGCATGCACAGCATTACACTTGTCAGGATAATTATTTTTGATTTCATTGCGATTATATTTTGTTCACAAATATGTTTTCCATAATAAAATATTGTTTTCTTGCACTTTGTATGACTATGGTGTTTTTTCTCATTGTACTAACTATTACGTTTTTATACATTTATGTTTTTTAGCATAAAATCGGGCAAAGACGACGAGTTCAATCGGGGTTATATCGGACTTTCATCGAACCTAAGTCGGTATTTTGCGCCAGACTTTATCGGGGGGATATCGGACTTTCATACATCCTAAGTCGATATTTCTCCATCCCTTCGAACATGATTATCATACCAAATTATGTGCCAATATGACATTTGCGCACCACTAATTGCCATTTAGGCAATTTTTTGGTATAGATTTTGTTATCTACTTGGCAAAACAGCATTTATTCGTATGACACTACATGACAAAAAGTCCGTTGCCCTTGTTTTAGGATCCGGCGGAGCACGGGGGTTGGCACATATTGGTGCTATCGAGGCGTTGGAGGAGCGTGGCTACCAGATCACATCTGTTTCCGGATGTTCGATGGGCTCTATCATTGCCGGTATGTTCTGCGCCGGCAAACTTGAGGAAGCCAAGCAATGGTTCTTGTCGATTGACAAACAACGTATCCTGCAACTGACCGATTTCTCCATTACCGGCAATTCTCTCGTCAAGGGCAAGAAGATTATCAAGGCACTGCAGGAGATTGTTCCAGAGTGCAAGATTGAATCGCTACCGATCCCGCTTACACTCGTTGCTTCTGACCTGCTTACAACGGATGAAGTGGTGTTCCGCACAGGCTCATTGTTTGAGGCTATACGAGCATCTATTTCCATCCCGCTGTTCTTTCAACCCGTGCAATGGCAAGGACGTTTGCTGGTAGATGGCGGAATACTTAATCCATTGCCACTCAAGCAGATTCAGCGCACAGAGGGCGATATACTTGTAGCCATGAACATCTCCGGTAAAGACGGATTGACTATTCATCAGCAGTCATCCGACTTGCTGAAACTCGCGCAAACCATGCAACAAAAGCGTATGCCGAACATGCCTAAGGCAATCCGTCAACTCGGTGAGAGTGTCACTAATCGCCTGACTGCCATCGATCGCGCCAAACGACTCAGTCTGCAAGGGACGGTTAACTACGTAACGATGCTTGATCGTATGTCAGACATGCAGATTCAGCAAAGCACACTCTTGGCTTTGCAACTCACTCCCCCCGACGTCTTAGCTACTATGCCCCAATACGCCTTCAACACTTTCGATTTCGACAAGGCGGAAACCATCATAGCGGAGGGTTACCGCCTCATGAACGACGCACTCGATAGCTACGAAGCATAACGACGCACTCGACCGCTACGATACTACAACGTAACAGGCCAAGGATTGTGTACGATCCCTGCCATCTCTTCCATCTGCTTGTGAGCAGTCTCCAATAGGCGGTTCACTTCTTGTGCGCGCGGTTGTGACTTATCGGGGAAGATCGGTTCGCCTATCTCGCATTGCAGCAACGGCAACTCTTTGGGGCCAAACAGCTTGAATATACCTGTGCGCTCGCGGTAAGTAATTACGCAGGGCAACAAAGGCATATCGTACTTGTATGCCATGGTGAACGCACCTTTCTGGAACGGGCGCAAAGGTTTGTAGAAATCCCAGCGCTTGGCCTCAGGGAAAACATGCATCCAATATCCCCGCCGATGGAACTCGTCAAACGCCTCGTTGAACTTCTTGAGCGCAGCCATACCAGCCTCTGCTTCGGGAATAGGCACGCCGCCTACCGTCCGCATAAAGAATCCGTCCTTCGTGCCGAAGTTCGGGGCGAACATGGGAATTTTAACATTCATCGGCACCTTCGCCGTCAGCAGCACTGCAGGGCAATCCAAACGATTACAGTGGTTAGCGATGGTAATTGCGCCATTGGAGAGTTCGCGTTTGTACTTTCTGAGAATCTCACGGCCTTTGTAGCGCAGACCCATCTGCACGCGCAACTTAATACGCAGTAAAAAGCGAACAATGAAAGGCACCAATATCGCCTTATTGATACGCATACGCAAACTGTCGTCAACAAAAGGATAGTTCTCATCCACCGTAAACACACTCGTAAATTTGGGTTGAACGAGTTGCTCGTATGGGTTATCTTCGGGATAGTTGATTCCCATCTGCGGGACATAAACGCCCTCTGCCACTTGCAATTCTTCGTATTTGGTCATACAATCAATAGTTTTGTCAGATTGTGGTATATTGATATCTTTGCATTTGCCGGCTACAACCAGTAACCGGTTGCAATCGATTTGCATTTCGCGTACAAAGGTACGAATATTTTTCGACTTTTGCAAATATAAAAGCGTAAATCTGCCAATTTCGGCAAAAATATTTGCATATATGCAAAATTTTTCGTACCTTTGTGCGGATGTTTGATTTCACGACATGCGTCAGATGTTATGCGATAAGCAATCATGAATCAGCAATCAGTAATCAGTTTTCAGAATTCAGTATATGGAAATCAGTGTTCGCGCCCAATCGATGCCAGAATCCCCAATCAGGAAATTAGCCAAGTACGCCGATGCCGCTAAGCGCAACGGTATTCACGTGTATCATCTGAATATCGGTCAGCCGGATATTCCTACGCCACCACAGGCGTTGGAGGCGGTCAAGAACTTCTCGCAGGACATCCTATCCTACTCGCCTTCACAGGGTTTAAAGTCGCTACGTACGAAGATGGTGAGTTACTATGCCGACTACGGCATTGACCTGTCGCCGGACGAGATTATCATCACCTCAGGCGGTTCGGAGGCCATCATGTTTGCGTACATGAGTTGTCTGAATCCTGGCGATGAGATTATTGTGACCGACCCCAGTTATGCCAATTACATGGCGTTTGCCATCTCTTGCGGAGCTGTGGTTAAATCAGTTAAGACACATTTGGAGGATGGATTCAAACTGCCTCCGGTGGAAGAGTTCGAGAAGCAGATTACGCCTAAGACACGTGCTATCCTTATTTGCAATCCCAACAATCCTACGGGTTACCTGTATACCAAACAAGAGATGCGGCAGATTCGTGACCTGGTGAAGAAGTACAATCTGTATCTGATATCCGATGAGGTGTATCGTGAATTTATTTACACCAAATCGCCTTACATCAGCGCCTGCCATCTGGAGGGGATTGATCAGAACGTGATACTGGTGGATAGTGTATCGAAGCGTTACTCGGAGTGCGGCATACGTATCGGTGCATTGATTACGAAGAACAAAGCCGTGCGCGAGGCCGTGATGAAGTTCTGTCAGGCTCGCCTCAGTCCGCCGTTGTTCGGTCAGATTGTCGCGGAAGCATCATTGTCCACGCCGGAAGAATATATGCAAGAGGTGTACGACGAGTATCTAACGCGCCGTAACTTCCTGATCGACCAGTTGAATCAGATTCCCGGTGTGTTTGCGCCTGCTCCCACCGGTGCGTTCTACGTGATGGTACAACTGCCGGTGGACGATGTTGAGAAGTTCTGCAAGTGGTGCTTGACGGATTTCTCGTATGAGGGTGCGACCATCATGATGGCGCCCGGTACAGGTTTCTACACCAATCCCGATGACGGGCGCAAACAAGTGCGTATGGCGTATGTGCTGAACAAGGAAGATCTTGGCAAAGCGATGATCGTACTGCGCAAAGCACTGGACACCTATAACAAAGTCGAGAGCTAGTTTCTGCTCTTCAACTCTGCTTCAGCATATAGCAAGTGAGGCGTTCTTTGGGCTTATAACAACGTACTTATCGCGCACTAACTGCGCACTTATCACACACTAATTACACACTAATCACGCACTAAATTCTGTGCGTGATTAGTTACTATATATACGTAGTATATATAACGTATATAGTGCGAATTCTTTGCAAAAAAGCGGCGGTTTGATGAGAAATTAATAGTTCAAAACTACTTTATCTCCCTGCATTGGGCATCGTAAGCCTTGTCGCCATCTGTTTTGATTCATTCTGCCTTACGGCCATCCAATGTATATCGAACGCCGTCTTTCAAGATATACAATGTTCCGTTATCCAATATTTTTGCAGGCACCGCGTTGGTTTCTACATGTTCGACTGCAGTCGAGAGTTGGACATAGATATCGAAGTTATCACCTTCGTAGGCTTTGGTGTATCCCATCGGCGTTGATGTGCTGCGTGCTGATCCCATGCGCAGTATGGCTTTGCCGTTGTGACCTACAATGGTTGCAGAATACTTATTGGTGGACGCCGTTTCGTTGGACACTTCTGACTCTGAGTGTATGCCTACCTGCTTTCGGATGGCTATCAGTTGATTGATATCCTCGCGGAAGGTGTACCAATGCGGCCAGAACACACAGGGCACACCCGGCATCATCAGCAGATACGCGTTTGCCTCAAGTATCTGACTCTTTTTCTGACTGAGATTCGTATTGTATCCTAGGAACTCACCGCCTTGATTGTCCGGGCGATGGAAGGTATCGTGGTTATCGATGAACGTAACCGCATACTTTGACAATCCCAGCGAACGCAGACCGGGGTTCTTGAGGTGGGTGTAAGCTGTACCGCCCTTCCAGTCGTTGAACTTGAACTTAGTCGGGAAATCGAATGCCAGCGTATTGTAACTGGCTGCTTCCAGATGCGTCTTGATCACATTCAGACCTTCCCAGCACTCAGATACCGAGAAGAATGGTTCAGATGCCAGGTTGTACATCGACAGGTACTGTCCGGCATAGCCCAGCGTCATATCGTAGCGGAAACCGTCGAAGCCGATGGTATTGATCATCCACTGCGTGTATGCTTTGCACATGTCTTGTACGTAGGTATTGTTGTGGTCGAGGTCACGGCATCCGGCATCGTTGGTTCCCGTGTCTGCACCACCATGCTCCAGAGTCTTGCTGTCCGATTTGCTGTCGGTAAATGCCTCGTCGCCGGCGCAGATGTGCTTGGAGGTAATCTGATACGTGCCGTACGAGCCGAAATTGTTCGCGCGGAACGATTTAGCCCAACCTGACGAACTGTCGAAATGGTTAATCACAATGTCAGCCAACACTTTGCAGCCATGGCTGTGCAGTTTGGACAACAAGTTCAGCAACGTAGTTTTCTGTCCCCAATCGGTAGCATCCAGATCAGAGTAACACTGCACATAATAACCTACACCACCTTTACCTTTGCCGGATGGCGGAAGCCATACAAGGTCGAAATTCGTGCCAATCTCATCGGCGAAGTTATTGACCAGGTCAACATATTTGGTGCGCGAGTAGATAGTGGTGGATTTGTCTGACGAATACGAATCCCAGTAGAATGCCTGCAGCATTACCCCCTCATATTCAGCCGGCACACCCACCTTGGCATACTGGCTTGGATCGGGTTTTTCGCTGCCCTTAGAGCCTTCTACGCAGATCTTCGTGCCATCATAGGAGATAGTTATGTCCTGTGCCTGCGTGAGCATGAACACGATATTGTCCGAGCCGTAACACGTGATGTTCGAACATGTCTGCGAGAACTTACTTATGCCTAACCAGGTGCTCGTGCCGTTAGTGACCTTGAATTCATAGTTTCCCACGGGCACATCGCTGAATGTTTTTGTCCACAAGCCATTGCCCTGATCGGTCATAGCACTGCCGTTAATTACCCACGACTTGCCATCACACCAAGGGTTACCTGCCGAACCGTTGCCGGCGACATAGTACGCTGCTATCATATTCGCAGACAGCATCACGCATAGCAGAAAGATAAATAGTTTACGCATAGTATTATTGGTTGTTATGATTATTTCGTTTTGCATTGTCAGTTGCTGTTATTCAGCCATCCGTTTTTTCACTCTCGGGAAGAACTTCATTACGGAGCGCATATGCCCGCCGTAATGTCCGAAATCAAACGTCACGTTCGGCAAGTCCTGCCAGCATCGTTGCAGATGTTCTGCGCAGCGGAAGGTAACAATACCATCGTCATAGGAGTGGAATACATACACAGGTGCTTTCGGTCGCCAACAGCAGCCGGCTTCGCTGATGGTGGTATAACCTGTACCGGGGCAGATGACCTCTTGCCCTACAGGGCTGTTGTCAGTAGGATAATGCACGAGGCTCGAGCGCAACAGGCCTTCATACATCCGTCGTGTTTCCGGTTGAGTCTTATCAGCACCTGCGGCAGATAGCCAATGACTGACCTTATGGTTGAGCATACGAAAGTACAGTTCTGTGAATTTGTGATTCTTGGAAGTCACATATTCATCGTAATGCTTGTCGAGTTCGGGAGTAAAGAAGTCTTCACGTTTCAGATTGAGGTCATATGCTTCGCTTGTGCCCATGACCAGCATGGGTATAACCATCGGCATGCCAACCTTGTTCTTTGCCACGGCATCGTCATACGTAGCCGCTACGTCATAAGGACCACTGCCGGCATAGCAGGCTTTGACATATATCCGGCTACTGTACTCTTCCTCAAGTAATTTGAGTATCCACAATGCCGTTGCACCGCCCTGCGAGAAACCGACTATAGTGACAGTATCTTGCACTGATGGCTGTGCATGAAACGCGGATTGCGGTATGCTGTCCAACATCGGTTTGACAGCGAGTAACATATCCACGCAGTTACGTGCTGTCAAATCGCCACGCAGATAGGGATGAACGCGTTCGCGCGTCACGCCGTAGCCTATGTAATCAGGCATGACTAATATATAATCGTCTTGCAGATACTTCGCCTCGCCTGTGGTACTGGTGGAAGGCACCTCGCTGTTAGCTGCTACGGTGAAATGCGGCAACAGAATCACTCCTTTGGGCTGATTAGGCACGCTGACCTTACCCGACAGGGTCAATGTGTCACCGTGCTGGTCAGTAGATGTGTAGTACACCACCCGCTCGCTGACCTTCGCTGCTACGCAACTGCATGCCAACAGTGCACCGATGACTAAGAATATATATGTAATACGTCGTCTCATTATCTAAAAAGAATAGCATGCTAGGATAATCGGCAGTGCAGTCGGTTATCAGTTTCTGCCCGAGTGTCCGAAACCGCCGGCACCACGCTCGGTGTCGCTGAGTTCAGTAACCTCGATTATCTCGGGTTGCTCATGGCGCGCTATCACCATCTGACATATACGTTCACCGGGGTCGATAGTCTGCGGTTCGCCACTTAGATTGATGAGGATCACCCCTACCTCACCGCGATAATCGGCATCGATCGTACCCGGAGTATTCAATACCGTCAGCCCGCGCTTGAGCGCCATGCCGCTGCGCGGACGGATTTGCGCCTCGTAACCCTTGGGTAGTTCGATGTACAATCCCGTAGACACCAACTTGCGCTCCAACGGCTGCAGAGTCAGCGGTTCGGGTATATTGCAACGTATATCCATCCCTGCCGCCTGTTCGCTCTCATAGCGGGGCAAGGGATTATTGCTCTTGTTGATAATCTTCAGTTGCATAACTATTAGGTATTTTTTAGAATGCTACAACCGGTGCCTTTTCTGCCCCAGCCTCTGCAGCAAAGTAAGCTTTCTGCTGAAAGCCGAAGATTGATGCAACTATATTGTTCGGGAAAAGACGTATGAGGCGGTTATACTCCTTAGCAGACTCATTGAAGGCATTGCGTGCCACGGTTATACGATTCTCTGTACCCTCCAGTTGTTCCTGCAAATCACGGAAATTTTTGTCCGCCTTCAAGTCGGGATAGTTCTCTGTAACAGCCAGCAGTCTGCCTAAAGCTTGCGAAAGTTCACCCTGCGATGCCTGATATGCCGCCAATTGCTCCGGCGATGCCTGCGAGGGGTCAACAACTACCTGCGTCGCCTTGGCTCGCGCAGCAACCACAGACTCCAAGACCTGACTCTCGTGAGCAGCATACCCCTTGACAGTAGCCACGAGGTTAGGGATAAGATCACTGCGGCGCTGGTACTGGTTCTCCACCTGTGCCCAGGCTGTCTTAACATTCTCTTCAGCAGTTACCATGGCATTGTACTTGCCTACCATCCAGAAGGTCAAAGCAGCCAGGACTGCAATAATTACGATGATTGTTACACTCTTTTTCATATGATTGAATTTTTAAATATTCTACTAAAACTTACCTCCTGCGCCACCGCCAAACGACGATCCGCCGCCAAAACTGCCACCATGGAATCCACCGCCGCCAAACGAACTGCCGCTACCATGAGTATATACGGTGGGTTTAGGTGCTTTGGGCGTTTTAAACTTCTTTTCCCATGTATGTCCGCAACAGGGGCAGGTATAATGCTTGATCCCCAGCCCGGAATGTTTATACGTGGCTTGCTCCAACATTTCAGTACGCACTTTTATGCCTTTTTTTCGGCATTTCGGACAACGGGGGGCGCACCAATAATAGATAAGCGCCAACAATGCTACAATAAGCGAAAATATGCTCAATTCCTGCCAGGGGCTGGCAGTAACGGGCTTACGTTTGTATCCCAATAGCAGTTCTTCCATAGCTCTTTGGTCGGTCAACCGGAGAGCGATGGCTTTGTTGCCCGCCAACAAACCTTCAGCATAGCGTCCCTCAGATAGCAGCGGAATCATCTGATCATGCAAGATGCGCGAACAAGCGGCATCCGGCAACAAGCCTTCTATACCACCGCCGGTAATAATCTGTATGTCGCGCGACTCAAGAGCTAAAAATATCAGGACACCGTTGTTTCTGCCGCGCGCACCTATTCCCCATCTGTTGAATAGTTCCAACGCAAAATCAAACGCATCAGCATAACCTATGTCTCTCAGCGCCACAGTCACCAACTCCACGCCCGTTGCGTGATTGAGTTGCACAGCCACCTGCTGAATAGCAGACGCCTCGGCGGTTGTAAGAATAGCATCGGGATTAGACACAAACGCTGAAGCATTCCATTGACGCGGATGCGGCACTGTGGACGGAGTGTAAGGAGTAGCAAAAACAATAGAGCTGCACACCAGTAAAAGCATTACGCCTAACAGATATCTAACCTTCAGCGACATACAAAACCGAATTAACCCAATAATACAACGCAAAGGTACAAAAAAAATGCCACATTTGCAAGCAATGTGGTACTTTTTTTACGAAAAAATGCGTTTTTGCTATCCTACCAATCTTCACAATTACATTTGGCAGGTGAGAGATATGTGATTGTAACGCCTACCTTGACACCCACAGCCAGCGGATTGAGTGCCTCGACGAACTTGGAGTTAATCATGCCGGAGTATGTCCACTGCTTGGATGCCGAATCGAACTTAACCAGTTCGGGGCGATTACCGGCTGCATCCGTAGTCGGGCGCACAGCATTGAAACATGTATAACTGAAATAGATGCCGCCATATATACCCCATCGACGGGTGAACTGGTAATGTACGCCAAAATCAGCGAACACAAACATGCTGACGGGGAACGTGTTGTCTATCTTTCCTTCATAACCGCCCATGTAGTAGTTGCTGAAGCTGTGCTGCGGTAGATCGGGATCAAAATGCAGGTTATAGTCGGGATAATCGGCCGTAGTGGTGAGTTGCCCCTCACCGCGGAAGTGTGACCCGACAATCATGTTCATGCCCAAGCCAACCGCACCACGTAACTGCAATGGGTCAGTGAGGTTGATACGTCCTGTTACACCCACAGGTATGGTGAGATAGTACAATTGCTCACGCTCCTTGAAGTTGGTATAATCGCTGTTGAGCCAATAGTTCATTGCATTGTAGCGGTCGTACAGCCATACGCGCTCGCTGAAGTTGCCGTGCATATTGCCGGTGTACAATTCAAAGCCCAAACCTCCGGTAACGCCTACATACTTGTGGAAAAAATACGTGTAGGTAGCCTGCACCTGCGCGCCTGCACCTGCGCCGTTGTCCAATCCCAAAGTCGTTCGCCCATCGGCTGACAACTTAGGCAACAGCGCATGCAAACCACCGCCCAATGATGCATGAACGACATGCAAGGGTACAAAATCGGTGTTGACTACATACGTGGTATGTAAGGTATCACGACTACCAGCCATGACACCATGAGCGCTTACAATCAGTAAGCTAACCAATACTATGAACAGACGCTTCGGCATTATTGCACACAATATCGCTTGCAAAGATACGAAAAAAAAATGAATTATGCAAGAGTAAAGTGATTTTTTTAGTACAAATCACGGTTTTTGCGTTATGCTGTTGCCAAATCTTTCCACCGCAGCATGCCGTACACGCAGTTGATGCACCAGAAACCGTATTGAGCAACCATACTCCAGTTACCCGCCATAATCCACATCGCCACAAACAGCACATCCACAAACAACCATAGCCACCACTGCTGGCGTATTGCCATCACGAGCATCACCTGCGCGACGATAGAAACGACAGTGGTAACAGCATCAAGGTACGGCTGCGAGTCATCAGTATATCGGCTGAGCAGCCACCCTACTCCCACAGACACGACTGCCACGATGGTACATAAGAGCACGAATCGATTTAGCTGCAGCGAACGGGGAACGATAACAACGCTGTCGCCCGTGCGCTGCCGTTGCCAGGCATAGATGCCATAGATCTGCGACAGAAAGTAGAACGCGTTCATCAGCAAGCCGGCATAGAACCGCTCCATCCAGCATAGTCCGCTATATGTGAGAATCTGACCAAAGCCGAAGGCAAACGTCCAGATGTTGCCTTGCGAGCAGAGAATGACCGAAGTGATACCTAACAGACCGCTGACAAGCGACAACCAGTGAGTAGGCGCAAGCCAGTAGACTACCACCTGGACGATCAAGCCAGACACCAAGAATCCTATATCAAAGCGTTTGGATAGCATAACCTTGTGCTTGCAGCCACTCAATAACGCGTGGCAATACGGCTATAGTCCGGTCGGCAGACTTGACAGAGTCGTGGAAATTGATGATACTTCCCGGTCGGGTATAATGTTGAATGATAGAAAGCATCTTTTCGGGCGAATAACTGCGGTTGTAATCGTGAGTGAGCACATCCCACAAGATGATCTCATAACCGCGATTGATCACGGCACGCTTCTGTCGGAACGTCATCTTACCGTACGGAGGGCGGAATAATCGCCTCTCTACTCTCGGCTCTCGCCCCTCTGCAATAACCTGCTCACAGGCATCGATATCAGCGAGATATTCGGCAGTAGCAAATTTGCTACCACGTATGTGATGAAAAGTGTGGTTACCTACACGGTGTCCCTCGCTTACGACGCGCGCATATACGTGCGGGAACTTAATGATATTGTCCCCCACGACAAAGAACGTAGCCCGTATGCCGTATTGCTTGAGAATATCCAATATAGCCGGTGTCGCTTCGGGTATCGACCCGTCGTCAAACGTGAGATACACAACAGGCTTGCCGTCATGCAACAGACTTGCATCGCGGCGCCAAGTGACACCGCGGTACAAGTGTTGCATCCACGTAGGGAACTGGTACAATATACGGAACATTCTGCCTACTGATCAGCCATGGTGAGCTGATTAACTTTTCATAGGTGCTTGTGCGGCGATATCCCACGCTAGCGAACTGGCACCGAGTATGGCTGCATCCGAATCCTTAAGGGTGGAAACGAGCAGTTTGACTTTGCCCTTCCAAAGAGGCATAACATTCTCGTTCAGTGCTTTCTCGATAGGATCCATGATCCAGTGGCCGGACTTGGTGAGACCACCGAACAGGATGATTGCTTCGGGAGCGGAGAATGCCACAAAGTCTGCCAACTTCTTACCGAGCATCTCACCCGTAAAGTCGAAGATCTCCTTGGCTACTTCGTCACCTGCCTCTGCAGCCTTGAACACGTCATAAGAGGTAATGTTATCCAGCTTACGGAGTGAAGTCTCTTTGGTGGAGTTCTCGATAATTTCCTTGGCAGAGCGCGCCACGCCCGTAGCCGAAGCATATGCCTCGATGCATCCGCGCTGACCGCAACCGCACTGGCGTCCTTCCGGTCCGTGAACGATCTTCGTGTGACCGAGCTCACCGGCAAAACCGTCGTGACCGTACACGATCTTTCCGTCAATCACGATACCCGAGCCGACGCCTGTACCCAGAGTAATCTCGATAAAGTTCTTCATGCCTCGTGCTGCTCCGTAGGTCATCTCGCCCATGGCGGCGGCGTTGGCATCGTTGGTGATACGGCAAGGCACGCCCATTCTCTCCTGAATAAGTTTGGCAAACGGCACTACGCCTTTCCACGGCAGGTTGGGTGCGAATTCGATGCAGCCGGTGTAATAATTGCCATTCGGCGTGCCGCCGCCCACTCCGCGTACATTCTGCATACCGCCGAATGCGTCGGCAATCTTCTTCATCTCGGCGCAGAGAGCGTCGCAGTAGTCATTGATGTCGGGATAATCCGGTGTGGGGATAGACGACGATTGCAGTACGTTGCCACGGGCATCAACGATACCGAACTTGGTGCCGGTACCGCCCATGTCAATTCCAAGAACATAAGGTTTTTCCATAATTGATATTAGTTATTGTTGATGAATAGAAATCAAATTACTCCACTCTTGCGCCGTTGACGTTATATGTCTTGCCGTCTTGCAGAACATACACGTTACCGCGGCGGATCAGTTTCTGTGCCGGGTTAGCAGGATTGGTATATACAGCCGGAGCACCTGTCGGCTGGTCGGAGCTATATACAGCTTGCAATTGAATACCATCGTTCAAGTCGCCTGCCAGCACTTCCCACTTCTCAAACGCAAAGCCTTCGATATGCGGAGCATGAGGAACCTGCCATGTTTGCGTTTCCATATACAGTACGCTTTCATCTTTTTTCAGATACGTCAGTTGCACAATCTGATCCTCAAACTGCAAGTCGGTGGCTACACCAATGATATTTTTGAAGTCGCACCAAACGGCTTTAGCTCTGTACAGGTCGATATAATCCATCGGCACATACAGAATACAGGTCTGTTTGTCCACATTATATACTGCGCGCTCGGTGATGGTCTGCGGTGTGATAGCGTAGTTGTGGATTGCCTGCAAATTCTTGCAGTTATAGAACGCATCTTGGTTAATCGTTGTTACAGTCGAAGGAATAATGACCTCCTCCAGAGCCGTACAGCCCTCCAGAACACTGGTAGCAATGGTGGTTATCCCCTTCGGGAACTCGAGCAACTTGAGCGAGGTGCAAAAAGCCAATGCGTATTGTCCGACAGAGGTTATGCCTTCATGCAGCTTGATGCCTTTCAATGCAGAGCAACCGTTAAAGGCATACGAACCAATCTTCGTCACTTTTGCCGTGAGGGCGATAGTATCCAGTTTTGCCATCTTATAGCAAAGATACGATGGTATAACCTCTACTTTGTCGCCGAACGTGAAAGAGGTTACTTTTGAGTCGGTACTGTAGAACGGAGCATCCTCACTTGTACCGATAGTGCAAGTAACAGGTTTCCATACAACCGTTGTGAGCGGGTTGCCCTTGAATGCTCCACTGCCTA
>JAFXSS010000039.1 GCA_017525455.1 Paludibacteraceae bacterium
GCCACACTATTCGCTGCTATATTCACGTACCGGCGAACCTGGTACGCACACCTATACGCCACCTTACCGCTCATGGCGTGGGTGCTGATCAATTGCTATAGCCGTATGTATCTGGGAGTGCACTACCCGCTGGATATATTGGCGGGCTTGGCAGTAGGAGCCGTTATGGCGTGGGTGATATGGCGGATGGGGCGATGCTATCTGTTCCCGCCCGATGATTGCGAGCGCCGCTACTGCGGGGAATAGACTGCAGCCGTTCGTACTGAGAAGGAGTGAGTATGCCTTTGAGTTCGAGCAACAGACGGTTGATACACTCCACAGCCTCCTGACGACTGCCGGCTTGCTCGCGACGCCGTACATAACGCAGATGTACGCGGTAGATGGTATCGCGAAGAAGTGAGTCGCTGATGTTCAAGTCACGCACGAGCATCTCTGTCTGTTTCATAGCACGCTCTTCAGCCGTACGGCGAGGCACAGACGGCGTCTCTTGGGCATACGCCAACGACGCCATAAGCGTTAACATCAGGATGATATACGTGCGAAGGAACTGAAGCATTACATACGTTCGACTACGTCAAACAATTAACAAAAATCGTGCCACACAACCTGTTATGCAAACAGAATGGCAAATAGCCCGACGATTATACTACTCGTCATCCGCCCACCGTACAGCCCGCCCGGCAGTTCGCGTGGCTCTGGCGGGTATAACGATAGGTGTTACGGTGATGCTGATTACCGTATGTGTGGTGATTGGTTTCAAGCAAACAGTTACCGAGAAAGTAGCAGGGTTTGGCGCACATATTCAGATTACCAGTTTCGACAACAACAACACCTATGAGTACCAACCGATCTTTGCGCCCGACTCCCTGCTTACCATGCTTGGCGGTCTGCCGCACGTCAGGTCGGTCAATACATTTGCCACCAAGCCTGGTATGCTCAAGACCGGTGAGGCTTATCAAGGCATAGTGCTCAAGGGATTGCCGGTGGATAGCGGTCAGCAGTCAGTTGCAGCATGGCAGTTCTTTGTAGACAATCTGACAGAGGGAACATTGCCAACCTCGCCGAATGACATACTGCTCTCGCAGGACAACGCACGGTTGTTGAATCTGTCTGTCGGTGAGTCGGTGTTGTGCTACTTTGTAGGCGATGCGCTCAAGGTGCGCAAGTTCACCATCAGCGGTATCTACAGTTCGTCGTTTGCCGATTATGACAAGTTATTCGTGCTATGCCCGCTGCCCACAGTTATTCAACTCAACGGCTGGAGCGACACGCAAGTGTCAGGTATTGAGTTGCGTTTGGATAATCTTCGTCATCTCGACGAAACATACGACTATGTATATTTTGCCGTAGCCAACCGTTTGGACGAAGAGGGAAGCGCCTATTATCCGCAGAGCGTCATGCAGATGCATCCTGCCGTGTTCTACTGGCTGGATTTACTGGATATGAATGTGTGGGTGATTATCGTTCTGATGCTGGCTGTGTCGGGTTTCAATATTGTAAGCGGATTGATTATTCTGATACTGGACGCTATACCACTCATCGGTATACTGAAGGCTCTGGGTGCCAACAACCGGTTCATCCGACGTATCTTTATCCACGAGGCAACAATCCTGATTGGCAAAGGTATGCTATGGGGCAATATATTGGGATTGACGCTGGCAGCGTTGCAGTACTACCTGCACCTCATCCCTTTGGACGCCGCAACGTACTATGTTTCGTATGTTCCCATCTCGTTCCCATGGTTAGGACTACTGTTGCTTGATGCCCTTATCCTGGGCGTGAGCATGCTCACGTTGCTTGCTCCTACATCGATTGCCACACGCATCTCACCCGCCAAAGTTATGCATTTCGAATAATATCTACCGGATAGTTTACTTTGCGATGGAGTAAAACAAATAGAGCGTGCTTTACTGCACGCTCTTTATTTGCCGGATTATCTGTTCACCAAGTTCCGATTTCTTGCGAATATGTTCGAGTACAGCGAGCACAAACGCGTTACTTTCAAATCTGCCTCGCACGTTCTCAAAGTCCAAGCTGTTCTGCATAGCATCGCCATCAGCCCCAAACCCGGTGTGGGCATTCAGACTGAACTCTTTCTTTGCATCTTCGTACACCATTTTGTCGAGACTAACCACAGCCTCTTTCCAAGCCTCCACGGTGCGCAGAAGGTCGTCTACCTCTACTTCTTCGGCCGTTTTGCCCCACAGTGTTTCCAAGCGTTCCAAAGCCCACGTCCATTCGTAGGAATAATAATTGCTATGAATATTCTCCAGTCGTGTCTGAATCTGTTCGGGCGTTGCCAATGCGCCTGTTTCTATATCGTCCAGCAGACGCATGATTTCCGACTTGGGTGCTATCAGTCCCGAGCAGTCGATCCACTCGCCCAATCCGACGGGTGAATCCGGGCGCAAAGCTTGGCGAAGCTCAGCTATACTACTCCACTCTGTTTGGCTTAAGCGGGATATAAGCGAATTGCCAAGAAATTTCATGATACCAATCCCATACAGATCTATACCTTTGCGCAGCGAGCTATTGCGAATCTTACAGTTCTGGTACGAGTAAACCTCTGTTCCTTCGCCCGACAGATGCATAATCTGCTGCAACACCTGTTGTCCCTGATACATCTTCTGTATGGTGTATGGCGAGAGCAGGTTGTAGTTGATAAGGTCGAGTTGGTGAGAGTCCTTTCGATTATCGCGTTTAGGCCACTTCTGAGCATCACGAATAGTGCCTACCGAACGCAAGTTCACAGCCGGTACGATATAACTCTCCGTAGCGTTCTCTATCAAGTACGAGAACGGTAGCGCCGACGTATCACTATGTTTGGTGTGTCTTCCCATCACCAGAGTAAATGCGCCCACCTTAGCCGGCCAGAGCAGGTAGGAGTCGGATGTTGTTTTCGCGCCACGCTCTGCCATTCCCTGATGGATTGGACCAAGTTTGTACATATGGTTCGACTGGTTGCTGCCTGAACCTGCATTCAAGAACGAGAACATACCTGCTATCAGCAGTGTCGATTTGTGATGCGTCACAGTATACGGTCCCGCGAAGATGGCCGTAGCCTCGCCATGAAATCCCTGGCAGTTGCTGAAGAACAGCGACTCCAGAGCCGAGTAATGTTTGCCCATCTCACATCCCTGCCCTACAAAACACTTGCTGACCAATGTACTATCGGTGATAGATACGCCCGAACAGATGATGAAGTCGTTGCACTTAACCCCCGAGCCTATCTTCACCGGAGCCTCGGCATTGGAGTTGATTGAACCATTCTTGAGCACCGACGCTCCGCCTATCTGAGCACAGTCGCCTATGCGTACGTTCTTCAAACTGCCGCAATTGATTATCCGCACGTTGGCACCTATGCTACCCATGCCGGAACGTTGGGCTTCGGCATAGGCATCAATCATAGCAGTCAGCCGATTGATAACATCCGGTCGATGGCGGTACAGAGTCAGGATGTATGCCAGATGCGCCGACAGGTTGTCGAATATCGGAATCTCGCGTCCTCCGCCTTCATTCATCACCGGCACACGCACACCGTTGCCGAACGTAGATGTGCCGTCCACCACGATGGAGTTGACATTCTCGATGCACGTGTTATCACCCACGCGGTAGTTAGCCATGTAGTTGTGTACATTGTATATGTGCACATTATCGCCAAACTCGCAGTTGTGAATACTGGCGCGGTAGATACCGCTGTGTACGACGAACCCACCCGGCAAGGTGTATTCGGTCTGCAAACGACCTATACGCACCTTGCCGGAAAAGGCTACATCCTGTATATACTCTGCGTGAAACGGTTCGGCTACTTCAATCTGCGTCCAATCCTGTGCACAGCAATGCTGTGACTTTAGTTGCTCAATCTCCGCTTGGGTTAGGTTTCTCATCCAATAATCAAATCTTCAAATCTTTTGTTCTGTTCACACAAACTTATATTCCGTCACTTGTCGGTACAGCTGTCCCGGTCGCAGAACGGGTGAGGGGAACTCGGGATGGTTGATAGCGTCGGGGCAGTTCTGTGCCTCCATGCATACGGCGTGTTGCACGTCGTACATCCGTCCGCTCTTACCAATATTCTGCTCGACATAGTTACCTGTATATACCTGCAATGCCGGAGCCGTGGTGTGCACCTCCATAGTACGTCCGTCGGCACTGACTACTGCAACCTTCCTCAGGCTCGGGTCTTTCTTGTTCATAGCACGTTCTTCTTCCGTGGCAGGGCGGGTTACGAAGTTATTGTCGATACCTCTGCCGGGAGCGAAGAACGGGTCACCAATGCGGTCGCCTATACGTACCGGCTCACGAAAATCCATCGGTGTACCTGCAACGGGCAGAATCTCGCCAGTCGGGCATGCCGTGTCGTCAAACGGCGTATATTCATCAGCGAGTACCTGCAGCATATGGTCATCCACCCGACCGCTGCCTTCGCCGGCAAGGTTGAAGTACGCATGATTGGTGAATCCGCACAAGGTCGGTGCGTCAGTTGTGGCTTCATAGGTTATACGCAGAGAGTTATCACGCGTAACGGCGTAGGTTACCGTCACATCCATATTGCCGGGATAACCTTCTTCGCCATCGATAGCACGGTAATGCAAAGTTACGGAGTAAGCCGTCTGGCCTACAACCTCCCACACCTTCTCATTGAATCCCGAGACGCCACCATGCAGGCTGTTCGTACCGTTGTTCACGGGCAGTTGATATTCCTTGCCGTCGAGAGTGAACTTGCCGTCCTTGATACGGTTAGCCACCCGGCCTATAACAGCGTTGAAGTATGTCTCCTTGTTTCGCCACTCGTCCAGGGTGTTGAAGCCCAGTACGACATCGGCTTTCACGCCTTGATTGTTCGGCACGATGAGCGAAACGAGTTTAGCGCCGTAGTTGGTGACTTGCGCCACCAACCCCGACGAACTTCTAAGTGTGTATAGCCCCACGCGCATCTGACGTTTCTTGCCGCCTTGCACTACGGGGAGGATTGTGTTGAATGATTGCTCGTTTACCATATTACTCAAGTCTTCTGGCACCATCCGAAATTTCTGCAACATAAAACTCCGGTTTGATACCTGTTATGCGCTCGTAGTTCTCGCCTACCTGTTTCTTGAACTGCTCAATAGCCTCATCTTTTACCAGCGAAACAGTACATCCGCCGAATCCTCCACCGGTCATACGGCTGCCGAGTACGCCGGGCACTTTCCAAGCCTCTTCGGCCATGGTGTCAAGCTGCAGACCTGTCACCTCATAATCGTCACGCAGGCTGACATGGCTGGCGTTCATCAGTTTGCCGAACTTCTCAATATCGCCGGCTTTCAGCGCCTTGACGGCATCGGATGTACGTTGTACCTCGCCTACCACGTGGCGTGCTCGCTTGTGGGCTACAGGATCGGTTATGGCGTTCTCAATCTTCTCAAACTCTGCCTCTGTCAGTTCAGCCAGGTTCTTCAGTTCGGGCTTAACCTTACGCAGTTGCTGTAATGCGAGTTGGCATTGTGCCACGCGGTCGTTGTATGCTCCAGAGTCGAGATGGTGAGGCGAGTGAGTATTGGCTATCACAACCTTGATGCCATCGAGTTTCACGGGCACATGCTCAAACTCCAGCGTATCGCAGTTGAGATGGATGGCGTGATCCTTTTTGCCCCACGAGGAGGCGAACTGATCCATAATACCGCAGTTGACGCCTGCAAACTCATGCTCGGCTAACTGCCCTATCTTGGCAAAATCGGTGTGGTTATAGTTGAGTCCCAGATAATCATTGGCAGCAAAGGCTGCTACCACCTCCAGCGCGGCACTACTGCTCAATCCTGCGCCAGCAGGAACATTGCCCCAGATGAGTACATCCAGTCCCTGGTCGAACTTATGTCCCTGGCGGACGTACCATGCGAAGCAACCCATCGGATAGTTCACCCACGATTTGCCGGGCAGCGGCTCGGTCATCTTGTCCACCGGCACCTCTACCACTTCGGGCATGTTCAGCGATTTGAAACGCATCGTCTGTGTGCCATTAGGCACGAGCAGCAGATATGTACCGAACGACAATGCGCAGGGGAACACACTACCGCCATTATAGTCGGTATGCTCGCCAATCAAGTTAACACGTCCCGGTGAGAAATACACCGCGGTTGCCTCTTTGCCATATGCCTTTGCAAAGGCCTGTTTCAATTCTTTTATTTCCATGATATTATGATGATTATTGTTATTGTTTGTTTGTTAGTAATGTTGCTTGACTATTGATTATGCAGCAATTGCTGGCGACCTTCATCATTGTGGGACTTTCTATTGTCTAGCACAACGCACCTGCAAAGATACGAAAAAATATGCACATTTGCAAACTTTCCCGCAGAAAAATTGCACTTTCGTGATTTTTTTAGTGGATGAATGCCATTGTATTCATAATAGCAATCTATCTTCTCTGCGCGCAGCAGTCTGTTATCACTCTCGATATTCCTTCGGTATTCCCTCGATATTCCTTCGACTCAACTCCGCGCATTCTCGTTCAACAAACTGCGCTATTTGGAGCGTGCAAAGTGCCCAAGAACTAAAAAAGACTGCCGAAGCAGTCTTTTCTGAGCCACTGGCCGGACTCGAACCGGCGACCCACGCATTACGAATGCGTTGCTCTACCAACTGAGCCACAGTGGCAAGCTATTTACCATTTGGTCAGCTACAATGTACCATTTGGCGAAAAGCGGGTGCAAAGGTACAATAAAATGCGATTATTTGCAAATTTTTTACAAAAAATGATGAAGTTTAGCATTTTTGGAATAATTTTTGTAAATCGTAAATTGAAAATTGCAACTATAACTCCACGAACAAGACCTATTTTGAGATTGAGGACATCCATACTACAAACTATAACCGTATGCGCAGCACTTTGCGTAGGTACGATTGCGGTTCAAGGTGATGAGATACGCACCGTACGCACCCGGTACATAGTAGCCGAGACAGGCGAGTGCTACACTATGCCCGAACGTCCCGTGCTGTTTGCGCGGGAATCATCGGACGGCAGAATAGAGCCTCTAACAGCCGAAGGCGATGTGAACGGGCACGTACTGGAAGTGTCATTCGACGAGATGAGCCAGGATTTTCGCCAATATACCTACACTGTACGCCACTGCGATGCGTCCGGCAAGCCTGACAATCTCGCTTCGGTGGAATACATTGAAGGATTCACCACGCAGGACATAACCGATTACACACCCTCGCTGAATACGCGGCAGGTATATACCCATTACCGGTTCTTGTTCCCCAACGACGATATGAATCTCAAGTTGAGTGGCAGGTACGAGATTAGCATATACGAGGACGGCAATCCGGAGCGCGTAGTGGCACGCGTACCGCTACTGGTAGCCGAAGCGAGAGTGCGAATAGAAGGCAAGGTGCTATCGACAACAGACATTGAGCTCAGCGGCCGATACCAGCAGTTGGAGATAGAAGTGACGACTGACGGCAGCAGTACCAATCTGCGGGATGATTACTTCATAGTAGTACAACAGAACGGCCGTCATGACAATCAGGTTGTAGCCCCTGCACCTACGTTCGTTGACGGCAAGTCGCTACGCTGGCAACATAGCCGACCGCTAATATTCGAGGGTGGCGACGAGTACCGGCACTTCGATGCCTACTCGACCTACTATGCCGGCACAGGCATCGACCGTATCGTTTATGAGATGGGGGACTATCATGCCCTGCTCAACACAGACGAGTTGCGAGCCGGGCGGCCGTACTCCCACGAGTTTGACGTGAACGGACAATATCGCGTACATGCCGAGCGTGTGCAGGACGAAGAAACCGAAGCGGAATATATGTGGGTGCACTGGAGACTGAAGGCAGACCAACCGTTCTTCGACGGTGCGGTGTACGTAGGCGGTGACCTGTTCGGAAACACGTTCAGTCTGCGTAACCGTATGGATTATGACCGCGACATGAAGTGCTACTACCTGACTGCACCTGTCAAACAAGGCGGTTACGACTATCAGTACTGGTTTGTACCGAAATCAGCAATCAGCAGCCAGCAGCCAGCAGCCAGCCTGCTACGCACCGAAGGTTCGCACTGGGAGACACGAAACGAATATACCGTATATGTCTATTACAAGCCCTTCGGCGCAAGATATGAGAGGCTGGTGGGAGTAAGGACAATCGACAAATGACAGTTGACAAATGAAGTGGCGGACAGAGATTGATATACCCAAGAGTACGTGGCAACTGACCACGGACAGCCGGATACTGCTCATCGGCTCATGTTTCACCGACAGCATAGGCAGTCTGATGCAATCACACGGACTGCACGCCGTGTGTAACCCTACGGGCGTGTTGTACAACCCGCTGTCCATTCTGCAGTCGCTGAGCGGCGATATGCGCATCGAACTGGTAGAGCAGGACGGACTATACCACTCGATGTCACACCACAGTTCATTCTCGGGAACGGATAGCGAACAGGTGTTACGGCGTTGTCTGGAATCGCAAGCCGAACTCCACCAAGCCCTAGCTGAAGCAGACGTGGTAATGGTAACTTTTGGCACAGCGTACGTGTATTACCGCAACGGGCACGTAGTAGCCAACTGCCACAAACTGCCGGAGCGCGAGTTCACGCGCAACAGACTGAGCGTAGAGGAGATAGTAACCGTCTGGCGACCGCTCATCCACTCACTAAGCAACAAACACTGGGTGTTCACCGTCAGTCCCATACGTCATCAGCGCGACGGAATGCACAACAACCAACTGAGCAAAGCCACCCTGCTGATGGCCATCGACCGTCTGCAGCAGGAGTTTGCCGATGCGGTGACTTACTTCCCCGCCTATGAAATAGTACTCGACGAGTTGCGTGACTATCGGTTCTATGCCAACGATCTGGTGCATCCGTCAGAAGCGGCAGTTGATTATATCTGGGAGCGGTTGTGCGACACTTTTGTAACACCGCAGACCTTGACACAGATGCAAACCGCACACAAGCAGTGGCTGCGAGAACAACATCGATCATTGATAGAAATTAAAAATTAACAAACACGAATGAAATATCGCAACGTATTCTTTCTGCTGCTGGCAGTAGTCTTGATAGGTTGCCAGCGCAAGCAACCGATAGTGATCCTGTATGAGAACGACGTGCATTGTGCCGTTGAGGGTTATGCCCGTCTGGCCGGTCTGCGCGATGCCGAACAAAGCCGAACGCCGTATGTAGCAGTAGTCAGTTGCGGCGATTTTGCCCAAGGAAACACAGCAGGCAGTCTAACACAAGGCGAAGCCATCGTGCGGATAATGAACGCTGTGGGTTATGATTACCTGACTATCGGCAACCATGAGTTCGACTACACCGTTCCGCAGATGCAGCATCTGAGCGACATGCTCACAGCCCGGACGCTATGCTGCAACTTCTCGCGTTACGAAGACGACGACAAGGATGCTGACAAGGACGATGAAGATCTGTTCCCGGCTTATGCCGTGCACAACTACGGTGGCACAAAAATAGGTTTTATAGGCGTGGCAACTCCCTCCACCTTCCGCTCGTCGACTCCCACATACTTCGTTGACGACGAAGGCAACCTATTATACAACTTCCACCAGTCGGACACCTACCGCTGCGTACAAGAGGCGGTGGATGATGCCCGCGAGGACGGAGCTGAGATTGTGGTTGTGCTTTCTCACTTGGGCGATGACCCTGAGGTGGCGTACTCGCGCGGACTGATTGCCGCCACTCACGGCATAGACGTTGTGCTGGACGGACATGCCCACCATGTGCTCAACGAGCGTCTGGTGAACGACCGCGGCGACAGTGTCACACTCACATCAACGGGTACGAAGTTTGCATACATAGGCCGTTTGACCATCGATACCGAGAACCGCATCACCACCGAGTTGCTGCCCGCAAGCGAATGCCGCAGGATTAATCAAACCGTATGGGACACCGTGCAAGCCGTGCAACAAGAGTTGGAAGCGCGCGTGAATGCGCCCGTAGGCACCACGGCATTTGCTCTGGCTGACCGCGACAACAACGACAACCGGCAAGTACGTCTGCAGGAGACGAACCTGGGTGACTTGATGGCAGACGTTGCGCGTTACACAACAGGTGCGGACATAGGCGTGTGCAACGGCGGAGGACTGCGAGCAGGACTGTACAACCCGACTATCACCTATGGCAATATAGTCAGCATATGGCCTTTCAACAACACTATGCGCATCGTGGAGTGCACCGGTCAGCAACTGTTGGACGCTTTTGAGGTAGGCGTAGCTGCTCTGCCGCGTGAGAACGGCGATTTCATGCAAGTGAGCGGACTGCGTTACAGCGTTGACACACGCATACCCACATCCGTCATCTGGGACGAGAACAGAATGTTCGCCGGCGTAGGTTCTACTCGCCGCATTACGAAGATGGAGGTTTTCGTTCCGACTGATGATACCCGACACTTGCTGCCCTATCAGCAGCAAGGCTGTTGGCAGCCCGTCAACCCCGAAACCACCTACACCATAGGCGGACAGAGTTATATCATAGCCTGCTCGGGAGCATCAGGCATGTTCGCTAAAATGCACCTGCAAGCCATTAACGGCGAGCCGCTCAACGACGTGGATGCCGTTTGTACATACGTACGCGCTATGGGAGGAACAATCAACGACGCCTATCGTCTGCCACAAGGACGAATAACCATCAAATAATCGCCCCTGTGAATAGCGCAAAGACCAGAATCCTATTTATCTGCCACGGCAATATCTGCCGTTCGCCGATGGCGGAATACATATTCAAACATCTCAGTCGCGAAAGAGGCGTGGCTGAGATGTTTGAGGTTGCTTCGGCTGCTGTATCGACCGAAGAGACCGGCAACGACATCTATCCTCCCGCCAAGCGCAAGTTACGCGAGCACGGGATACCATTCGAGCACCACGCCGCGCACAGAATAACGCGCGCCGAGTACGAGCAGTATGACTATATTCTGTGTGCCGACCAAGCCAACATCCAACGGTTGGAGAGGATAGTGGGCGATACCGAAAAAGCATCGCTGATGATGGAGTGGACAGACGGGCACATCGTAAATGGGGAAATCATAAATGGGAAAAAAGTAAACATCTCCGACCCTTGGTACACCGGCGATTTCGAGCAGGCGTATCAGGATATCTACACCTCTTGCCAAGCCATACTCCGGCAATTGACCGGCAGAATATAAAAAAAATCAGTTTACGACCATTTTTCTGCTGAAAAGTTTGCAAATGTGCATTTTTTTTTGTACATTTGCAGCCTAATTGGTGTGACCGCGACAAGGTTATCACCGCATATGTATACAGATGAACGAATTTTTGGAAAAAGAAGAGCAGGTACTGCGTATGCTGAAAACAGTGTACGACCCTGAGATTCCGGTGAACATATACGACCTCGGACTGATCTACCGCATCGATATCTCCGATGACGGGATATGCTCCATTGACATGACTCTGACCGCGCCGAGTTGTCCGGCGTCCGATTTTCTGATGGAGGATATAAGACAGAAAGTCGGGACGGTGGACGGCATCAAACAGGTAGATGTGAAACTTGTATTTGAGCCGGAGTGGAACAAAGATATGATGAGCGAGGAGGCCAAATTAGAATTAGGATTTCTTTAGGGGTTGGGGATTGCATAGCAAGTATTATTAAATGATATATTTCCTCAGTGACGCACATATAGGCAGCAGGGCGATGGACGATCCACAGCACCAGTTACGGTTCGTGGATCTGCTTATGCAATTGTCGCAAGATGCAACGGCTATCTATCTACTAGGCGACATCTTCGACTTTTGGAGCGAGTACGTCTGGCCGGACAAATCCAAAGAAGAATATCGGCCGCTGCTGGATTGTCTCAAGAGTCTGACTGAACGGGGCATAGAGGTGCATTACTTCATCGGAAACCATGATATATGGACATATGGATGGTTAGCCAGCCAAACAGGCGTGACAGTACATCGGCATGCCGAAGTGACGACCATAGCCGGCAAGCAATGCCTGCTCGCGCACGGCGACGGGCTTGTACCGCACAATTACCTTGAGCAGTTTCCGAAACAAGTGCAAAAAAGGATTCGATCGTTTATGCTACTTAGAGCTCTCTTCCACAACCCTGTTGCACAGACGCTGTTCCGCATCGCACCTCCGGCATGGGGCAACAAACTCGGCTACAATTGGGCGAAACGTTCGCGACTGAAAGAGATGGCGAACCCCTGCGGCTACAAGGGCGAGAATCGTGAAGAACTGGTGCTTTACGCCAAAGAGAAGGACGATGAACGTCTCCAGTTCAAGGAGAAAAAATCTGCTATCGATTATTACATCTTCGGGCACAGGCATATAGAACTAGATCTGGAACTGGCAAGCGGCGCACGGGTGATTATTCTCGGCGACTGCTTCCGCCAATGGACTTACGCCGCTATGGATGAACAAGGAAAATTGGAATTACTATGCATACAAGAGCAGAACAATTAGCAGCCTTCGACCGGTTGCTGACAATCATGGACGAACTCAGGGAACGCTGCCCGTGGGATAGAAAACAAACTTTTGACAGTCTGCGCGAGAACACGATAGAAGAGACGTTCGAACTTGCATCGGCTATATCCAGGCATGATATGACCGAGATCAGCAAGGAGTTGGGCGACGTGCTATTGCACGTGGTGTTCTACGCCAAGATGGGCAGCGAGACGGGTGACTTTGATATAGCCGATGTGTGCAACCGGCTATGCGACAAACTGGTATTCCGCCATCCACACGTATACGGCGAGGCTGCCGCCGCTGATGCCGAGCAGGTGAGTCACCTGTGGGAGCAGGTTAAACTGAAAGAAAAAGGCGGCAACAAAACCGTATTGGGCGGTATACCCGACGCCTTACCCTCACTCGTAAAAGCCTACCGAATACAGGACAAGGTTGCCGGAGTAGGATTTGATTGGGAGAAACGCGAAGATGTGTGGGCAAAAGTGCATGAGGAACTCGACGAAGTGCAAGCCGAACTTGCCCAACAGGACGGCGGGCACAAAGAACAGGAGTTCGGCGACCTGCTGTTTGCGATGATCAATGCCGCACGACTATACAAGATTCGCCCGGACAATGCGCTAGAACAGACGAACTTGAAGTTCATGCGCCGGTTCAACTATGTGGAAGCCAAAGCCAAAGAGCATGGCAAAGAGCTGAAAGACATGACTCTGCAGGAGATGGATGCCTTTTGGAACGAAGCAAAAGAAAACGAGCCCCGGTAAGGGCTCGCCCTGTGCGGCATAAAAGACTCGAACTTTCACTCCGTGAGGAACCAGATCCTAAGTCTGGCGCGTCTACCAATTCCGCCAATGCCGCTCGCGTTCGGCAAATCATGCTATCGGATGCCGTACAAGGGGCGATTTGCCAAAGCGGTCGCAAAGATACAACAATTATTTGACAAATGCAAGAGAACAAGCAATTTTTTTATCATACACTGCCTAATAATATCAAAATTGTTCACTGTCGTACGCAATCCGCGGTGGCCTATGTCGGCGTAATGATCGGTGCAGGCACACGCGACGAGAGACCAGAAGAGAACGGGATGGCGCATTACATCGAACACTGTGTGTTCAAGGGAACAGTGTTTCACTCTGCACGTCAGATTATCAGCCAGATTGAGGGGGTAGGCGGCGAGATCAATGCCTACACAACCAAGGAGGAGACTACATTCTACGCTGCAACGCTGAACGAGCATGTACCGCAGACACTGAAACTGATATCCGAGATGGTGCTCGGTCCGACATTCCCGAAAGCGGAAACGGACAAAGAACGGATGGTTATATACGATGAGATTGAGAGTTACAACGACTCGCCGAGCGAGCTGATCTACGATGATTTCGAAAACATGCTTTTCACCGGTCATTCTCTAGCCCAACCTATACTCGGCACCAAACGCACGCTGCGCAATATATCCAGGTCGCCTGATCGCCCACGGGCTTGGATGGCACAACACTACCGCCCAGAGCGGATGGTGGTATTCTGTCAGGGCGACATATCCGCCCTGCGATTCGTTAGGATGGTGGAGAAACTATTTGGCGATTACACGAACACGCTTCCGCCTGACAGGCAACTCACGTTTGCACAGGAGCAAGACCAACAGCCGCAATCCTCCACGTTCGCCAAGCACACACACCAGACTCACGTGATGCTGGGCACCCGCGCCTACCCAATAGCGCACAGCAAACAGTTGCCTCTGTACCTGCTGAACAACATCCTGGGCGGCGGCAGCCTGAACTCGCGGCTGAACATTGCTCTGCGTGAGGCACGCGGATTGGTATATACCATTGAATCGACCTACACGCCGCTATCCGACACAGGCTATTGGAGCACATATTTTGCCTGCGAACCAGAACAGTTGGAGCAATGTATGGCAGTCATCCGCAAAGAACTGCAGAAGTTGGTTACAACGCCCCTCACCCAACGCGAACTGCGGGCAGCCCTACGCCAACTGCGCGGACAAATGGCCATATCGGCACAGAACGCTGAGAACAATGCCCTGAGTATGGCAAAATCCATGCTCTACCGCGGTTACGCGCCTACATGGCAGGAGACATTCGAACAAATAGCTCAAATTACGTCCGAGCAACTACAAGAGGTAGCAAAAGACATTTTGAGCCCCGATAACTTGGTTACATTACAATACGCGTGACGCGTTTGGCATGAAATTTGTTACAACCTTAAGCAGCACTTTGCATTTCAAAGAAATACAATCAACAAAAACTGAACAATAATGAAGAAGTTAATCATCTTAGCAGCCATACTTGGTTGCGCTATCGGAGCCAAGGCCGCTGACCCGCGCGAAGGGTTGAGCGAGTACAAACTCCCTAACGGATTGACAGTTATGCTCTGGGAAGATCACGACCAACCGGACGTAACAGGTTATGTAGTAGTACGTGCAGGCTCGATCGATGAGCCCCAGGAGTACACCGGTTTGGCTCACTATCTGGAGCACATGCTGTTCAAGGGCACACAGCGCATCGGTGCGCTTGACTGGGCAGCAGAAAAGCCCATCTACGACTCGATCATTGCTCTGTACGACCAGTACGCAGAAGCCACCGACCCCAAGGTTCGTCAGGATCTGGCTACGCAGATCAACCAGTGCTCCATGCGCGAGGCGAAGATATCCACGACCGAGGAATTCTTCAATCTGCTCGACCTCATCGGTGCAGAGGGCGTGAACGCATACACTTCGTACGACGTGACATGCTACCACAACTCGTTTCCCGCCGCTGAGATGTACCGC
>JAFXSS010000040.1 GCA_017525455.1 Paludibacteraceae bacterium
ACTCGGAACGCAGAGCCGATATTTCTTTCGTGAGGGCGTTGATGGCGTCTAATAGTTGTTGTACTTCCATATCGTTGAGTTGTTCTAATAGTTGTTCGAAATCATCTGTCAGAGCGAACTGAGTAGTCTGTCTGTCGGACGTCTTGGCTGGCGCAGCAGCAGGTTGGGGTGCTACTATCTTCTGCTGTGTACCAAGCAGGATGGCTGTCAGGCTGCGGTTCATTGCGCGGCACATAATTTGAGTAAGCAGCAGTCCGGATGCCCCAACTATACCTCCAACTGCTACAAGGAAGATGTCTCCCACAGCCATACCGGCTATGGCACCAGCTACTCCAGACAAAGAGTTCAGTAGCGAGATGGTGATAGGCATATCAGCACCACCCACGCGGATTGAGAACAGGTAGCCGAAGCACGAGGCAGCCATCAGCAGTGTGACCATCAGCCATGGCTGAATATCCGTCAGTATACCGACAATCAGCATGGTTACTGTGATTAGCAACAGCCCTATCGTCCACAGCGAGTGACCGGGATATATCACCGGACGCTGATTGATGAGTCTATGTAACTTACCTGCGGCTATCAGGCTGCCCACCAAAGTAATCATACCAATGGCAATCGCCAGTAGCGCAGCACCTTTGACAAAAGTGGGGTAGGTTGTCCCGGCGGGTATGCCCCAACTCATGTAGGTCATCATGCCTACCAGCGCTGAAGCACCACCACCCAGCCCGTTGAACAATGCCACAAGTTGAGGCATCTGTATCATCTGGGCTCGCGAAGCCATCAGGCTGCCAATCAGCGAACCAATGATGAGTCCTATATAGATTGTCCACGCCGTGACGATGCCGTTGAACCATAATGTTGCCACCACGCCGCAGAGCATAGCAGCGGCTGACAACAAGTTCCCCGCCACTGCGGTGCGAACCCTGCTCATCATCGCTATGCAGGCCAATACGGCCAATGACAGGATGATGCTTATCACTATTTGCACTATACTCACGGCTCGTTTTTTTCTGCGTCAGTGATCTCAGTGGTCTTTCGGCTATGATGGAACATTCGCAGCATACGGTGGGTTATGCCGAAACCGCCGAACACGTTCACTGTAGCCAGCACGATAGCTGTGCCGCCACAGATCTGTGCCCAAACAGTCTGATCCAACAATAGTGCCACACCGGTTGCAGTCAGTGCACCTACCAGCGTTACGCCCGACAAGGCGTTCATGCCGGACATCAGCGGCGTATGCAACAGGCTCGGCACGGTGCGGATAATCAGGTATCCGGCCACCGTGCATACCACGAACACCCCTATCAGTATCAGCGGATGCATCACAGTCCCATAGCTTTGCGTGCACCGGCGTGCAATAGTTTGCCATCGGTGCAGACCAGGCTCTTGGCAATAACCTCGTCTTGCATGTTCAATTCGATGGTGTCGTTCTTGACCAGATACTTAACCAGATTATACATGTTGTTCGAGAACATCCATGTCGATGACGTAGGTAGTTCACCCGGGATGTTTTTTACGCCGATGAGCGTCACATTGTGCTTGACTTCGATAGTGCCTTTAGGCGTTATCTCGCAGTTGCCGCCTTGGTCGATGGCTATATCCACAATCACTGAGCCTTTCTTCATACCTTTCACCGTCTCTTCGGTTATGATGACCGGAGCCAGTTCGCCAGGCACAAGCACAGAGCAGAACACGATATCCATCTGTTGGATTGTCTCGAGCAGCATCTCACGCTCTTTAACCAGTACATCGGCAGGCAATGCTTTGGCGTAACCGCCTTCACCAACTGCCAGTTCGGCAGGCACACCTGTGTCAATAATCTTTGCGCCAAGCGACATAGCGTTCTCGGCTGCCATTGGACGAATATCTGCAGCGTAGGTTATAGCTCCCAGACGTTTGGCTGTCGCTAACGCTTGCAAGCCTGCAACACCTACGCCAATCACCATCACTTTTGCCGGCTCAATTTTACCTACTGCTGTAAACATCTGAGGAATAAACGACGTCAGATGGTCTGCAGCCATGATAATTCCTTTGTAACCCGCGCAGGTGGACATACTCGTTAGGGCATCCATCGATTGAGCGCGAGAGATACGTGGAATACAATCCAGTGTAAATGCCGTCACTCCTTGTGCCGTCAGACTTTTGACCATCTCATGATTGACCGGTGAGGCAGGGTGGATGAACGTAATCAAGTACTGACCTTTGTGCATCAGTTCAACCTCATGCTTCTGCAGTTGCTCGTTGAACAGGGGTTCTTTCACCTTCAGTATTAACTCAGCCTTTGCATAAAGCTCAGCAGCATCCGACAACATCTGTGCCCCGGCAGCAATATACTGCTCATCGTGGTACAATGCACCGTCACCGGCATGGTTCTCAACCAGAACGGTAAAGCCGTCCTTTACGAACTTCCCGACAGTCTCGGGCGAACATGCAACGCGGTTCTCACCGTGCATGATCTCTTTTGGAATTCCGATTACCATATAGTATGTTTTTCAATGATTAGGGATATTCAATCAAAGCGACCGCAAAGATACAAAAAAAAATGCACATTTGCAAGCATTCCCGAAGAAAATTTGCAAAGGTGTGCGTTTTTTTGTGTTATGGAAGGTATCCGGGCATGTTAATCACGATATCATATAAATTAAAGAACGCGCGTACATATGTGCGCGCGCTCTTTTGCAATTTAATGTGTATGTGTCCTTATCCTCCGAAGTTATCGAAGCGGATATCCTGATCCTCCACGCCGAGAGAGTGGAGCAGGTCGAGGACGGTTTTTGCCATCATCGGAGGACCGCAGAGGTAATACTCGATGTCTTCGGGAGCGTCATGCTGCTTGAGATAGGTATCGCCCATAACAGGAGCAATGAAGCCCGGAGTATATTTGACACCGAGGTTGTCTGCCTTGGGATCGGGACGGTCCAATGCGAGGTGGAAATGGAAGTTCGGGAACTCCTTCTCCAACTCCAGGAAATCTTCTAGGAAGAATACCTCGTCCAAAGCACGTGCACCGTAGAAGTAGTGCATCTCGCGGTCGCGGCACTGGCGCGTCTTGAGCATGTGCATGATCTGCGCACGCAACGGAGCCATACCTGCACCACCGCCGACCCAGATCATCTCTTTCTTCGAGTCATATACAGGACGGAACTCACCGTAAGGACCGGACATCACTACCTTGTCACCCGGCTTGAGTGAGAAGATATATGTCGAGGCTATACCGCAGGGCACATCCATGAACTCGGGTCCGTTGGGACACTGGTCCTTGGGTTTGAATGGCGGCGTAGCGATACGTACGGTAAGGGTGATGATATCGCCCTCGTCGGGATAGTTAGCCATAGAGTAGGCACGGATAGTAGCCTCGGTGTTCTTCTGTTTGAGTTTGAAGAGTCCGAAACGCTCCCATGACGGCAGATAGAGGTCGCCGATAAGGGATTTGTCCATGTCGCGGTCGTAATCGATGTCGTACTCGGGGATACGGATCTGCGCATACGAACCCGGTTCGAAGTCCATGTGCTCTCCCGGAGGAAGTTGCACCTTGAACTCCTTGATGAACGTAGCGACGTTCTTGTTGGAGATAACCTCGCACTCCCATTCCTTGACGCCGAGCACAGACTCGTCCATCTTGAGCTGGAGGTCGTTCTTAACCTTAACCTGGCATCCGAGACGCCAGTGGTCTTTCTGTTGTTTACGGCTGAAGTGAACAGTCTCAGTTGGGAGGATTTCTCCGCCACCTTCGAGTACTTGGCACTTACACTGTCCGCAAGAACCTTTACCACCACATGCGGAAGGCAGGTGCACACCCGCTTCGCCGAGTTGGTTAAGCAGGCTACCGCCTGCGGCTACGTCATAGACCTTGTCGCCGTTGATAGTAACCTTGACGTCACCGCTGGCAACGAGGTATTTCTTGGCAACAAGCAGAATAATCACTAACAGGAGAATAACCGCAAGGAATACTCCTACTGCATATAGAATTGCTGTCATATTCATAGTGTTGTCCTCCTATTAGATGTTAAGACCGCTGAAGCACATGAACGCCATAGCCATCAGTCCGACCACGATGAACGTGATGCCGAGACCCTGCAAAGGCTTGGGAACATCGTTATACTCCATTTTCTCACGAATACCTGCAAGGCAGCAGATTGCTACCAGCCAGCCCAGACCCGAACCAAGAGCGTAAGCAAAAGCGTCACCGATATTGGCGATAGCCTTGGCATTCTCTGGATCGAGCAGAATACGCTGCTGCATGAACAGCGAACCGCCCATGATGGCGCAGTTCACAGCAATCAGCGGCAGGAAGATACCCAGACTCGCATACAGCGACGGGCTGAACTTCTCAACAACCATCTCGACGATCTGCACGATAGCTGCAATAACGGCGATGAACAGGATGAACGAGAGATATCCGAGATTCAGCGGGTTGAGCACATATATCTGCAGCAGATAGTTGACGGGCAGGGTGATGAGCAGCACAAACGTAACAGCCACGCCCAAACCGAGACTGGTCTTCACCGTCTTACTAACAGCCAGATATGAACACATTCCAAGGAAGAATGCGAAAATCATGTTGTCCGCATAGATCGAGCGAACAAATAATGAAATAGCATGTTCCATATTACTTCTCCTCCTTATTTAGCGAGCGGTGTGCCCAGATGATACAACCAACGAGGATTAAAGCCATAGCAGGCATCATCATCATACCGCAGTTCTCGTAGAAGCCGCCGTTGGCGACGTACCAGCTCTCTGGGATGATGCGGAAGCCGAGCAGCGTACCCGAGCCGAACAACTCGCGAACAAACGCAACAGCCACCAGAATCCACGCGTAGCCCAAACCGTTGCCCAGACCGTCGAGGAACGAATCCCAGGGTTTGTTCGTCATGGCAAAAGCCTCCAGACGCCCCATTAGGATACAGTTCGTGATGATTAGACCGATATAAACCGACAACTGCATAGCCACATCGTAAGCGAACGCCTTGAGCACTTCGCTAACGAGCGTAACCAGTGCGGCTACAACAACCAGTTGCACGATGATACGGATTCGCATAGGAATCGTATTACGCAGCAACGAGATAATGACGTTCGACATAGCCACGATAATCGTTACAGCTACACCCATCACCAGTGCGGGCTTGAGCTGAACGGTTACAGCGAGCGCCGAACATATACCAAGCACCTGTACAACGACAGGGTTGTTGGCATTCAACGGACCCAAAAGGGTCTCTTTCGTTTTCTGTGAAAGTGCCATGTTATTCGTTTACTATTTGTGTGTCGGTAGGTTGTGCGCACTCGGGCTGTTCGGCATTCTCTGCGCAGCCCTCTTGGGCTTGGCAGCAGCCTTCAGCCTGCTTCTTGCAGCACTTGCCACAACACGATTTAACATTCAGAAATTCGGCATACTCGCTCAGGTTTGTCCGTAGCATGTCGCTTACGCCGGTGGAGGTGATAGTTGCGCCTGACAGGGCATCTACCTGCTCCTGACCTTCAGCCGTTGTGCCGGCTTTGAGTACAGCCACGCTGACAATCTCACCTTCCGCATTGCGGATGTGCTTGCCTTCGAACTGCTGACGGAAAGGCAACTCAACGATCAGGGCACCCAGACCCGGAGTCTCTGACTCATGGTTGAAGTTCGCACCATAGATCGTGTTCTTGTCCTTATCCAGAGCCAGATAACCGCCGATGCCTCCCCACAGACCTGCACCTTTGAGTTTCAGAACGAACTTGGGATCGCCCTCAATCTCGGCAACAAAAACAGGATGACCGTTGACATCGATGGTATCCTTAATCAGCGAGTCATACAGCGCAGCGGGATCAGCACAGTTGCTTATATCCTGCTTGAGTGCCCCGAGAATCTGCTTCTGTTGGTCGAGACGTACGTTAGCCTGCTGACGCGGCCCAAGAACCTGACTGACCAATGCTAGAAGCACAGCTACGATAATCACTACTACCGTAGCATATACTATTGTATAGGTATTGCTATTCGTATTCATATCGTTATGCTTTTGCTCGCGCAAGGCGACGGTTAATATTTACTTGAACAACACACCAGTCGATGA
>JAFXSS010000041.1 GCA_017525455.1 Paludibacteraceae bacterium
AGCACGCGCAGGTCATCTGATCGAAGTATATAATGCCGCTTCATCTGATAGACGAAAATTCCCAGCATGTTTTGTTTCTCGGTGTAGGTCAGCACCGTTTCTCCTTCGCTCTCGTTGCTTACTTGCCAACGGTTGACATCCTGCATCGTGTTGGCAAAATCAAACACGATATTTCCCATGCTCCACAGAGCCTTGTGTACCACCACTCCCGAGTCAATAGCATTGGCTGCTTTTCGCATTTGCGGATGAATAGCCTCCAGGTCGTTACCTGCCAGGATGGTGTCTGCGAGGTTGCGAATGGATGCGTCGAAATACCGTTTGCAATATTCGCCGCCGAATTGCAGCGAGTCAGAAGGAATGACACTGCGCTTGCCATTACGCGGATCTTTGACGATGTGACCCTGTTGCGGCAGTACAACTACACGCGCAATCATCTGCTCCATGCCCCATGGCACGTCCTCGGCATCCATGCGCACATCGCTTACTATATGGTAACCTGTGGCGCTTAAGGGAAAGTCCGTTTGCATCTGCCGATAGACGGCGGCCAGCAATTCCTGCATCCGCTTGCGTTTGTTCTTCTGCTTCTGCGGTTTGGCTGCTATCACCACTTCTTCCAGATGGATAGGCTGCTCCTTGAGCACAATCGTAGTTGTGTCGGAGTGCAGTTCACTTAGCAGCAATGTCTGCTTCTCATAGCCGATGAATGAAACAATCAATTCGCTGAAGATGGGCAGGTCAGTCTGCAGATGAAACAGACCGTTGTTGGCCGTGGCTGTACCGATAACCGGGTCATCAGCCATGTAAACGGTGGCGTAACCGACCGGCGTACCTTTTTCATCCACCACACGGCCGATATACTCCGTAGCCAATGCCTCTGTAGCGAAGCAGAGCGCAAGCAGCAAGTATGTCAGATATTTGGTCATAAGTATATCTTCTGTCAGCGCAGCGTTCTATCTGAAGTAGTGGTTGAATCCTATGGACAGTAACTCCTTGAACTGCATGTGTTGCGGTTCGGTGGATTTGACGGTCGAGTCAAAGCGCGGATGCAGCGTTAGGTGAGTGGATAGAAACCTGTTGATGATAAAGTCGCACTCAATCTGCCAGTCAAACTCTATCTGACGGTAGTTGGTGTAGAAATAGAGTAGTGAGTACAACTCAATCTCTCGCAGGGGTTTGTACTTCATCTCCACGCGCAGCGAACTACCGAACTCAGCCAGTGTCTTTTTGCCTTTGTCGATACCGAAATCTGTCACCAGCACGCGTGACGAATCGCTGATGGCAGCATGTACCAGTTTGAATGTAGCCGGTGAGAAGTTGATGGTCACCCAATCCACAGGTTTGTAATCCATACCTGCAGTCAAGTTAAACCGGATAGGTGTCATCAGACCGGACTTGAGTTGCTGGCTATTAGTCTTCCACGAGGGTAGCAGCGTCGTTTGCAGGTCAACAGCACCGGATAAATACAGTTTGCTATATACCTGATAGCCGGCTTTGGAGTAAATCTTCAGCAGGTCGTCGGTTACGTTTACCTTGTGTATGGAGTCAGTTTTGCCGGTGGTGGACAAACCCATACGCCATTCTCCGGTGCTCTCCCAAACAAAGTTATCCTTCTTGTACTTGATATTGCCGCGCAGTATAGCTAGCATAGCCAGACTCGAATGACCGCCTTTGTACCAGTTGGGGGATATGTAGTTCTGTGTGAACTGTACCAGTGTACGCGCTTCACGATACCAAGGCGAATATTGCTGCCGTATGGCGCGGCGTATATCTGCCTTGTCTTCTTCTTCGTCCGGCACGATATGCTTCTCGATGCGGATATCCTGAATATCAACATGTTGTGCGCCTATTTGTTGAACCAGTCGTTGAGTCTCTAGCCTGATGGAATCGATGCGAATCGAATCCAGCACAATCGAGTCGCGACGCAACCGTTCCTGCATAGCCAGCAGCCGTTGTCTTGACTCCTCGCTGTTGAGTTGCGTGCTGTCGAGTGCTGCCAGCGAGTCGGCTATCAACCGGCTTTGCTCCGCAATCAGCGCAAGCAACATGTCATCGTCGTTGAGCTGTACCGTTTGCGTGGCATCCTGTAACTTGAGCGTGTCGGCATACTGATGCACAACAACCACTGTATCAGCAGCCTGCAACAGTACCGGACAACAACTTAGCAACAGTAGATATATGATACGTCGGAACATATCAGGCCTTTGTCTTTGAGCGCAGCGGTTTTTCTTCTTTCAGCGGAACGGTCTCTTCCGCAGTATCCGGATTCATCGGTCTGCGGTAGGCTCGTATCACCAGCCATGCTGCCAGGATGATGAACGGTATACTCAGAATCTGTCCCATGTTCAGCAGGTGACCGGCTTCAAACAGTTCCTGATCGTTCTTGATGAACTCCAGCATGAATCGCGTTACGAACACAATCAGCAGGAACGTGCCAAGCAGCAGTCCTTCACGGCGATATGCTTTGCCGTATCTGTACATCAGCGATGTTGTAATCAGCGCAACTATGCAGTATAGCATCTCGTAGATCTGTGTGGGGTGGCAGGGCACTGTCTGTCCGTCACGTACGAAGATGAATCCCCACGGCAGGTCAGTCGGTCCGCCGTAGATCTCCGAGTTCATCAGGTTACCCAGTCGGATGAGTGTAGCGGTTACGCCTACACCGATGCACAACCTGTCCAGTATCCATATCATCGATGTATGGAACTTGGGCTCTTTGCTGAAATGTTTCTTGTTCAGCAGCCATGCTGCAATGAATAGGCCTATAGCACCGCCATGCGAAGACAGGCCGCCCTCCCATATCTTTAGCAGCAGAAACGGGTGCTCGATATACGGATTGCGGTATACAAACGTCCAACCGAATATCTGTATAGGCTCGGTGCTGATATTCATAGCCTTGCAGTACGAAGCCATCCAGGGTAGGGTAACATCATGCCACTCGTAGAACCAGCAGTGACCGATTCGTGCTCCGATAATCACGCCCAGTGCCATCCAAAGGAAGATCTTGTCTGGCCAGTCTTCCGGGCAGTGCTCATGTTTGTACAAGCGAACCTGTATCAGATAGCACAGGTACAAACCAATCGCCCATAACAATCCATACCAACGGATTCCGCCGTCGCCTACATGAATCAGTATGGGGTCAACATTCCATGTTATATACAATAAGTTGTGCATTATTTGTTAATGTTAGTCAATTGTCAATTATCTTCCCGGAGGCGGTCCCATGGGCGGCATGCCTCCTCTGCCCGGCGCACCCGGTGTTTGCCCGTTTTCAATCATCTCCTGCATATGCCCGGCCATACCTTTGGCTTTCAT
>JAFXSS010000042.1 GCA_017525455.1 Paludibacteraceae bacterium
CAGGTCATACTCAGAGCCGTTAACCAAGAACGCATCTGTATGTTCGGTGCGAGTGAGCAATGACACATATACGGTAGTTGTATTCAGCACGGGCATATACGACACTTGCGACGAACCGGAGCAGTTGATACTCGGCAGCATCGTGCCACCTAATTCCGAGCCGGCAATGTTGGCCGTCAACTGGAAACATACAAACGGTTTGCCGCTGTCGCTATAGATATATTTAGCTGTAAGTGCTGGAATCTTGAGTTCCAAGGGATTATTCGGAGATATAGTACCGACACGTGTATCGGTATTATCGTCGCGAACATAAATATCCGTCTCGCCGTCCTCCACTGCAAACAGGTAAACATATTCATAGAGCCCTGCATTGGCCGAGTTGTTGGACACAACGATATACTGCGATGTCGTAAGGTCGGTAGGCACCAATTGGTCACCTACCAGATCCTTGTCTCCCCATCCGTTAAAATCGAAATTAGTAGCTGTATCATCGGTGGAATTGACGGCTATAGGTTTGTCGGAGGTGACTCGTGTTCCGCCCAGCAACTGGTCTGCTGGCGTATCGTCTGCCCGACTGCAAATAGCATACGTCTCACCTCGATTGAGTGTGACACGTATGGTATCTGGTTGAGGGCTTTCGTTGGTAGCTACAGGAGTTACAAACGTGACATGTGTATTATCTTCTGTTGCTACTACTTCTATCGAGCCATGCGCTTTCATGTTTGTATCCGAACCTGCTGCTCCGCTGTTATACACACCGCTCCTATAGCGCCATTGCATCGGCACTACAAAGTCCGTACCCAGCGCATGTTGCCCCTTGAGTGTATAGATCTCACTGTTATCGTTCGTCGTTACGAAGTAGGCCATTATGTTGGCTGTAGAGGTGATGCAGATTCCTCGCTGCTGCACAGCTCGATTGGCCAAAGTGGCATAGTCGCGGTTGTAGAGCGCCGTATTCTCGTTGGTGGTGTTTTTGAGCGAGAGTTGGTACATTCGTCCGGCAGCCAACGTGGTTCGCGGCATGAGCACGCGGTTATCGGCTGGCATGGTTACCTCTACCTCTGCAGCTTCATCATAGGCCACAAGGGTTAGATAGATATTGTTGATATGATGCTCTGTAGTCAGCGACGGTGCAGCCATCCAGAAAACAGTGTCTATCTGGCCGTACATGCCGGCTGCTATCAGTAGCAACACGGACAGAATAAGGGTCAGTCGTTTCATGGCAGTAAGATCAATTGGCTATGCGTGGGACATGCTATTATATACATTCCGTGCAACGGATAACGCTGCAAATCGACGGCTGTGCATCGGCTGTGCAACAATATACCTTGTACGGAGTATAGGCTAAATACCATATCATCCGTCAGACTCTCCAAGCCTACAATAGGTTCAGGCTCCTCCTCAAACATCCACTCTATGGCCTCGGATAGCAGACTCTCTCTAAACTCTGTACTCCCTTGCTCCGGCCACGCTTGCAGCCGTATCAGATAACTGAACCCCGGAATAACACCGGTGCTGGCTGCAATCGGTGCGCCGCGCTCCAGTTGTTGTGTTTCGATATGCGTCTCATCAGCATCAAAGATGTATGCTTTGTACGAAACAGCATCGGGCACATCGGCAAAAGCAAGTATTCCATCGGTCGAGACGGAGTCAATAACCGGTATAGCCAGACGCGGTAGCCGTGGCGAACAAGTTGTGCCGAATTGGTAGTCGAAGGTATAATCCCCGACCCAAGGACTTGACTCGACTCCATCCACGGTCACGAACCACTCTACATTGCCCTTATAGGTTATCATGTCGCCATCACGTGCGGGATTGATGCCAATCTTCGACAGCAGAACCAGTGTTGATGAGTGCTCATAGCCGCCTTGGCGGTCGTAGTAATTTGCTAACGCCATGCCATACAAGCTCATCCTATCCGTCTGCAATCCGCTACCGCGCCAGGTAGGATTGTTTGGACCGGACAGGGTGCAAACAAGGTTTCCTTCTTCATCACTCTCAATGGAGAGATAGATGCCACCGCTCGTATTCTGAACCAAACGATTGCAAACGCTGCTTTGGGGTAAATCTTCGCCGTTTGCATTGACGTGCCAAATATACGGCTGATCGGATGTTGCCGATTGGTAGGCCTTTGCCTTGGCAGTCAGATATACATAGTAATCTGCCTCGACATAAGGAGAGAAGCGAAGCACATCGCCGGAGTTGACGGTCTGGGTATATACCTTCAACGCGCCGCGATAGATGGTTGCCACATATTCTGTAGCGTGTTCTACGGGTGAGAAATAAATAGTATCACCTATACCGATGGAATCAATAGCCGGAATTGGCAGTCCTGGACAGACTGTACCGTAGATATACTCCATACTATAGTCTCCGTATGCGTTGGTATTGGCCGTTGTCTTCCATTCGATAGTACCACTGAACTTAATCTTCGTTCCGTATGGCAAGGACACGTCTTCACGATGACGAAGTATGTACTCATCACTATTGTCGCCGTAGTATTCACGCTCAAAATATGTAGCTGCGGTAGATGCTCCTACCATGAACCGCCCCATACTCGCATCGCCCATTCCGTTGGCGCGAAAATGTGTATTGGCATCTCCCTCGATGCGAATAACAATATCTCCGTCTTCATTGGTCTGCCAATTGAGATACGCAGCACTCGTACCGCTACCTATCTGCTTGCCACACAACTGTGACTCGGGTAACGATATTACTGCCGGCGTCCAACTGACTCCTTCCGACAATTCGGAATTCAGTTTGCTGCCCGACCATCCCAAAGCCTGAAGATAAACTGTATAGGTAATTGGGTTATACGACTGAAAATCTATCGTTCCGCCATTCTTGACCGTTGCAGTGGATAGTAGCAGGTCGCCCTGATAGATATATGCCATATAGGCATCCGCGCCGCTAACCGGAGTGAAACTGATCACGCCATCTTCACTAATGGACTGGATGACAGGTGTATCCAACAGTTCGCATCCGTCACCGATATGGTAAGTTATTTCGTATATGTTACTATACGCGTTGCCGTCCTTGGCGGTTTTCCATTCGATATACTTGCCGGTTGTATAATGTATTACATCACCTGTTCGAGGCACAAAGCCGGCTTTCGGTGTCCAGCGCAACTCATCGCGGGCGGAGTTGAACGACGCAGTCATCGAGTCGGTAAGTAGGAGCTGATCAGTACTATGCCCGGCTCGGTAATAGTAGAACGCGTCACGAGCCATACCGTTACCGCGGAACGCAGCACCGACCACACTACCACCGCTGATACTGATTACGACTGAGCCATCAGTCTCCGTGCGCCATGTCAGGTAACTCACGGTCGAACCGCTGACAATCCGGCCATTACACGTACCGATGCTGGCAGCATAACCCCTAGCTACCGCTACAATCAATAGTAGTGATACACTTATCAATCGTTTCATGGTTATTGGATTAGGAAGTTTCTATGTTAAAATGCTTCGCTTGATTGCGACAAACAATTACTATATTACTCACCCATACCACTACCGCCACCTTCGCCAAATCCGGGACCTTTACCGGAAATAGTTTGGAGCACATACATATTCATCGTAAGCATATCGTAACCTGTCTGTGGAACTTGATATATTTTTTTCATTGTCGTCATTTTTAGGGATAATCTATTTCATTACGTGTTACCATCAGCCCCCTCTCCCACTTTTGGAAGAGGGGTGGCTGATTATTCGGCACTAAGTCCTGTTATTGTATAGCGCTTCCCATCTCGAACTATGAATAGTTGGCCATCAAGTAGCTGTTTTTCGGCAACTGATACATCGCGCATATCATCTACTCCGGTAACCACATCTGTTGCTCGAACAACACGCGCACTAACCGAGGAAGGATCGCTAAAACCGGCGAATTCGTAATAACAACGGAATGCAGGAATTGAAACGGATGAGCCACTATTCTCCTCGCCATATAGTTTTACAGAGTGGAGGTAACCGTCTGAATCAAGATAATACTGATCTTCAGCAGTGAGAGATTGCTTAACAAACGTGCCTATCATCGTGATAGACTTTCCACCCCCAAGATCTATAGTAATCTCATTATTTGTAGTTGAACTGTTAATGAGCACGCCATTGAAATCAAGACCGGCAACACTATTTGCAATCGTCATCAAGTACGGTTTGCCGGCTACTATCTCATGCACAGGATCATATTGTATGTACATGTCCTTTTCGGTCTTCATACGTCCACCGGTGAGCATCAGTATCTCGCAATCGCCAAATGTCTCAGCAATCTGCTCTGCGTTCATCGAGAATGGCAAACAGAGAGTCTTGAAGTTACCATTGGCAGACAGGGGGCGTACAATGGTAACATTTGCAAATGCGCCATTGAGAGAGCTTAGTGCTTCCGATGAAGTCGTATTTTGGTCAAGGGTTACATCTTCTGTCCTGAAGAAATACACGTTGTCAAGGAAAAATGCCCCAAGGTTGCTATAATTCCTGAAACCGAGTTGCTTGAATATATCTTCAATCGTTTCGTTGGTGAAATCCAGAACAACTTCATTCCACGTTTCAGCAACAAGTGTTTGTGATGCGCGCGGATACTCGCCTCCTGCTTCTTTGACAGGATATAGTTCAATTGTACCGGATTTCATCGGATAGATATCAAAATGCAGTTTCTGGAAGCCGGCAGCATCAATCTTCGGCGAAGCGAAACTCCAGCCAAAAGCGCTTGAAGCCGGAATATTATCGTAGTAAAGTACGTTATCGTTCTCGCCGAGTGTTATATCATTATGCAATGTCGCTGCCTGCCACCAGTTCTCGCAATAATTGGTTACAGTACATACAGGCGTATATGCATTCGAATACAATGCCCTCACCGATGCCTCTCTGATTACGGGTGCAGGTGCAGGTACAGGCAAAGCCTTGGTACGAACGGTCACATTAACCGGCGCTGCGGAATTATCGGATACATCCGTAGCCACAACAGCGAATGTATAATTCGTGTTCGGTGTCAAACCGGCTACACGAATGGTTGCTGCCACGTCTGATTTGCCGACACCTACAGCTTTGACAACATCACCCAATTTGATTGAATAAGAGATATCATCGTTATTTTCAGTAGCAGACAACTCTATCAGCACCGAATACAGGTCGGTATATATGGCCGTAGCCCTTACGTTTGAGGGAGCACTTTCGTCAGCAGCCACCGGTTCGCGCCAGAAATAAGCATTATCAATTGCTATATGGTCGGCACCAGAGATATTGGTGAACTTCATCCAACGTACGCTTGTCGGATTAATGTTTTCAACATGTTCGCTCAATGGCAAATCAAACTGCTGCCAACCTGCACCTGTCAGGTTGACGCGAGCTAACATGTTATCATTAATACGCACTTCTACGTTGGCTGATGAGGCATTTGACCAGATATCCACATGCAGGTATTCCATTGCACTTGCATCAACACCGGTATTATCACCGTCACCACCCGCATTCTTACCTTCGATAGCAACAATAGCATTTGCTCCTGCACTATTCTCTCCCCATACAATAGCATTACCACCTTCTGAGAAGTCATATAGCAAATAATTATCACCGGCAACTTGCTCTCGTGTACCGGCCTTAGAGCCCCAATTGGATAATGCAAAATTATGCTTCAAAATGGAAGTATATGCATCGCTATAAATCGGGCGCACCCATCTATCCTCACGAGCAGGAGGAACCGGAGCTGCGGTTGCCGGAACCAACGAGTGTGCATCGGTGGTGAAAGATACCTCTGCACTATTGTCAGAGATATTGCCGGCTGCATCTTTTGCCTTGATCGTGAAGGTATAAGCTGTTGCAGCGGTCAGACCCTCAATGGTAATCTTGCCTTCCGTAGCCACATAATCAGCGTCTTTCTCTACCACGTAATAAGCGGTAACGCCCTTATTGTCTGTAGCGGCTACACTAATGATTGCGCTGTTCCAAGTCTTACTTTCCAACGAAGCCTCACCCATAACCGGTTTTACGTTATCTGCGATAGGAGTAACTACGATGTTTTGGCTCGCATCGTTTACACCATCGCTAACGGTTAC
>JAFXSS010000043.1 GCA_017525455.1 Paludibacteraceae bacterium
GCGGTGACAGTGCGTTCGTCTTTGTACGCGCGTATGTCAACCCGTCGGGGCAGAACAATCCTCTTGTTATCCGCGACGACCTGTCGTTTCTGTATAACGGTAACCGCACCGTCCTTCATCTGTCGGCTATCGGTCAAGACGTCAAAGTGCTGCACAAGGCTGATTATGCCGGTTCGCAGTCCTGGACGGCCGACAAACCTTACCTGGTGCTTGATACGGTTATTGTCCGCGGTGATCTGACTATTCAGGCGGGTACAACGCTCTATATGCATAACCGTGCAGCCGTCTTTGCCTTGGGCAATGTGTCGGCCGAAGGTACGCAGGAGCAACCGATAGTGATCAGAGGTTATCGTACCGACCGGTTGTTTGACTCTGTTCCGTATGCCTATGCATCCGGCCAGTGGAATGGTATCTATATGTTGCACGAAGGCAGTGCGCCGCGCGCGTACACGTTCAGGTATGTAGATGTGTTGAGTGGCAATGTGGGACTGTTCTGCCAGTCGGAGAATACTTCTGCGCCCCTGCCGCAACTCACTGTCGATGGTTGCAGAATACACAATATGTCCGTGTACGGAGTGGTGTGCCTGAATACCGATGCGCTCATCACCAATTCGGAAATCTCCAATTGCGCCTCGTATGGCATATATCTGCAGGGCGGTAGCCATACACTGGTGCACAACACGGTGGCTGCATATTTCGGCTATCCTTATACCAATCTGAATATCCACAGTACGCAGCGCGACGATGTAGCCGCTGTGTTTATCAATAACCTGAGCAAACGTATGGCACCGATGCAGACGTATATGTACAACAATATCGTCACCGGTGCGCGCGCCCGTTGTCTGGTGCTGGCTGCACCGCTGCCGGAGCAGTACATAGGTGCGTTCCGTGGCAACTATCTGCGAGCCGATACGTTCGCTCTCCCACAGTTCGAGGCGAACGTGTATGCTACCGACAGTGATACGGTGTTTGTCAACAACTATTATCTGTACAAGGAGTACCGTTACTTTGATTTCCACCTCGATTCCGTTTCGCCTGCTATAGGAATAGGCGATGCTACGGTGGCAGGAGCTTATCCGTACGATCGGGAAGGTGTGGAGCGCACCGCACGTGTCGATGCCGGCTGCTATCAGTGGAAAGAGTAAAATCGCAGCCATATTTGGCTGCTGACAGACTGTCTGTCTTCTGTCAGTGAACACAGCTCTGTCTTCTAAAATAATTAAATGCTAAATATGAAAAACATTCTTCCTCTCATGGTTGCAGCAACAGTTCTTTTGGGCTGCGAAGTCAGCAAGCCGAACTACCAATCCGTAGATGATTATCCTGTCAAATCCGGCAGTGTGCAGGAGGTTGACTATTCCCCGTCATGCACGGCATTCAGCCTGTGGAGTCCGAATGCCGACTCCGTGCAACTCTGTCTGTATGAGTCTGCCGAGTCTTCTGCACCCTTGTGTACCAGATGGCTCAAGCGTCAGAAGGACGGCTCGTGGCAGGCATCGGTCAAGGGTGATCTCCTGGGTAAGTTCTATGCGTTTCGCGTATGGGATCCGCTGTTGCAGTACGAGCAGGAGGAATCGCCTGGTATCTTCGCCACGGCAGTGGGCGTGAATGGTCGTCGCGGTGCGATTATCGATATGCGTAGCACCGATCCCGAAGGGTGGAGTAGTGACTGCCGTCCGGCTATGGACAGAGTGGCGGATGCTGTCGTGTATGAGTTGCACCATCGTGACTATTCTATCCATCCGTCATCAGGCGTGGAGCATAAGGGTAAGTTCCTCGCTCTGACAGAGCACGGCACGCTTTCGCCCGAGGGATTGGCAACGGGTATCGACCATCTCAAGCAACTCGGCGTGACGCATGTGCAGATATTGCCGTCGTACGACTATGGCTCTATCGACGAGACACGCCTGGCGGATAACCGCTACAACTGGGGCTACGACCCTGTCAACTACAATGTGCCAGAGGGCAGTTACTCCACCGATCCGTATGACCCTGCATCACGTATCCGCGAGTTCAAGCAGATGATTCAGTCGTTGCACCGGGCGGGCATTCGCGTCATTCTGGATGTGGTGTACAACCATACGTACGATGTCGCGCACAGCAATTTCACCCAGACCGCTCCCGGCTATTTCTACCGCACGCGCGAGGACGGCTCGCTCGGTAACGCCTCCGGCTGTGGCAACGAGACTGCCAGCGAGCGACCGATGATGCGCAAGTTCATGCTTGAGTCTGTACGCTGGTGGGTCGAGGAGTACCATATCGACGGTTTCCGCTTCGATCTGATGGCTATCCACGATATACCTACTATGAACGCTATCCGTCAGATGCTCGACGATATCGATCCCACTATACTCTTGTACGGCGAGGGCTGGGCTGCCGAGACGCCGCTGCTGGAGGAGTCGTTGCGCCCTATCAAGGCCAACATTGCGGCTATGCCCGGCATTGGCGCGTTCAGCGACGAACTGCGTGATGCCCTCCGAGGACCGTTCTACGACGATCATCAGGGTGCTTTCTTGGCTGGACTGCCCGGCAATGAACAGTCTATCCGCTTTGGCATTGTGGGAGCCATCGAGCATCCGCAGGTGGATATGACTAAGGTTAACTACTCGCAGCAGCCATGGGCATTGCAGCCTACACAACTCATCTCGTATGTGTCGTGCCACGACGATATGATGCTCACCGACCGCCTGCGCGCCAGTGTCAAACCGCTGAAGGGTAAATCAATCAGTGACGACGAACTCATGCGCCTCGATATGTTGGCACAAACATTGGTGCTCACCTCGCAGGGACTGCCGTTCTTGTGGAATGGTGAGGAACTGATGCGTGATAAGCGCGGCGTGCACAACAGCTATTGCAGCCCGGACTCCATCAATGCCATCGACTGGAGCTTGAAAGCCCGCAACCAACGCCTGTGCGACTATTATGCCGGCATGATTGCTTTGCGTAAGGCGCATCCGGCTTTCCGCCTCGGTGATGCTGAATTGGTACGCCGGCACTTGGAGTTCATCAACACTCCGGACTGCACCGTTGCTTTCCGCCTGAAGGACAATGCCGGCGGTGATGCGTGGAAAGATATTGTAGTTATCGCCAATGCCCGGCGCGAAGCAGTGAAAGTTGAGCTACCCGACGATGAGCCCTATACAGCCGTTGTGGCCAACGGTGAAGTGAATGCCGATGGCTTGTTCCGTTGCGAGAAGACGGCAGTCGTTGCGCCCCAATCCGCAATGATCCTGCATCGCATATGCTTATAGAGATAACTGCCATCCCCAATCGCGAACTTGAGTCTCTTATTTTCTCGTTCGGAGACGATGTGGAAGTCTTGCAACCGGAAGTGTTACGCCGGAAGATAGCAGAAAAGGTTGCAAAAATGCACGATTTATACAAATAAAGCACCTTCAAATATCCATAATTATATGGCAGATATAAATAATAAGAACATCATTCCGCTTTCGCAAGCAGTAGAAACAATCAAGACTGCAATTCTGCAAGGTCAGTATGAAGTGAACAAAGATGTCAACCGCATCCAATTAGCGGTATATTTCGCTATTGGCAAATACTTATCAAGGAACACGCGTAATTTGGAATATGGTTCAGGTGCCATAAAGGCCATTAGCGACCAACTGCTTCGTGAAATGCCCGGCTTGAGAGGGTACTCAGCAACCAATTTAAAGTACATGCGCCTATTTTATGAGGCATGGAAAATGTTGGATGCAAACTCGTCAGTCGCAACTGACGAATCACAATCGACAATTGCGATTGTCGCATCTTCTCAAGAATCGTCAGTTGCAACTGACGAATGTTCGTCGGCAAAATCGTCCGTCACAACGGACGAATTGCAAACTAATGATAATAAGATAGATATATATCACAGCATCGCTATTCCTAATGCTATAGAATTCCCTATTGAGGATTTCTTTGCTGTGCCTTTTACACACCATGTAGAAATCTACCAAAAGGTTAAAGACCTGAGTGCTCGATACTATTATCTTCATAGAACGGCATCAGAATATATGTCAGTTGATCGGCTCGTAAAACTTATTAAAGAAAACGCCTATGAACATCGAGAGTTGATGCCGAATAATTTTCAAAACACGCTCTCTAACTCCTCCCTTGCACGCAAAGCCGTAATGATGTTCAAAGATTCGTACCAATTGGACTTCATCAATACCGAAGAAATCGGAGAACGCGACAAGCAAGATATAGATGAAAAGGTGGTTGAAAAGCAAATAATTCAGAATATCAAGAACTTTATCATGACGTTCGGTAATGATTTTGCTTTTGTCGGCAATCAATATCACTTGGAGATATACTCTGAAGAATTCTTCCCAGATTTGATCTTCTTTAACCGTGAGCTGAATGCTTTGGTAGTTGTAGAACTGAAAGTCGGAGAGTTCAAACCTTCTTATTTAGGGACGCTTACAACGTATCTGCGTATCTTGGATGATAAAGTACGCAAGCCCCACGAAAATCCATCTATCGGTATTGTACTTTGCAAAAATGCAAATAAAAAGTTTGTCGAATACGTCATTCAGGATTATCAAAAACCGATGGGAGTAGCTACTTATACTACGGCAGGAGATATGCCGGAAGAACTCCGCAAGGCATTGCCTGACATGGAAGAACTGAAACGTGTTCTTTCTCAAGAAACTCCTAATATGTGAGACGCGTTTCACATATTCAAATAATCCAGACAGTGTTTGGAAAATTGAGAAAACAAGCAAAAATGCACGATTTATATTCGTAGTGCAAATAGGTTGCACAACAACGCAGTACTTTTGCAAAAAGACACAACCTTATATTATTAACCTCTCTCGCACACGTATCTTCTGGCAACAGGAAGGAATGAGCGTGTTTTGAAATATTCAAAAGTATGATTAATCAAAACAAAGATAGAAAATGAAAACAATCAAAACAATTGCTGTACTGCTTTTATTTAGTCAATTTATGTATTCTCAATTCTACTATGAAAAAAGTCAGGAAACTCCTTTTGAACCAAGTAATGTTTTTGCATGTTGCAACGCATTGGAAGAAAGGGGAAAATTATCCATATCAGCAATAAACTATAGTGACCGCATCTTTTTTAATATGGATTTTTGGCTCGATGATATTTGCTTAGATTCCCGCAGAATTGTAATATCATATGAATTTAAAGGAAAATTTAATAGATATATATTAGGATTAACTAATGATAATCAAACTATCGGTATATATGATGGATTGTATGCATTCATAGATTATACTTGTGCAGAAGACTCCCTAAAAGGCTTTTCAGTAAATAACATAAAGGATACGGAAAAGTTTTGGAATGACTTTAAACAAGCATCTGCAATGTACGTAAAAATTGAAGGAGCGAATAGCTGTTTAGAGCGTATTTTGACATTTAATCTAAAAGGTTCTGCAAAAGCATATAACTATATAAAAGCACATCCTAACGCAATATCTCCACTTTAAAAGTTTATAAATTTGATACTATGTCTAAAACAAAGATTACAAAAGTAGGTCAATTTCTAACGTGGGTTCGTAATTCGCACAAGTCTACTTCATCTGGACTAAAATGGGATCATAGTAAGGTTTTCTACCGTGGTCAAGGAAATGTTGGTTGGGATATTCTCCCATCGCTATTTAGAGAGAACATAATGCTTGAACATGAATTATTAAAGAACGCGCAAAATATACTATGGAAAGAATTGGAAAATACTAATTCTTACACAGAAAAATTAATTTTATTGCAGCACTATGGATTGAGTACACGCCTAATAGATGTAACTACAAATCCGCTGGTAGCACTTTATTTTGCATGCAAAGAAGAAAAAGATGATAAAGGTGAAGAAACTGATGGCGTAGTTTGGTGTGGATACCCCATTAATGATGAGAATTGTGATAGCATAGAACGCATATGTAGTATTCCTTTTGAACTACGACTTGAACCTCTTGTAAGTAAAATATCAGGGTGGAATCTTGACAATCAAAAGGATAAATCCATTTTGACATGTGCATACTACGTAAATCCGCCCATGAATAATCCTCGAATAAATGCACAAAATGGAGCTTTTCTTCTTCCTCCATTACTTGAAGAAGATAAAAATTCTGGAGAATATTTTGTTAACACAAAGAATGTTAACGATTTATTTTCAGACAAAATAACTATTCCAGCCGATTCTAAAATAGCATTAAGAAATGAATTGATGGAATATGGCATTCACGAGGGTGCATTATTTCCTGACATCGAACACAAAATTAAATATATAAAGACAATTGTCAATAATAGTTATCTAAAACTTGCTGATAATTGGTAAATGTCAGGATGATTACGATTTCACAGGGCAGACGACATCTATCTTCCCGTATCTGTCCCGTATGTCTCTCGTAAATTATATATATAGATAATTATGGCTTATTTTGATAATAAAATTATAACATCAATGAGGAATATCACTTTTATTGTTATTTGTCTTGCTTGTTTGGTTAGTTGCCAAAAGACAAAAGAGTTAACAATTGCAGAGGATGACACATTCAAAATATATGGTAGCGTAAAAGAATGTGTTGAAGAAGTTTTTAGAGCTCATATTAAGTTTGGCGACACGATTCCAGATGATTCTTGCTTTCAAAAGAGAATAATTCGCTTTGATAAAGATGGGCGCGAACTTTATTATTTTGTAAACACTCCATCATGGGATGGTAGCGATACTACCATGGCGTTCTATGATTATTATCCATCAGGATTGATTGCAAAGAGAACTACTATAAAGGTAGGATATAGTCAAAGATTACGTATCGACGAGCGATATAATTACTCTACAAGTGGAAAACCTGTTTTTAAAATACATACAAGTTATGATACTCTTAGATCTATAGTTGGGAAATACAAAAAACCTGAAACCTACGATACGATTTATGGTTATTATTTTCATTACGATAGTATCTTTTACGAGTATGATGATAGAAATAATTTAATAAAGGAAGGAAAGTATTCCCAGGATCGAGACACAACTAGATTAGACTATCTAAAACGGTATAAATACGACTCAAAAAATCGAGAAGTCGCTGGCTCAGAGTATGACACTGACGGAACTCTTATCCATACTTGGGAAATAACTTATTCGCCAGATGGAGCATACATCCTGAAAGATTCTTCGAGATTAATAAAAGAAAAGTCTCCAGAAGATTATTATCGATACATAAAGGAACACCGATATAATAGTAAAGGCCAAATGATTTATTGCTACAAGAATAGTCATTATAACAAAGGCCATTACATAGGGAATCACCTTTATTGTCGCTACAACGCTTTTTATAAGGAGAAACTACAGTATACAAAATCGGGTAAGTTATCTTCTGTTGAAGCATATGAATATGATCTCAGGGCGCAAGCTTTTAAAGATGAATCTTGGATTATACAATTCGAATATGATCAGAATAATCATTTAATTCGCGTAGACAAGCCTCGTTTCTTACCATGGTACGTTATGCAGGACCCTTACTATAAATCGTTGACTTATATTGAGCCTCGCCCAAATATTTTGAAAAAAGATAAGTACAACTGGACCGAGGAAATCAGTCATTCTGAAATTACAAAGCGGACAATTTCATACTGGAAATAAGGAGAACCAAACACCTATTGGAATATAGATTGATCGCATATAAATCTGAAACGCAAACTGAAGAAAATATTGTATATATCAATAGCAATATTGTTTGCTATTGTTCTTGCGTGCAATTTGCTCATTGTTCAAGTGAGCAAAGGAAAATGCTATGACGATATAGATGCTATTCCTCACAATACTTTTGGTTTGCTTCTCGGTACTGGGCGAAGCAGTAAACCAAGCCCATACTACGAGGCTCGTGTGCAGGCAGCCATAGATTTGTATAAAGCGAAAAAAATCGATTATGTTATTGTTTCTGGTGAGAAATTGTACGAGGATTATAATGAAGTGGATTCTATGTTAGCCGCTTTGAAAATAGCAGAAGTGCCGGTTGAAGCGATTGATTATCATGGGACGAGTACATTTGCTTCTCTCAATACGCATGGCGATGTGTGGGGATATAGTTACCCATCCTTGACCATTATCTCTCAACATTTCCACAATCAACGTGCTGTTTTTTATGGAGCAATACTCTTTGATGAGACTCCTGTCGCGTATAATGCAAAAGATACGGATATCTGGTATTGGAATGTATGGCAGTTCTGTCGAGAAACGCTTGCGCGAACTAAAGCTGTTATTTTATTGCCATATACTGTCATCAGTAATTCCAAACACTCCCAAAGACCCAGGTAAATCCGAATGCCTATTGGAATATTGATTAACTTATGAAACTCCAACGAATATACAATAAAATTGAGAACCTATCGCTCTCCCTAAAATGGCTGAGGGGTGAAGATTATACGAGTCTATATATGCGCGAAAGCCAAAGTGTGAAAAAAGAGCCCACTATCGAGCAAGTATCGTTTGGCTATAGCTATGTTGCGGATATGAAAATGCGCCCATATGAAGGACGACACCGGGATTGTTATGCCGCTATCGATATCTATTCCAACAATAGATATGTGATTGGAATCCCTGCCGTACAGATGGCCTATTTGAAAGATGCACTTATATCCGAAAAAGACACCTATATCAGCCATTTTAACGGAAACTATAGGGGTGGGGAAAAATGTTCTCACACAGGACAGTTTATGGTTACGGAAAACAAGAAGAATCTTAAGGCGTTCAAATACTATGCGTCTATTTTCTTCTCATACCGCAGACATCCAGAAGATGACATCATACTTTGTATGAACAAGGCCGATGTCGTTCGTCTGATAAGGGTGTTCAACAAATGCGAAAGCGAATTATATAAAGCCATTCCTCTATCAATAAAACAAGAGGAAATATAGAAGGCAAATAATTAATGTCATATATTCCATCTTCCCCTTGCACCCCTTGCAAAAAAATACGCAAAGGCTTTCTACAAAGAGATACTGGAAACTATCATCACGGAGATGCGCTCCCTCTCCCGCAGGAGTTCTGGGAGGTGATAGCTCGATTGGAGTCCGTTGTGTTTAAATAAGATTTTTTGTCGCTATCGCACAACATATTTCGATTATGTTCTTCAACCTCGTAAATACAACTATTCCGTTTTCGGAATACCAACTGACGCAAGAGAAAATCGATGCGTTAAAATTCCGACTGCTTTGCTCGGAAGAATACTTATATGCTTATGAGTTGACAGGTTATGAGGATCCGGTCGACCGCTATCGAGTATATCTCATGCAAGCAGAGGGTAGACTGATGTTCTTGCTGGTGTCGAATGGAGAAGATACTGAGTGCCCGTTGCTGCGAATGGTTGATGTGTCCGAATCTGAACCTCGTCGACTTAGCGATGAGGAATTGCTCTCGTTTATATCTAAATCATACAACCACCATCCCGACAAGCCGTTGGTAAATAATCTGTCTTTTTCAGAGTCGGAGATGCAAATGATCATTGAGCGCTTGCAAGAAATAATAGAGAGACTTGTTCTAGACCATCGCCAAACAGCTGAATATCCGACTAAAGATGTGCCTTTACACCATTATGATTTGTATTATGATTCATCCGCGCGAGATAGATACATCGACGAACTGTCACCGTCAGAAACGGCCGAGGTTGACCGACTGATACGGATTGTCCTGAAAAAAATATACAACTGCGACGAATCCTTTGAATTTACTAAGAATGGTGATGATTGATGACGAACCGGACTCGCTTATGTTGGAAATCCTTGCATAAATAGCGAAATGCAAAAATATCGTGAGACAATTGTAATACCCATACATTTAGAGATTTTCGCTCAAAGTGTCTCAAGAGTCTCAACAATCTCATGCAAAAATCTTCATGGCAGTATTGGCAGTATTGGCAGTTTTGTCAGTTTCTCTGACTATCAATTATTTATGAGCGTGCATCGACCATATATGGGCGATCAAAACTGACAATACTGCCATGCATATTTTCATTTATTTGTTTCATAGCTGTTCTGCTAATCCCTCGCCTCGCGCGTATTTAGTTGTTTAGGTGCTTGTCGGAAGTAAGACGCTCCAAAACAACTCCCAAATCGCGCAGGATAACCGATCCGTTTAGACTCCGTTCCCGACTCATTTCCGATCCGTTTCTGATTCATTATCGGGGGAATCCTAGACAATACCCGAGGGCATGACCTTATTTTTGCCTTCCCACGTATTCCGAAAAGTGATTCCTTTTTAGTAGCATAGCCACATATTCGTGCAAGCCCGTATGCGACTCTGCTACTAAAAAATGCACATACGTGCAATTTTTCTGCGGGAATGTTTGCAAATGTGCATTTTTTTTCGTACCTTTGCACAACGAATCACTAATCATTCTAAGTCCTTATGAGAGTTAAACAAATCGTCTTATCCGCGCTGATTCTATTTACAGCATTGTCAGTTGCTTTACCTGTTACGGCCTCCGAGCCGTACTTCAGTACACCGGATATGCCCAATGCTCTGCGTTACCTGCCGGCGCCTCCGGCATACTCAGATATGCGCTTTGCCTACGATAGTGCCCGGTACGAGTGGGGGAAACGGATGCGTCCCACCGCGCGTGGCGAGAAAGCCCGCCTGGATGCCGAGTTCAGCATCAACCGTATGGCCGCCATCTTCTCGCCGGTGCTGGGGATAGAGATCAGTCCTGACAACACCCCGCAACTGTGGAAGTTACTCGCCGATGCCACCGCCACTACCGGCGAGGCATGCGACAGCGCGAAGATTACATACATGCGTCCGCGCCCGTACATGGTGTACAACGAACCTACACTCGTGCCCGAAGATGAAGAACCACTGCGCCACAACGGCTCGTATCCCTCCGGACACACGACCTTGGGATGGTCAACGGCACTGATCCTGTGCGAGATCTATCCCGCCAAGCAGGACGAGATACTTCGTGAGGGCTTCGAGTACGGTCAGAGCCGCGTGATAGCAGGCTTTCATTGGCAGAGCGATGTCGATGCCGCACGCGTGGTGACCGGTGCGGCCTTTGCCCGACTGCACACCAGCCGCGCTTACCTCAAGCAACTCAGGAAAGCACAGAAGGAGGTTGCTGCCAAAACGCGAAAGGCGAAAGCCGATAACAAGTAGTAAACCGATAATTGATAGGAGACAGATATGTCATTCGTTCATCTGCATGTTCACTCGCACTACTCGACATTGGACGGCATGTCGAAGGTGCCCGATATAGTCGATAAGTGTATCCGCACAGGTATGCCCGCCGTTGCACTGACCGATCACGGTAATATGTACGGCATCAAGGAGCTGGTGGATTACTGCAAAAAGGTCAACGGGAAAAACAAAGCGGCCTGGACGGAGTCGCACGATGCCTCCGAGCCCTTTGTGCCCTTCAAACCCATCATCGGCATCGAGGCCTACTGCGCATGGCGTACGCGACGCTCGATGACCAACGAGCAGTACACATGGCCGGACGGCAAAGTGGATCAGATCGACAAGTCTGGCTTCCACCTCATTCTGCTTGCGAAAAACGAACAGGGATATCATAACCTGTGCAAACTGACCAGTGCAGGGTTTATGGACGACGCGTTCTACTCCCGTCCGCGTATTGACAAGGAACTGCTGGAGCAGTATCACGAGGGTGTGATTGCCTGCTCGGCATGTCTCGGCGGTGAACTCAGTCAGAAAGTGCTGCATGGCGACCGCGCAGGAGCGGAAGAAACGGTGCAGTGGTTCAAGCGCGTGTTCGGCGACGATTATTACATCGAGCTCCAGCGCCATCAGACCGACAAACCCAACGGCAACCAGGAGACCTATCAGGAGCAGCGACGCGTCAATCCCGTGCTCATCGAACTGGCGCGGAAGTATGACGTCAAACTCATCTGCACCAACGATGCACACTTCCTGGACGAGCAGAACGCCGAAGCGCATGAGCACCTGATATGTCTGTCAACCAACCAGAAGATATCCGAGCCCCGCAAACTGATGTACACCAAGCAGGAGTGGCTCAAGACGCCCGAGGAGATGGAGCGTATATTCGACGATATACCCGAAGCTCTCGCCAACACCCTCGAGGTCGCCGATAAGGTGGAGATATATGATCTGGACAAAGATCCTATCATGCCGCTGTTCGACATACCCGAATCGTTCGGCACCGAGGAGCAGTGGAGGCAGAAGTTTACCCACGAGCAACTCTACAACGAGTTCACACGCAACGAACGTGGCGAGGTGATCATGACCGAGGACGAGGCAGAGAAGCGCATACATAAACTCGGCGGCTACGACCGCCTCTACCGCATCAAGTTTGAGGCTGACTATTTGGAGTACCTGACATACAAAGGTGCACACGAGCGATACGGCGATACACTGACCGACGAGCAGGAGGAACGCATACGATTTGAGCTCCATACGATGAAGACCATGGGCTTACCCGGATACTTCCTGATAGTGATGGACTTTATCCGCGCTGCCCGCGAGGAACTGGATGTGAGCGTTGGGCCGGGGCGTGGCTCGGCTGCCGGCTCGGTGGTGGCTTACTGCCTGAGAATAACCGACCTCGACCCGCTGAAGTACGACTTGCTGTTCGAGCGATTCTTGAACCCCGACCGTATATCGCTACCGGATATCGATACCGACTTCGAGGACTCCGGCCGAGGCAAGGTGCTTGACTGGGTATCGCAGAAGTACGGTGCTACCCACGTGGCACATATCATCACCTACGGCAAGATGGCTACTCGCTCGGCACTGGCCGATGTGGCGCGTGTACAGGGAGTGCCGATACCAATGAGCAACCAGCTCAAGTCCTATGTGCCCGATCGCGATTTCCCGGATTCCGTAAAGGATGCCAACGGCAAGAAACCCAAAGTCAACCTGCGCAACTGCTACAAGTACATCGATGAGCTCCGGCAGATATATGAGGGCGACGACCCCGTACTGCATAACACCCTGGAGTATGCAGCACAACTCGAGGACACCATACGCCAGGTAGGCATCCATGCTTGCGGCGTAATCATAGGTGCCGATGATCTGACGAACTTTGCCCCCTTGGCTTCCGTACTCGACCCAAAAACGCAAAAACGTGTGCTGGTCACCCAGTACGACGGGCATGTGGTTGAGTCGGTAGGACTGATCAAGATGGACTTCCTGGGGCTCATCACACTGTCAATCATCAAGGAGTGCATACGTACAGTTAAGCGAACCAAGGGTATAGATATCGACATTGACCATATACCTCTGGACGACGAGTTGACATACAAACTGTTCCAGGAAGGTCGCACGGTAGCCGTGTTCCAGTTTGAGTCGTCTGGCATGCGCAGTTACATGCGCCAACTCAAGCCGACCGTGATGGGCGACCTCATAGCCATGAACGCACTCTACCGACCGGGACCTATGGATTATATCCCGCAGTTCATCCGCCGCAAACACGGCGTAGAGCCCGTGACCTATGACATACCTGTCATGGAGAAGTACCTGAAGGATACCTACGGTGTTACGGTGTATCAGGAGCAAGTCATGCTGCTCTCGCGACTGCTGGCTAACTTCACCCGCGGCGAGAGCGACAAACTCCGTAAAGCCATGGGTAAGAAGCAGATGACTATCCTGCAGGAACTGAAAGGCAAGTTCATGACCGGAGGTAAAGCCAATGGTCATGACCCGAAGATACTGGATAAGATTTGGGCGGATTGGGAGAAGTTTGCATCCTATGCCTTCAACAAGTCGCATGCGGCGTGCTACTCGTGGGTAGCGTACCAGACGGCGTACCTCAAGGCGCACTATCCCTCTGAGTTCATGGCTGCTAACCTGACGATCCTCAAGAACAGCACCAAGGATGTCACGCGACTGATGGACGAGTGTACCGAGATGAACATCCGCGTGCTCGAGCCGGACGTGAACGAGTCGGGACTGAACTTCATGGCCAATGCACACGGAGATATACGTTTTGGCCTGGGAGGTGTGAAGGGTGTAGGCGAGAATGCCGTAGAAGCCATTGTGGCCGAACGTGAGAAGAACGGCAAATATCGCGATATATTTGACTTTGTGGAGCGCGTCAACCTCACAGCCTGCAACAAGAAGACCATAGAGAGTCTCGCCTATGCCGGAGCGTTCGACTGCTTCCAGGGGCTGTATCGCGAGCAGTTGTTAGGCTATAACTCCAAGGGTGAAGCGGTACTGGACACGCTGGTTCGCTACGGCAACCTCTATCAGCAGAGCAAGGCTGACAGCCAGTTTACATTGTTCGGGGCTGCCGATATGGAAGTGGATGTTCAGAAACCCGAACTGCCCAATGCGCCGCGCATGACGAACATCGAGCGACTGAACAAGGAGAAGGAGATGATAGGCATCTACCTCTCTGCCCATCCGCTGGATGACTATGAGTTTGAGGTGCGCGAGTTATGCTCGGTCACGGCTGAAGAACTCAAGCGCTTCCGCGACTGGGAGAAACCCGATCAACGGGCTGCGGCTATCCAGCAGTTCGAGCAAAACGGCGGTGACAACGAGCAGGAAGAGCAGGAGCCGACCATGGAAACCATCGTGACCAGCGATGCTGACGGCGAACCTGTAACCGAAGAGAAAGAGGTGGTGACCGACGATGCTCCCCGCGTCGCACGTGTCTCGCCCGAGAACTGGATACACGCACATGAGAAACGCCAACTGACCATAGGCGGCATAATTACCGCGGCAGAGGAACGCGTGTCGCAAAAGGGAACATTGTACGGCCGGTACACAATCGAAGATTACACCGGCAGTTACGACTTTATGGTATTTGGTGAGGACTATAAGCGTTTTGCCCCGCTGCTCAAGAAAGATGTGTATGCGCTTGTGTTTGTGCAAGTACAACCGCGAGGGTGGGGGAGCAGATCATATCGCGAAGTGCCGTTTGCTGAGACCGAATACGAATGCCGTGTCAAGGATGTACAACTGCTGCAGGAAGCGCAGAAGAACCGCGTACACAATCTCACACTCACTATGCCCGTCGACAAACTGACAGAACCATGGGCAAATGAATTTCAGGAGACCTGCCAGGCGGCTAACGACAACGATGGTCTGGTTGTGCGATTCCGGCTGGAAGATTCGTTACATCACAACGGCGTAACACTTACTGCAAGATCAGTGCATATACGCGTATCCAAACCGTTCTACCACTGGCTCACCAGGCAACGCAGGGAGAATGTGCTGACCTATAAGTTCAGTTAGAACAATCGACAGGAAACAATGACCTTTGATGCTGCGCTGACATATCTCTATACCATAGCACCTCCCTTTCATCAGGTCGGCGCTACGGCGTATAAACCCGGGTTGGACACCATGCGTCGCATGATGCGTGCGCTGGACAGCAGGCGCGCTGCTGCCGATCCCTGCCTGTCGCCTTTCAGTATTCCCGTTGTGCACATTGCCGGCACCAACGGCAAAGGCTCGACCTCTCACCTCATAGCCTCGGCATTGGCGGCAGCCGGCTACAAAGTGGGCTTGTACACTTCACCGCACCTGGTATCATTCTGCGAACGTATTCGGGTGATTGAACGTCAGACATACGGCAGCAAGATAAGTGAAGTGGGATTCAGGCTTGTACCTGAAGCGTATGTGGCGCAGTTTGTTGAGGATAACCAATCGCTGTTCGCTAAACTGCAACCCTCATTCTTCGAGATTACTACGGCTATGGCGTTCTGCTGGCTTGCTGAGCAGAAAGTAGATGTGGCTGTGGTGGAAGTCGGCTTGGGCGGATTGTTGGATGCCACAAATATCGTTACACCCGTGCTTAGCGTAATCACCAACATTGGCATGGATCATACCGACTTGCTCGGTCATACCCTGGCAGAGATTGCTACACAAAAAGCCGGCATCATCAAACCCGGTGTGCCTTGTGTGATTGGCGAGACACATCCGGAAACAACACCGGTTTTCCTTCAGCGCGCCAGGGAGTGCGGTATATTGGGTGACGGGCTGGAAACCACCAACTGCCGTCTGTGGTTTGCTGACCAATGTGAGTTCATGCGTCGGCAACGGTTGAAGTACGCATCCGACTGCGAACTGAGCGGTGATTACCAGCAGAAGAATCTTCAGACTGCCTATGTTGCCCTGCAAGTGTTACGTACCTGTCTTCAACCCTCAACCCTCAACTCTTCACTCCCCTTTGAGAGGGGAGCCGGAGAAGTGTCGCTTAACATTCACGCCATTGCTGACGGCTTTGCCCATGTGGTGACGTACACAGGCTTACGCGGACGCTGGGAGACCTTGTGCACCAATCCGCACATTATCTGCGACACAGGGCATAACAGTCACGGCGTAGCAAGTTATGTGAAGCAACTGGAAGCCCTCTGCCATCAGCCCTCTGCGGTACGCAATCTGCGCATCGTTTTCGGGATGGTGGCTGACAAAGATATCGACCAAGTGCTGCAACTCTTGCCGGTCGGTGCTGTTTATTATTTTACCCAACCTGATAACCACCGTGCTTTAGCGGCTGAGCAGTTGCTGGGTAAGTGGCAAACCTTGCATCCCAATGCGCAGGCTATGGCATTTGATACGATTGCCGCTGCTCTACATCAGGCACAGGCTGAGGCACAGGCAGATGACCTGATCTTTATTGGCGGCAGCAATTATGTAGTGGGTGAAGCAATACGGATAATGAACTGTTAACCCTGTTCAGTCAATACTAACTAATCAAAATAACTACCATGTACACAAAATTTCAACAACATCTTCAAGAGGAATTGCAGCAGATTCAGGCTGCCGGTTTGTACAAGCGCGAACGCGTGATTGTCAGTCCTCAAACATCGGGTATTCAGGTGGCTGCTGATGGCAAGCAGGTTGATGTAATTAACTTCTGCGCCAACAACTACCTGGGTTTGGCAAATAATGCAGAACTCATACAGGCTGCAAAAGACTGTATGGATCGTCGCGGCTACGGAATGGCTTCCGTCAGGTTCATCTGCGGTACACAAGATACCCACAAACAACTTGAAAAAGCCATATCAGACTTTTTCGGCACCGAGGATACGATTCTTTACGCCTCATGCTTCGATGCCAACGGCGGACTGTTTGAACCGCTGCTGACGGCAGATGATGCAATCATTTCCGATGCGCTGAATCATGCCTCAATCATCGATGGCGTGCGACTGTGCAAAGCGGTACGTTATCGCTATGCCAATGGTGATATGCAAGATCTGGAGAAACAACTGCAAGCCGCACAGGCACAACGATTCCGCATCATCGCTACGGATGGAGTATTCTCGATGGACGGCAATGTTTGCCCGCTTGACAAGATTTATGAGCTTGCACAGAAGTACGACGCCATGGTTATGGTGGACGAGAGCCACTCAGCTGGTGTTGTCGGTAAGACGGGGCATGGTGTAACAGAGCGTTACAACCTGCGCGGCAAGATTGAAATCATAACCGGTACGCTGGGCAAAGCGTTCGGAGGAACAGTGGGTGGCTTTACTACGGGCAAGAAAGAGATTATTGATATGCTCCGTCAACGTAGCCGTCCGTACTTGTTCAGCAATTCGTTGCCGCCGATGATTGCGGCTGCAGGAATGAAGACTCTGGAGATTCTGACTCGAAGCAACGAGTTACAGGATCGCCTGCACGGTAATACAGAGTATTTCATCAGCAAGATGAAAGCAGCCGGATTTGATATCAAGCCTACAGAGAGCGCTATCTGCGCCGTTATGCTCTACGATGCCAAACTCAGTCAGGATTTTGCAGCTGCACTTCAGCAGGAGGGAATCTATGTAACAGGATTCTACTACCCTGTTGTTCCGAAAGACCAAGCGCGCATACGCGTACAAGTCAGTGCTGCCCATACGCGCGAGCAACTTGACAGAGGCGTGGCTGCATTCATCAAGGTTGGCAAACAACTCGGCGTACTCAAGTAAGCATGCTCAGCAAATACGTAGAAAAAGAAAAATCGCACAACTCTGTGCGATTTTTCTTATATCTTGTACAAAAGCATAGCCTATATCTCTTCCTTGATCAGATAATCGTTTCGCGATTGCGAGTTGCGGATAATCAGCTCACCTAGGAAACCTGCCAGAAACAGCATGCAACCCAAGATCATCATTAGGATGCTGATGTGGAAATACGGGTTCACACCCAGCAACATCGATGTGCCGACCGTGCACAAGGCATGAATCTTCATACCGATAACCACACAGATGGCTATAGCACCTATCAGGAACATCAAACTGCCAACCAAGCCGAAGAAATGCATCGGTTGCTTGCCGAACTTATTGAGGAACCATATGGTCATCAAGTCCAAATAGCCATTGACGAACCTGCTAACGCCAAACTTCGACTGCCCGAACTCACGCTTGCGGTGTTGTACTACCTTCTCGCCAATCTTGGTGAAACCTGCATTCTTGGCCAGATATGGTATGTACCGATGCATTTCGCTGAACACCTCAATATTCTTCACCACATCTTTTCGGTACGCCTTCAGTCCGCAGTTCATATCATGCAGTTGAATGCCTGTTACCCGCCTTGCTGTGGCATTGAACAATTTGCTCGGCAGATTCTTGGTGAGAGCATTGTCGTAGCGTTTCTGCTTCCATCCGCTCACAAGGTCGTAACCTTCCTCTGTAATCATGCGATAGAGTTCAGGTATCTCATCAGGTGAATCCTGCAGGTCGGCATCCATAGTGATTACCACATCCCCTTGTGCAGCCTTGAATCCGCAGTACAGGGCAGCACTCTTGCCATAGTTGCGCCGGAAACATATACCTCTGACTGCTGATTGCTGATTGCTGAGTGCTTTTATCACCTGCCAAGAGTTGTCGGTTGAGCCGTCGTTCACAAAAATTATCTCATAGGAGAATTTGTTCTCCTTCATCACTCGCTCAATCCACTCATACAGATGAGGTAGTGACTCCGCCTCATTGTACAACGGTATAATGATTGACAAATCCATTATCCTAACTTGCTGACGTTGATTAATTCTTTTTCGTTGCTGATGTAAATATCCTTGCCCTCCAGGCTCAGTATGCCTTCTTGCGCGAACTGCGAGAGCGTACGAATAGCATTAGCAGTGGTCATATTGCTCATATTTGCCAAGTCCTCACGGCTGACATGAGCGGCCAAGGTATGACCGTCTTCAGCATATCCGTAGTGAATAATCAGCGAATGTATAGCCTCTGCCAATCGACCGCGCAGATGCTTTTGCGTCAGGTTGACTTGACGCATATCGCTCATAGCCAAATCGTGAGCCATATCTTCAAGCAGGCGGTAACAGAAGTTGTTGTTGCGGAGCATCAGGTCATGGAAGGCTTCGGTATCCACACTGTAGAACACACACTCTTCCAACGCGCTGGCGCAAGTGGTATGCGTATCACCTGCTATGGTTGAACGATAACCGAAGAAATCGCCGGGCTTCTGCAATCGGATAATTTGCGGACGGGTGCCTAATGCTTCGATATATATGCGTACCTTGCCACTCACAAGCAACAACACTCCTTCCGGCGTGTCGCCTTCGCGGTAAATAATTTCGTTCTTGCGGTACATGACCAGACTCAGGTGTGACTCCACATATAGCCGCTGCTCAAATGTCAAGGTTGCCCATATAGGGTTAATCTCCCAAATAGGTGGGATATCCAATGCTACTTTTCGTTTAATCATAACTTGATTTCAGCGATAATAAGAAGACTTTCGGCTGCAAAGATACAACTTTTTTTTCAATTATGCAAATTTAATACACTTTTTTTTACTCTTTTTACAAAAATGCCACCATTTCGAACAAGCGTTCCAATATTTTTTTGTATCTTTGTATGGTTTTGATTCGGGGAGACTGAATATGCGCATTCGCCCTGCATAAAAAATTGCATAAAACATCATTTATAATATGGAAAAAGAGTTGAATACAAAACACTACCTGGAATTTTTGCAGGCTACTATGCACCGTCGCTGGGATAATCTTGCTCTTGCGGATTTCGATGGCGTAAACCGCTACAATTATTCCGATTTGGCACGCGAAATCGAACGCCTGCATATTACTTTTGAGCAACTGGGCATCAAGCCCGGTGACAAGATTGCCCTATGCGGTCGTAACTGCGCCAATTGGGCAACCACCTTTTTGGCTGTAGTTTCTTACAAAGCAGTGGTTGTAAGTATCCTGCCCGACTTTACCGGCGAAGGTATTGAGGGGTTGGTGAATCACTCCGAAGCTGTGCTGCTATACGTTGGCCCCAATGTACGCAAGAAGATTAACGCTGCCAACATGCCCGGATTGAAGGCTGTGGTATTCATGGATGAGTACACGCTCGATTATGTGGCTGACGACAAAATCAAGAATGCCTATGAATCGGTAGATTCCATCATGGCAAAGAAGTTCCCTAACGGTGTCACTGTTGATGTAGTGGACAACTACCCGACTGACAATATGGACGATCTGGCCATTATCAACTATACCTCCGGCACAACATCCGCGCCTAAAGGCGTGATGTTGACCAACTTGAACCTGTCGGGCAACGTGGACTTTGCGGCGCACCGCATTCCTCACCGCCCGGGTGACGCGGAATTATCCATGCTGCCTATCGCTCACATGTTCGGCCTGATGTATGAGTTCCTGTATCAGTGCTGCGAGGGTGCCGAGACATGGTTCCTCACCGGTGCTCCTACGCCCAGCGCTCTGATGAAGGCGTTTGCTGAGGTTCATCCGTTCATGATTCTGACAGTACCTTTGGTAATCGAGAAGATTATCAAGAAGAAAGTATTGCCGGTAATCAACAAGCCGCTGATGAAAGTTCTTTGGCACACACCGGGTATACGCTTGATTATCCGCAAGAAAGTCAATCAATCGCTTATGCAGGCCTTTGGTGGCAAGTTGCGCTATCTGATTATCGGTGGTGCAGCACTCAATGGCGAGGTGGAGCAAGTGCTGAAGGACATCAAGTTCTGCTACTGCGTCGGTTACGGTATGACTGAATGCGCTCCGCTCATTACATACGAAGATTGGTGGAAATACAAGTTCCACAGCTGTGGCAAAGATATGCCGCAATGCCGTGTTCGTATCGATAGCGATGACCCGCTTCACCATGACGGCGAGATCCAAGTGAAGGGTATCAATGTGATGAAGGGCTATTACAAGAACGACGAGGCAACGAAGGCTGTGTTCACCGAGGACGGATGGATGCGTACCGGCGATCTCGGCATACTGGACAAAGAGGGTAACTTGTTCATCAAAGGTCGCAGCAAGAACATGATTCTTGGACCTTCAGGGCAGAACATCTATCCCGAAGAGATTGAGGATAAGTTGAACTCGCTGCCGTGCGTAGTGGAGTCAGTAGTTGTTGATCGCGATCACAAACTTGTTGCACTTGTATATCCTGACACAACGGCCGACGGCAAGAAACTGCTGGCTGAAGGGCAGACTCTTGAGCAACTTATGGACGAAAACCTCAAGGCTCTTAACGCTGTGATGCCCGTCTATAGCAAGGTAACTGCCATTGAACTGGTGGACAAAGAGTTTGAGAAAACGCCTAAGCGCAGCATCAAGCGCTTTATGTACAAGTAATCGCACATGGCATCTGCCATACATACAGGGTAACCAAATTTGGTTACCCTGTTTTTTGCACTTTAGTTGAACGCTACTTGCTCGCGGGCGAACAGGAACTGTACGGGATAATAGGCGTATCCGGCATTGGATCTTGTGCGCTTTCCCCAGAACAGATATGCATGCTGGCCTTTGCGCACTTGCCCGCCTTTAGCCGACCAACCCTCATAGGTGTCGAGTTCGGTATTGGTAAGTTGATAGCACTCGCGCAATAGTTCATTGCAGGTAAAGGTCGTCCTTCCTGATACCTGAGCCATGTCACGCAAGCGGTCGGTGATTGACTTGAGTTGAATACGATACTGCTGAATCTTCGTCAGTTCAGTTTGGTTACGGTCTGCATTTCGTAATGCGATTGCTTCTTGATAAACTGTACGTGTCATAATCTTGTGAATTTAATGAGTTAAACTTCTTGTTCGTTTGCAAATCTGTCAATACTTTTTGTTTGACGATGCAAAGATACGACAAGAAAGTGTCATAACTTGTCACAAGCTTATAAAAAGTGCAATTTATTTAGCAATTTTAACAATTATTCGGTTTTGTTAATATTACTTAATGGAAAAATCCCTCTACGAAGATTTTGATGCCTATAGCTATGAGAATACATCCGCCTAAGATGTTGGCGTTAAACGGCAGATGGTGTCCGAGGGTTTTACCGAGCAGATAACCGATTACGGAGAATGCTGTACTGACCAGAGCAATCAGTGCTATAGCCAGCCACAACACTTCAGGCACAGGAATAAACAACACCCCGATGGACAGAGCATCAATACTTGTGGCAACTGATAGCAGCAACATTGTGCTTAAGGTTAACACGGCAGCCTGATTCGCGGCTTCGGATGGCCGTCGGCTGTCTTGGTACGCCTCCCACAGCATTTTACCGCCGATAGTTGTCAGTAGAACCAAGGCTATCCAGTGGCTCCAGCGGGTAAAGAACTCTGCAAACACCGAACCTGCATAATACGCTATCAGCGGCATACCGCCCTGAAACACTCCGAATAGTACAGCCATCAGCAGGGCTGCACGAAACTTAGTGCCTTGTATGCCTTGAGCAATGGATACGGCAAAGCAGTCCATAGCCAAACCGATAGCGAGAAATAGAATTGACAAAGTATCCATCGTGTAATCAATGTGGAGTTTTAGTATTTAGTGTGTGAAGCGTTACTATTTGCTAACGGACGAAGATTGTTTGGCATTGCGCCAGCGGTAAGCAATTCCCAGTTCGATACGTTGCGGATAGATACCTTGCACCGAGTTGGTGGCTACACTCTGCTTGTGAAACGATACGATATCCGTCAAGCTGACAAAATAGTTGGCTACGACCTGTATGCCTATCGGGAACTCATAACTGATGGACGCTCCAAGGCCGGAGTGGTTATCACTTAGCGAATAGAGCTCGGCTCCCTTCTTGCCGATATTCGAGGCGTAATTGAAGTGTGTGAACGGGCCGCCGCCTACAGAGAGATATCCCTTCTCCAGATTGCCAAACCGAGCCAGAAAAAGTACGGGTATCTCTACTCCGAATGCCCACAACAAGTTGGCTTCATTAGTGTCCTCAAATCGGTTCTGTTCAGCAGTCAGCATCAAGCGTCCCTGGATGGCGAAGTGCTTGGTGACCGTAAAGTCAACAAACCCGCCAAGGTCAGCACCTACTTTCATATAGGACGAGAAGTAGTTTCTGTTTTGATATATGATGAAGTTGCTGATATTTGCTGTGGCAATCAAACCGGCAGTTACACGCCGTGGCAATTTCTCCTGATCAATGGTATCCAGATTGACCTCTGTGTCCCACGCCTTGAGTTGCTGACCGGTTACGCTGAGCGGCGTAACAGCCGATTGTGCCCATAGTGCCATAGGAATCAAAACGAATAGCATGAACTTGTATCTCATATTGGTAACAAAAGCAGAAATCATAGTGCAAACCGTACAGTTATCTTCACTCCGTTTCTTCCCCAAGCACCAATCTTGCGTCGATTACCGTTGGGCAGCACGTAGTCGTTGTATGTGATGCGGCGAACGTAATCAATGCGGATGAACTTGAGTATATTTTCAAATCCTGCGGTAAACTCCATGTATGGCAATTTGCCGATAGGAGATGAGGTGTAGCCCGATATATATTCGCCGTTGGTATCAAATGTGGAGGAGTCAGGGAACTTGTACAATCCCTCGTTGCCCGCCAGATAGGGATTGTTCTTGTCGGTCAGTCCGCCATAGATGCCCGAGAAGGATATCACACCACGCAACTTGAGCCGGTTGATGCCCGGTATGCGGTTGAGGATCCAGCCCTTGAAGAAGTAGGTTGCATACAGAGCAACATATTCATCCATGATAAACTCCATCGGTTGCATCAGGTTGAATGCATTCTTGCCGAGGAAGATAGATGTGGATGTTGTTGGCGAATAGAGTTTGGTGAACGGAACTTTGTTCCACACCATGCCGGTCTGAATGCGGGCGTCCAGATGTCCGAAACTCGAGAACCAAAACCGCTTCTCGGCAGTGAGTTGGGTTGCATTGTAGAAGAATCCCTGCCCACCGGTAGATCTGTCGTCCAGGTAACCAATCGTATGACGTATACTGATGACCGGTGCATCTTGCTCCAGTGTGAACGGTGTCTCAACGCCTACTCGGTTGATTGGAAAATCTGCGCCGGGCGAATAGCGCAACTCTGCACCGAACTCATAATTATGATACGCCTTGATGCGTTGTGTGCCGCTGATGACACCCAATGTGTCGTAGCCTGTTATTCGGTCGTAGGTCATCGCTCCGGCAGCCTCGTTATATTCGTAGTCGAAGTTGAGCTTGGTGGTTAGCTGGATAGGAAATTCTTTGTAGTACAACAGTCTGCCGCGGGCAACGTATTGGAAGTTCTTCATTACGATCTTGCTCGTCGGAATAGACATCAGCAGGTTGTCACGCTCCAATACGCTGAACTGTTGTCCGGGCTCTTGCACGTCGTAGTTAAGTGACAGAGCCAGATAGTCGCGTAGCGGCTCATACTGATGGTAGCGCTTCTTGTTGAACGAGTACATGAGTGTCAGGTCGCCTTTCGGTCGCTTGTCGCCAAAGCCGTAGGCAGCGTAGGTGGATAGGAAGAATTGCGGATGCAGATTGGCTGTAGTTGTACCGCCGACACGCAGACGCACACCTTCCAGCATATTCCATGAGATAGTGTTGTATATCGGTCCGAAATCCCATTTCGATTCACCCCAACGCGTAGATGGAACAGTAGCTACAAACTCCGTTGTAAGTGCATCTACGGCCATCAGCAGCGCATTGAACTTGGGCGTGTTCTTGAACTCGTCTACCAGATCCATAACCGACGACTCGTAGAACGAAAGAGGCTCGGGGCGATGTTCGTCCCAATACTTAAAGTCTTCGCGGATAGAGGTCGAGTCTGCCGGCTTGACACTGTCTGTCAGCCCGTAGAACGGCGAATAAACCTCCTTGGCAATTGGGGTGTCAAAATCAAAATCGGTATAGATCTTCGTTTGCCTCGCCAGCAAGGTTCGCTTTCTGTCCGTCAGATAGAACTTGCAATATGTGTACGTTCTGTCGGGAACCCATAATCCGTCAGGCAACTGCTTGTACTCGTGCGCTACCGAATAGTCGCTTACAAAGTTCAGATTGATGTGCGGAGGGATATTGATTGCATATTTCTTAATCTTGTAGGTCGAGTCGTTGACAATATACAAGTGTCCGGTAAACGAATATGACTCCGAGTTGACCGGAACGAAAGCCAGATCGATACACGACACTCCGTCCACCTGAATGGTGTCCATAATGTAGTATTGGTAGTACGCCACTGCCAGAGTGGAAGATAGCGGTGATACAAACCGGTTGAACAGGATATTCATGTTATCCTGATTGATGTCCACATCCTTGAATATGGCTTGCAGTTGCTTTTCCATCGTTTGGGTGGACATCAGCGATTCCAAACCGAAGAAGCGTTTCTTGTCAATGCTCTCTTTCTCTCGGTGAGGTTTTTTCTGGTAGTATTCATGCCCCAGATTTTCGCGGATTGACACGGTAAGAGCGGGATAGGTGCCGGTAGTGTCAATATATTTGCGGATGAAATCAACTTCTTTCCAGAAACCTCTGTTGAAGTTGGGCTTGAAGTTGTCCAGAGCGAACGATTGCCGGTGATACGTAGATGCCGTGTATTGCTCGCGTGTGCGAGGGGTTAGCGAATCCTTGTGGGCAATCACGTTCTTAATCAGTTCCACTGCAGGATTGCCCTTGCGCCTGTACTCTTGCTTGCGATGTTTGGGCGTTACGACAATATCCTGCAAGTTGTATACGTCAGGTTTGAGTTTGATCTTGATGTTCTTGCGTTGCTGCCCCTGACGCAGAGTGTACATCTCTGTCTTGTAACCTATCATCTGGAAGTTAATGGTCGTGTAGCCTTCCGGGTTGCTGATTTCGAAATTACCATCCATGTCAGATGTCGTGCCGTAACGCGTGTTGATGGAGCCTTGGCTGGAAGGTTTGATAAAGTATAGTTGCACGAATGGCAAAGGCTCTCCCGTATCCGCGTCGACTACTACGCCTGCAAGTGAGGTTATCTTTTCCTGCGCACTTGCTGTTACAAATACGCCAAGCAATAAGGACAGTATGTATAACTTAAACTTTTGCAATGCAATAGCAACCTACCATAACCAATATAACACCAATCCATTGCAGATAACCTACCTGCTCATGAAATATCAGCATTCCGGAGAACATTCCGAATATAAATCCAAGGCTCGTAAGCGGGTAGATTTGTGAGAACGGATATTTATTGAGCAGCCAGAACCAGAACAGGTTGGCAGCAATCAGCAGAATGATGGCAACTATCATCCAAAAGTTGAGTATCACCTCATTCCATATATACGACCACGACCATTGCCACTCGGGCATATCGCGCATTGCGAGTTTCAGCGCTACCTGACCCAGCACAAGCATTGCTGTCTGCAGGAGCATCAGTAATACCATTACTATCATTTGCCGTGTTTGATTTTGTACGATTCTTGTATGTCGCGATAGCGTAGAATAACTTCATCTATCACATCTTCCCACGAGCGAGCAATGGTGTTGGAGGCCTTTTTGCCAGCCGCTTGCAGTAACTCGGGGTGTTCCATCAAGTGACATATACGTGCCGCGTATGCATGTTTGTCGTTGGCGGTGAGGAATCCATTGATATCCGGTTGTATTACTTCAGCGGCTGTTGACTCCTGCAGCATCAGCGACGGAGTGTGCATGGCAGCCGCTTCTCGAACCACCAGCGGAGCATTGTCGTATAGCGAGGGGAACAGAAACAGGTCGGCTGCTGCATCGATTGCCTTCAGGCGTTCGCGATCGTGGATATTGCCCAACATGGTTACGTTTTGCGACAATCCGAGTTCCTTGATCTTGTCGCGAATGTCATGCACGGCATAACCGGTGCCGACCATATAGAGGTGGAAAGGCTTGTCCTTGATAAGCGCCAATGCGTCAAGTATAAAACCTATGTTCTTCTCCCATATATGTTGCCCGACAAACAGCAGCATCGTTTCGTTGGGCAGTAGTCCCAACTCCTCACGCATATCGTTGCGCAACGCCTCAATCTCTTCAACAGGTGTGGAGAAGTCGTTGCCGTTCTCCACTACAGTTACCGCGCCCTTATAGCCGTATTCGCGCAAGGTAGGTTCTACAGCCGCTTGGGGAATCCAGACTTCATCGGCTTTCTCGTAGAACCGGATAACGCGCTTGACCATCATATCCACCACATCCTTGTTCGGTACGTTGTGCTCAAAGTCCTGACGGTACTTCGAGTGAAACGTGGCTACCAATGGTATATGCTGTGACTTGGCTGCGGAGCGCGCAAGATCCGCCGTGGTGAACGGGCAGTGAGCGTGAACAAGGTCAAAACGCATATTCCGCCATTCTTGAAGGAAGATGGGGGAGAAATATGGCAACCCGAACCGGTATGGCGGTCTGAAAGGGATAGGGATGGAGGTGAACCTGTAAACGGGATAAGGAGCCTGCTTGATTACCTGTCCTGATCCCGGAGCATAGGGTGTGATTACAGACACATCGTGTCATTTCTTGTGTAGCCAATAGGCGTAATTTTGTACGGTTAGTGCCACACCGTCCAAAACGGGTGGAAAGTTGTCGTTAAATAATCCGATCATTACTTGTCATTTTAGTTGTCAAGTCGTCGGTTTAGATTCTTTCAAGTGTATTGGTGGGAACCCAGCCATTATAATTGCCTACTTCAATGTTCGCATACCCGCCGAGTACTTCGTGGATGGTAACCTTTGTTCCCTCATGCAGAGTGAATAGTTCGGTACCGGAACGGTCGGGTGAAGCTTTGGCGTTTACTATTCCCCGGGTGATGATTGCATCGGCACGTACACTGTCACGGTGGTGCAACGAGGCCGCGTTGGCAAATGCCACGCCGGAGCACAACAGACATATGATACTGATGTAGAATCCGGCCTTACGTATGCCAATAGAACGCGAGAAAGCGAACAAGAGTAAGCAAACAAGCGTCAGACAGAACAGGATAATAGAACTCCACATCCATACCGACATCGGCAACATATTGCGCAGGGTGGTTAGCCATTCGCGCAGGAAAAATACCTGAGTGTCACCTATGTTGTCGATGATTTGCGTCTGCGCAAACCGCAGGTTGTAACTGGCGTTCTTGTCGGTAGGCTTGAGCCTCAGGCAGCGTTCGTAGGCAAGTATGGCTTGCGATAGTTCGCCTTGCTTGAAGTGAGCATTCCCCAAATTATAGTACACAGGAGCGTAAGCACGCGTGATGACTGGGGCTGCTTCAATGATGGCATTATAGTCAGCAGCAGCGTCGGCATAACGACCTTCGCTATATGCTTGATTGGCATTAGCCCAAAGCTCAGTGGGGGATTGGGCAAAACCGGCTGTTGTAACCAGCAGACCTATTATACACAGATTGATTATTCGTCTCATAACTTGCAATCTTCCAAATCGTTGATTAAACTTTCTGTTTGCTTGTACAACTGCTCGGGAGTTATACCCATAGCAGGAGCGTAACGGGCAAATGCTGCATCTGATAGCACATTGTTGGTGCGCTCTATCAGGCTCTCGTCGATTGCCTTGCTGCGCAGTGTAGCGGTAATTGTATCTTTATTCAGATCAGCCGTCGGGATGGACAGGCGGTCGCTCAGGTACTGCAGTGACGCGCGCTCTATCTCCTCGAAGAACTGCTCCTTGTGTTGTGCCTCGCCCATAAGTTTCTTGGCTTGCTTCAGTCGCTTGCGGGCAACGCTGTTAGCCTGACGTTTGCGCACGCGGGTAAGGTCGGCGTTTTCGCGAATGCGCTTGCGGAAAATTACGAACAACAGTAGCGCCAAAGTCAGAGGACAGCCGTATAGCAGCCACATCTGCCACGAGCCGAAACCTATACGTAGCACCTCTTTCTCGCTCGATGGAGCAAAGTTCGCAGCGGATATATAACGGATATCTGAACCCAGTTCGCGAATATCCTCCTTGTTGACATAGCTGACAGTTGATTGCTGGACGCCTGTTGCCGACTGGTCGCCTGCACCGCGGGCAATGTGAAGCGTATATTCTGGTGTAGTTAGCACTTGGTATTGTCCTTTCTCGGTATCAAAGTAGCCAAACTGCACAGGGGGTAGGATATAATCGCCGGGAGCACGGGGGATAGCCAGATACTCAATCGTACGCGTGCCTGACATACCACCTGTGGATGTCTTGAAGTTGTTGGTAACCTTCGGGTCGTATTGCTCAAATCCTTCAGGCCAATCCACGGATGGCGTTTTTAGCAGTTTCATGTTGCCCGCACCGCGAATAGTCAATGTCAGAGTAATAGCCTCATTGGCCTTGACATCCGTGGCAGATAGTTTGGCGTCCATAGTGAACTTACCTACGCCACCGGCATACGAAACCGGTTTGCCTGCAGGCAGCGGTGTAACGTGGATAGTGGTGCCAGGGGCGCGTAACGACCGTGTGGCAGTAGTGTAGGAGTTGAAGAAATCGTCGAAGATACTGCGTGAACGTGCCTGATTAGGAACAAGAAGTACTGCCTCAAATGTGGCAGGTTCTATGGTTATATCACCGGACTTCTGCGGATAGAGTAGCGTGGAGTAGATGGTAGCAGTCTGATAATTGCGGCCATTGTAATTCTCGAGTTCCAGCTGAACGTCTTGCAGGTCAATCTTCTGCTGCAGGAAAGATGTAAAATCGGGCAGCGTAGTATTGTTGGTGAATTGCTTAAGGTCAACACCGGCTACATACACTTTGTACGAGAGCAGCACAGCTTCCTGTTCATACACTTTGGTCTTGCTAACCAGCGTGCGAACGAAGATGTTGCCCTGCTCCGGACCGTTGGTTGCCGATTGCTGTCCACCGGTGGCAGACCGCTGATTGCTGGCTGTTGGTTGCTGACCGCTTCCCGTTTGCTGAGGCTGGTCTTCAGGCAGAACGGTTATCTTCACGCCGTTGGAGGTGTAGTGCTCGCCACCAACGTTGATAGTAGCGGGAGGGATACTGAAGGTGCCCTCTTTTTGCGCCATCAGGGTGTAAGTAAACGTCATGGTGAACGATGATGTTCGTCTGCCGTTGACGAACGATGTAGATGACGATTGTGAGGTGTAGGGCCCCGCTATGTAATCAAAATTGTTGAACTCGGGTGCCCGCAGATCTCTGGCTCGCTGGTTGACAGTATAGGTGAACTGGAATGGTCGCCCTACAATCACCTGAGCCGGTGCCTGAGCACGAAACTGTACGTCTTCTGCACGCAACATGCCTATACCCAAAATGGAGTACAGGCACATGGCGAAAAATATAATTGATAATCTCTTCATACTATCGGGTATTGTCTAGGATGGTCTCTGCTACCAGTCGTTTTCGAGTTTACGTTTCTTGCCTTGTGGCTTTTGTGCTTTCTCTTGCGACTCTTGTTCGTCTTGCTCCAGGGCTTGCAAAATTTGCTCGGCAGTCTCCTTATCCATACCCTCCTGCTCTTCGGTAGGCTGCTGCTGAGCTTGTTGTTCTTGCTGTTGTTGCTCCTGTTCTTGTTCTTGCTGTTGTTGCTCCTGTTCTTGTTCTTGCTGTTGTTGCTCCTGTTGCTGTTGTTCCTGTTCTTGTTGTTGCTGCTGATTTTGCTGTTGTTGCTCTTGCTGCTGCTTCATCTGCATAGCTTTCACCAGGTTGTAGCGGGTGTTATCGTCTTTTGGCCGCAAGCGAAGCGACTGCTTGTATGCTTCAATTGCTTTATCGAATTGCCCCATCCCGAAATAGGAGTTTCCGAGATTGTGATACGTATCGGCAGCCTGTTCCGGTTCACTTTCCTTGTCAATGATCTTGGCTGTCTGCTCAAATGCTTCAGCGGCTTCCTGATATTTCTGCTCGCGGAAGTATGCGCAACCGATATTGTAGTTAGCCGGTATCGATTGGTCGTTTTTCTCCAATGCACGCTTGTAATGAAGTTCGGCGTCCACATAGTTGGAGTCGTTGTATTGGCGGTTGCCTTTGCGGATATCCGGTGCTTCCTTTTGCGCAAAAGCCGGCATGCTGATTGCGAGCAGCAAGGCTACTGTAGCGGGAGTGCGGAATATGTTCCAGCGTGTGACAACTTTGTTCTTGCGCGGGAAGATGAAGAATTCAACCACCAATAGCAGCAATGCCAGAATGGCAAACGACTGATATTGCTCGTTGTAGTCGGTGAACGTGGTTGTTTCAATCTCCTGCTTAGCCAGTTTGTCGAGTTCTTGCTCCAAAGCGCGGTAAGCGGTGTTGGTGTTGTCGCAGCGAGTATAGAATCCTTTGCCTGCCTGTGCAATCTCACGGCACATATCTTCGTTCAGATGAGTGATGACAACATTGCCTTGTCTATCCTTGCGGAACTCACCTGTGCCGGCAATAGGTATAGGACTGCCTTCTGGTTTGCCAATGCCTATGACATACACATGCATGCCGAGTTCGGCGGCTTTCTGAGCAGCCTCTACTGCACCTTTCTCGTGGTTCTCGCCATCTGTAATCAGGATAATCGCCCGTGATGCTTTACCTTCTTCCCCGCCAAAGCCTCGGATAGACGTGTTGATAGCCGCTCCAATGGCTGTTCCTTGCGTCTGGATGAGCGCAGGAGTAATGTGCTGCAGAAACATCTTGGCCGATACATAATCCGCAGTGATGGGCAGTTGCGTGTATGCCTCACCGGCAAACACTACCAAACCAACTTTGTCGTCAGACATGTTGTCGATAAGTTTGCTGAGCATCTGTTTGGCGCGGTCAAGACGTGAAGGCGCAACATCCTCAGCAAGCATGGAATTGGAAATGTCCAGAGCAATCATCACTTCTATGCCCTGACGTTTCTCCATCCGCTCGGATTGCCCGTATTGCGGTCGGGCGGCAGCGATGATGAGACATGTCAGAGCCAGCATAAGAATGCTGAACTTGATGTGTATACGTCCGGGAGCAGCATTAGGCATAAGCGAACTGACAAGTGCCGGATCACCGAACTCGCGAGCCTGACGACGCTTCTTGCGGCTGAGTAGTATATGTGCTACCACCATTGCCGGTATAAGCAACAGTAGCCAAAGTATTTCGATATTAGCAAATCTAAACATAAAGTCAATTACGATTTAGTCATTTACTATTTTGTCATTTAGTTGCTGATGGTACGCAGACCGAAATAGCGAACCATAATCTCTGCAATCAACAGTAGTAGTGCTGCCAACAGATACGGTGCAAAATTCTCAATGCGCTTTGAGTATTCCCGAACACGAAGTTTGGTCTTTTCCAGTTGGTCAATCTGCTCGTAGATGTTCCGTAGCGAGTTGTTGTCCGTAGCGCGGAAATAGGCACCTCCGGTAATGGAGGCAATGTTCTTGAGTGTAGTCTCGTCGAACTGCGAATCCATCATCATATATTGCATACCCATGGGCGTCTGCACAGGTACACGCGCCTGACCGTACGAACCTACGCCAACGGCATACACGCGTATACCGAATGTCTTGGCAATCTCTGCAGCAGTTTGCGGGTCAATATCGCCGGCGTTGTTCGATCCATCGGTCAGCAGAATAATCACCTTCGATTTCGTCTTCGAATCTTTCATTCGATTGACGCAGTTAGCCAAGCCTAAGCCGATAGCAGTACCATCGTCAATCATACCGAACTCCACAGACTGGAATAGGTTAACCAGTGCCGTGTGGTCAACAGTAAGCGGACATTGTGTAAAACTCTCACCGGCGAATACTACAAGACCTATCTGATCGTTTGGACGAGCCAGGATAAAGTCTGAGCCGACGCTCTTGGCTGCTTCCAAACGGTTAGGCCGAAGATCTTCAGCCAGCATAGTGCCGGATATATCCAGCGCCATCATGATATCTATACCTTCCGTGCTCTCCGATTGCCAGCGGTTGGTGAGTTGTGGCCGCGCTAAGGCTATCGACAGCAATACAACAGCAATTACACGCAATGCGAATGGTACATGACGAACCCACGCAGGGAGTGCATATTTGCGTAGCGATGAGGTGCTGGATACTCGTAATGAGGCTTCAGCATTGTGCATCCGCCATACGTACCAGCCTATCATCGGAATGAGCAGGAGTAATAGGAATAAATATGCAGGTTGTGAAAACATGTATTACTTAATCATTTACAGGTTGATTGTTATCTTCTTTGGGCTCAACGGATACAGGCTTGGTCTCATTGACAAACTCGTATGCTATATGCAGGGCTTGTTCGTTCTCATCAGGCGTGGCTTGCCATTTGGCGAACTTGACCAGATCGGCGAGTCGAAGCACCTTGGTTAGTGAGGCGTGTAACTCGCGTTGTTCTTTCAGGATAGGTTTCATCGCCTGCAAAGTCTCGTCGGATGTTTTTTCCGTCGATGCTACGCCAAACCGTTTGGCTATATACGTACGTAGTACATCCGTCAGTTCGGTGTGGTATTGCTTAGTTTGACCTTGTGTCCAGATCTTCTCTTCGCGTATGCGATCCAAAGCCTCCAATGCTACCTCCTCTGCCGGGCGTTCGGGCTCCGGCTTAATGAGCGGAATGAACTTGCCATTGTAGTTGCCTACTTTGCCAAGTAGCCACCACACCAGTACACCTATGCCGACCAGAAGCAATATACCGAGTATCCAACGGATATATCCCCACCACCAGATGGGTGCCTTTTGGATAGAGCGAATATCGGTGATATTGTTGGTGGAATCGAGCATAAACGGCTGAACAAAGTTCAGAGTTATCCCTTCGCTATAGGTTGTGTCATTGCCGGAAGCAAAAGCCAGAGGCTCGATGAAGAACAGCGAGTCTTGAAACGAAGTAATGACTAACTCCTGTTTGTAGTGCTTACCTTCCTTGTCAATAACCGAATCTATAGCACTCTGACGGACGATTTCCACTCCCTCTGTCAGTTCTTTTCCGAACTTGGGGTAGGTGACGTATTCATCTCTGTCGCAGTCGGCTTTAATCTGTAACTTTGTCTGGTCACCCAGAGTCAGTAGCGTCGAATCAAGCGATGTGGTGATTACTATGGATAATAGAATACTTAAAAGCATTATCTCTTTTTTCTTTGAGCAGTTTTTAACTGCGGTCTTTTATCTTTTAGTGTCAGCGTTCTACATCTTAAACAGTCGCATGAGCGTGCGCACATAATCTTCGTCGGTTTGCATCGCTACCGCATTCACTCCTGTGCGAACGAATACGTCTTGCAGGGCAGACTGTTGCTTCACCCAAGTATCGTTGTACGCTTTGCGTATATCAGCACTGGATGTGTTTACCCATATGCGTTCGCCCGTTTCGGCATCATTGAGTTTCAGTAGTCCTACATCCGGCAGTTCGGCATCGCGACGGTCGTACACCTGAATGACATTCATGTCATGCTTTGATGATGCAATCATCAGCGGCTGTTCAATTGTCAGCCGTCCTTTCTTCTTACCCTCCGTCACTATTTGTCCGCCTACGCCTACCATGTCAGATATGAGAAATGCTGTAGCATGGCGCTTTTGGGCATTGGCAAAGAACTGCACTGCTGATGCTATATCTGTTCCGCGTGATTCGGGCTCAAAGTCCAGCAGTTCACGGATAATGTGTAGCACGTGGCTCTTGCCCTTCTTTACCGGGATGACTTTTTCTATCTTGTCAGAGAAGAATATGCATCCTACCTTGTCGTTGTTTTCAATAGTTGAGAACGCAAGTGTAGCAGCCACTTCGGCTATAGTGTCGCGTTTGTACTGCGACATTGTGCCAAAGTTCCGGCTTCCGGACACATCCACCAGTAGCATCACTGTCAGTTCACGCTCTTCCTCAAATACCTTGATATACGGCTTGCCCATACGGGCTGTTACGTTCCAGTCAATCGACCGCACATCATCCCCCGGCTGGTACTCGCGTACCTCGCTGAATGCCATACCGCGGCCTTTGAACTGGCTGTGATACTCTCCGGCAAAGATGTTGTGCGATAGAGCGCGGGTCTTGATCTCTATCTTCCGGACTTTCTTTATTAACTCTTCACTAGTCATTTGAGTGATCGACTAATAAGTGTTTCTTGTTTTGAATTTTTATTGAGCAGATTTGGTTTTTTCTTGTGAGGGAGCTATGGTGACCATAGTGACCGAACAAAAAAGCCAAAGATGCCAAGAAAAAGCAAAACAAATTAGGGAACCTGAACTGCGTTCAACACTTCCGTAATCACGTCCTCTGTAGTCATGTTGTTGGCCTCAGCCTCATAAGTCAGACCGATACGGTGACGTAATACATCATAACATACCGCGCGCACGTCTTCAGGAATTACATATCCGCGGCGATGGATGAACGCGTAAGCACGTGCTGCCAATGCCAGATTGATACTTGCACGCGGACTACCGCCAAATGCAATCATCTGCTTCAGGTTATCCAAACCGTACTTCTCCGGCTCACGGGTGGCAAATACTATGTCCACGATATACCGCTCAATCTTCTCGTCCAGATAAACCTGACGTACTACCTCGCGGGCTTTCTTAATATCCTCAGTTGATAGGATAGGGGTGATAACTTTCTTCTCACCTGTGATGTTCTGCCGTATAATCTGACGCTCCTCTTCCGGCAGCGGATAGCCGATTACTACTTTCAACATGAATCGGTCGGTTTGTGCCTCGGGCAGAGGATAGGTGCCCTCTTGCTCAATCGGGTTCTGCGTAGCCAGTACAAGGAACGGTTCATCCAGTTTGAATGTTTTCTCTCCAATCGTAATCTGGCGCTCCTGCATAGCCTCAAGCAAGGCTGATTGTACTTTGGCCGGTGCACGGTTAATCTCATCTGCCAATACAAAGTTGGCGAATATCGGACCGCGTTTAACCGAGAACTCCTCGGATTTTTGCGAATAAATTTGTGTGCCGATAACGTCTGCCGGCAACAAATCCGGAGTGAATTGGATACGGCTGAAATTAGCCTTGATAAGGTCGGCCAGTGTACGGATGGCCAGTGTCTTTGCCAAGCCGGGAACACCCTCTAATAGGATGTGACCGTCAGAAAGCAGACCAATCAGCAGACTCTCTACCAGGTGCTTTTGGCCAACGATTACCTGATTCATGCCCATCGTCAGAGCATCTACAAACGAGCTCTCACGCTCTATGCGCTCTTGCAACTCGCGAATGTCAACAGTGTTAGTCATTGTTATATAATGTTTTTGATTATTCTGTAGCAGATATTGTGCTTCTCATAAGGAGCAGTGCTCCCGTTTTTACATAAACAAAAGCCGTGCCACAATTTTGCGGCACGGGTAAAAATACTTATTTGCAACAGATTATTGTTGTTGGACGGGCTGCTGCTTGTTATCGGCAGGAGCAAAAAATGTTTCTAAAAAGATATCCAGCATCCGTCGCCAGGCTTTCCAGTTGTGTGAACCTTTGTCCTGGTAGAGTGTGACAGGTATGCCTCGCTTCTCACAAGCCAGACTGAATCGTCGGCCTTTGTACAGAAATACATCACCTTCTGTTACGCCAATCCAGTAGTGTGCAGGTTCTATTTCCGAGTCAGGACGTTGCCGTCTGTGTATAACCGGGCAGAACAGTCCTACTATGTCGTATCTTCCCGATTTGGCTATCACTGCTGCTTGTCGTGCACCGCAACTCAGTCCGGCTACAGCGCGCTGCGTGCGCGCTGTGTCAACATTGTAGTGGCTCTGAACATAATCATCAATCTCAAAGAATGTCTTCTCAAAGTCTCCTCTTAGGATTGAACCGTAGTGAAACAGACAGTGTACAAGCGACCGCGGTTCGTCAACATTACTCGTGTCAAATCGTTGGCAGTACGGAAAAACCACTACCATCGGACGCACCAGCCCATTGCCAATCATGCTGTCCAAAGTCGGACGAATATGCCCGTCGCGCAGCCAGGAATAGTGATTGCCATGGATGCCGTGCAACAGGTACACTAGCGGATATGTGGTGCTCGAATCGGCATGGTAGCCGTCGGGCGTGTAAACGCACATTCGTTGGAGAATGTGAGACGAATCACCGCGAAAGGCTATGGTGTCAATACGCGAAGCGCTGACATCAACAGCATAACTCATCAGCAGAGTTAGCAGCAAGTAAAAAAATGTATGTCGTTTCATATGAATATGTAGTATTATGATTATGTTGTCATCTGTTTTTCCAGTTGTTCCCATCGCTCAAGTGAACCATGACCGAACTCTGCCATCTTTTCTCTGATATGCTCACTGCTGGCGATGCGTTCTGGGTGTGATTTCGAGAAGAATTTGTCAGCGTAGCAAATCACTTTTTCCTCGATTGTTTCCGGCACGTAATCTTCAGCCGGCAATGGCAGTCCTTCTTGCAGGATTTGCTCACGACTAAGCCCGCTACCGGTATGCCGCTCAGCTACGCGCGCATGACGGGCAAACCCCTCGTGACGCAACATCTCTGCGCCTATGTGACCGTGACAAATATACGGTTCTGTCCCGTGGCAGTGGATGGACGGCGCATTACACCGGATGATACCAATGTCATGTAGCATGGCTGCCTCTTCTACAAATGCTGTATCCGCCTGCCACTCCGGATGTGCAGCGCAAAGTTCCAATGCTTTGTCTGCCACTTGACGCGAGTGGTGAAGCAGTAATGCTTTCAACTCCTCTTGGCCGGAGTAGTATTTATCTATGAGCGTTCTGTAGTCCATTCAGCAAGTCTTTGGCGTTCATTCTTTTCTTCCCAGGCAATTGCAATTCGGTCAGACTAATCTCTCCGTCTGCACATTGCAGGCTGATGGCACCTGATCCTTTCTGCGTGGCAAAAACCTTGACATTCTCATACATCGTCCCGCCTATCGTCAGGTTACACCATGCAGATGGGTAGGGACTCAAACCGCGAACAAAATTGTGAACCTCTTCTACTGTTTTTGTTGTATCAATCTGACACGTCTCTTTGAATATCTTCGGAGCCGGCCGCAAATCTTCTGCAGCGATGGTATCTTGAGGCGTGGTAGGTAGAGGTGTGCCTTTCGCGTCGGACTCGGCTATCAAATCCACAGTTTTCAGCACGAGTCTTGTGCCGAGTTCCATCAGCCGGTCGTGAACCGAGCCTACATTCTCATCTTCGCCAATAGGTATTCGTTCCTGCAATATAATATTTCCGGTATCTATCTCATGCTTGAGCATAAACGTTGTAACGCCGGTCTCTTTGTCACCGTTGATCACAGCCCAATTGATGGGAGCAGCACCTCTGTATTGCGGTAGCAGTGAAGCGTGCAGGTTGAATGTGCCTAAACGCGGCATAGCCCAAACAACTTCCGGCAACATCCGGAAGGCCACTACTATCTGCGAATCTGCTTGGTAACTCCTTAGTTCCTCCACAAACGCCTCATCTTTCAACTTCTCTGGCTGCAACACCGGCAAACCAACGGAAAGTGCATATTCTTTTACAGCCGAGTATTGTACATGATGCCCGCGACCGGCCGGTTTGTCGGGCATAGTCACTACTGCCACTATATTGTATCCGCCTTCTACCAGAGCTTTCAGCGGTGCTACCGCAAACTCCGGCGTTCCCATGTATATTATTCGCATAATTTTATTGTATCGTTTTGTTTGTCTATTTGTTTCGAGCAGGTTTGTTAACAATACCGATAAAAAATATGCACGTGTTTTTTATCGGAGAGCGGAAGCAATGGCGCGCTTTATGTCGCAGCGCAACATCTGTAAGCGCTATTTGCCGAACGCGTCATTTGCCCCATTGGAGTTTGTCCTTCAACGCCTGTATAAACGAATGTTCCTCCAATTGTACTACCTTGGTCGTATAGGGTGCTTTCTGTATGTGCAATTCCACTTCGTTCAGAAGCGACTGGCTGCGGCCGTCTACCGAAATCAGATAGTTTCCGTTGCGGCTGCGAACTTTCAGATCTATAGTCCATTCGTCGGGAATAACCAATGGTCGGACGGATAGCCTGTGGGTTGCTATAGGTGCAAGGATGATTGCTTTCACGTGAGGTTCCATCAGCGGACCGCCTACACTCAGGTTATATGCTGTTGAACCGGTCGGGGTGGATATTACCAAGCCGTCAGCCTCGTACGTATGCAAGTGTTCGCCGTTGACATAGGCTTCAATCTCAATCATCGATGACAGCCCGGATTTCATCACAGCCACCTCGTTTAGTGCAAATGGCGAGGATAGATGCCCGCCTTCGCCTTCCACTGCTAACAACGAGCGTTGTTCTATCGTATAACGCCCTTGTATCAGTTGATCCATTATCAAGTCCACCTGATTCGTCTGTACCTCGGCCAGAAAACCCAAATGCCCGCAGTTCACACCTACAATGGGGATGTTTTTGTTGCCGATGATGGATGCTGTGGTCAGAAAAGTACCGTCACCACCGATGGATAGGGCGAAATCAATCATGTTCCCCTCTTCTGTAAATGCCTGCCATGCGTCATCTTCTGCAGGGAACGGATGATAATCGCGCAGATTCATCTCCTGGCGTAACTCTTGTGACAGGTATACGTCTACTTGACGTAGAGCTGTGAATTCCAATAGGTGCGACACTTCATCCAAGGTGAAGCGTTTCATCGCATTACCGAATATAGCTATCTTCATAGGCCGTTAGTAGTTTTCGTAAATTAGACTTCAATCCCTCGCTTGCTTCCACGAGCGGCAATCGTACACGGTCGCTCATCCCGTCTTGTATGGAAAGTAGTGCCTTGATGCCTGTGGGATTACCTTCTGCGAACAATGCTTTAATCAGTTTGTCCAATGCCAGTTGTTGCTCTAACGAAGGATGATGCACCAGTTGCATCGCAGCCTCAGGCAGAGCGTTGGATAGTACGGATATCAGGCCGTGTGCACCGCTTAACATCAGTTGGGCAGCCAGCCCGTCGTCACCGGATAGTACCACAAACTCGCTCCCGCGAACGCCACGGATAATCGTTTGTATCTGTTCTATGTTTCCTGACGCTTCCTTCACTCCTATTATATGGTGCGGGTAGTTGGCTGCCAAACGAAATACCGTCTCTGGTAGTAGATTCACACCCGTTCTGCCCGGCACGTTGTATAGAATAACCGGCACAGGTGATGTCTCTGCTATGGTGGCAAAGTGGCGATACAGACCTTCTTGCTGCGGCTTGTTGTAGTACGGACAAACGCTCAAAATAGCAGCGTAATCGCGTTTCAACTCCTCACTTCGCATACCTAAACGCTCTACCACTTCCTGCGTGCAATTGCCGCCCAAACCAAGTACCAGTGGCACTCGACCGCCTACATGTTCAACGATGGTTTTCCTTACCATTTGTTGCTCGCGTGGAGTCATCGTCACCGGCTCGCCTGTAGTGCCCAGTACAACCAGGAAATCCACCTTCGCAGCCAACTGTTTGTCCAATAGCCTGTGCAAGGCTTCTGTGTCCACTTTCCCCTTGTCCGTGAACGGTGTTACCAGCGCTGTGCCTAATCCTTGTAATTTTTGTTTCATGACATGTGTCTCCGAGTTTTGATTTTGTTTTGAGCAGATTTGTGACTAAATACAAAACCCTACTGATTTATCATTTTCATAAAGTGTATAACCTGCTCTGCTATTTCTTCCGGTTGTGCATCTTCTGGCAAGTTTACCATCATATCCAATATACCCTGTTGGTCTTTCTCATCCACTTCCGCAAAGCGCAATCCTGCTTTGAATGTCGCATCCAGCGCCATCACTATATACTGCGTTCCCAGGTAGTAATGTGTACTTAGGTCTAACAGCAGGTCAAAACGTTGGTTGGGTAGGGCTGTCATAGCCTCTTCACGTACCCGCCCGAAGAAATTGAAGTCTTTTTTGGGCTCGTAGCCTACCACCTCAACTATCATCCCGTCTTTTTCCATGCGTTGGGCAAGCAGACCTGTACCTTTGTCATCTAAACCTTGCTCATACACCACAACCGCCGAACGCACATTGTTGTAGTTAGGAAATACAACTTCGCGTTGCGGTTGCCGCTTCTTATTGTAGTTAAATATCCAATGATTCAGTCTTTTCATACTATTTCACTGTTCCCCTTTCATCTTTCAATTTTCACCTTTCAACTCCTTCAAGAATTCCTGCTCACTCATCAGTCTTACTCCCAGACTCTGTGCTTTCTCTAGTTTACTCGGCCCCATGTTTTCGCCGGCAAGGATAAAGTCCGTTTTCTTGCTTACCGAACCGCTGTTCTTTCCGCCGTAGTCTTCTATCATCTGTTTGTACTCCTCGCGCGAGTGTTCTGTGAATGTTCCGGATATAACGATTGTCTTGCCAGCCAGTACCTGCGGAACGCTGACTGCTGGTTGCTGATTGCTCACATCTTCCATCTGCACTCCGGCTGCTTGCAATCGTGTGATAATCTCCAAATTACGTATATCCGCAAAGTACGCTACAATGTTTTCCGCAATCTGCTCACCTACATCATCTATCTCCGTCAACTCCTCTTTGCTCGCCCATTGAAGCGCATCTATCGAGCGGTATCGTTTGGCAATCTTCTTTGCTGTTGTCTCGCCTACCATCCGTATTCCTAATGCAAACAGCACTCTCGCCCATGGTACTTGTTTTGAGCCTTCTATTGCTTGCAAAATGTTCTGTGCCGATTTGTCGCCCAATCGCTCTTGTGCGGACAGATCTTCTTGTCTCAGCGAGTATATATCTGCTATCGAGCGTAGTAACCCTTTATCGTAAAGCATGGCTATCGTCTCGCTGCCCAAACCCTCGATGTTCATCGCCTTGCGGCTGACGAAGTGTTCCAGCCTTCCTTTCATTTGAGGCGGGCAACTTACCTCGTTCGGACAACGCCAAGCCGCCTCACCTTCTACGCGAACGAGCGGTGTGCCGCACTCGGGACAGGTCTTGGGGAAGGAAAAGGCTCCGATATCTTGGGATGTCGAATTGTCGGAATCTCGAACGGTTTCTGCTTTACCGACGATCTTAGGAATAATCTCACCGCCTTTCTCTACATATACTCTGTCGCCCTCTTGTATTCCTAACTGCCGAATAAAATCTTCATTGTGCAATGTGGCGCGTTGTACCATCGTGCCGGACAACTGCACCGGCTCCAGGTTCGCCACAGGTGTCACAACGCCCGTTCGGCCTACCTGATACGTTATCTGCTTCAGCAAGGTCAACTGCCTTTCTGCTGCAAACTTGTACGCGATTGCCCATCGTGGTGATTTGGCTGTATAGCCTAACTCTTCTTGTTCTGCAAGGCTGTTTACCTTTAGCACAATGCCGTCTGTCGCTACAGGCAGGTTCTTCCTTTCCGTATCCCAATACGCAATGAACGCCATCACCTCATCTACGTTTTTGCAAACTTTGATAGCATCGCTTACCGGAAATCCCCACTTTCTTGCTTGTTCCAATCGCTCGTAATGCGTCTTGCCTGGCAACTGCTCGCCTAACATATAGTACAGGTAACACGTCAATCCTCGCCGTGCTACTTCCTTGCTATCCTGCAATTTCAGGGTGCCTGACGCAGCGTTCCTCGGATTGGCGAACAACGGCTCTTCCTGTTCTTCCCTCTGTTTGTTCAGCCCCTCAAACCGTTCCCATGGCAATAGCACCTCACCTCGCAACTCAAGGCGTTCGGGCACGTTGGTCAACTGCTTGGGGATAGCTGCTATCGTCTTTATGTTCGCCAGCACGTCATCGCCTTCTGTGCCATCGCCGCGCGTCACGGCGTGAACGAGTTGCCCGTGTTCATACCATAGCGAGATGCTCAGCCCGTCATATTTCAGTTCGGCAACAATCTCCACGCCCGTTGGCAGCTTGCGTACCCAGTCTTCTACTTCTTCCCTTGAATACGTATTTGCCAGCGAAAGCATTGGATACCTGTGCCTGATTCTCGGAAACCCATCGCTGACGGCTGACGGCTGAGTGCTGGTAGACTGGATATCCGACCCCACTTTCTGTGTCGGACTTTCAGGGTCGTACATCTCAGGATGCGCCGCCTCCAACTCTTGCAACCGGTGCATCTTTTCGTCAAACTCCCTGTCAGACATAGTGGGAGCGGACAGAACATAGTACTTGTAGTTCTGTTCTTTGAGTTCCTCCCGCAGAGCTTTGATTTCTTGTTCTGCTGTCAGCCCTGTATCTTCTATTGGCAAACTGTCAAATAAATCCATTTTATTTCCTCATCTTCAGCGCCTTAATTTTGCCTGCATAATAGATCCTCAGCACATATATTCCCGCCGGCAGGTTGGTTCCGATATGGCAAGGTGATTCCTCAATACGGGTCACGCCCTGTACGTTTACACCTGTTATGTCATAAATCTCGTAGTACCCGTGTTGTTCGCCCAGGTCACCTGCGTTAGTCAGGAACGGCTCGCCCTCTATTATCTCGATGCGCGTGTTGTCTATCGGATCTGTTCCGTGGCGGGAGACGGATAGCGTGCTGTCCAGTTTCAAGCCAACCAACACAGGGTCATGGTCGCTGTAGCGGAATACGGTCAAGTCGTTTGACTTGTCGTATGTGAAGTCATCTGCCTCATCGGAGTTGACGTGCCAAACAGCCAAACCTGTCACTTGTTTGATCAAGGCATTGTTGGCTATCGCGTGATCCAGATATCCCGCTACGCCGTGATAGACGTACGAGTAACTGCTATCCGCATGGAAGTACCGATGCAGGTCATACATATCGGCGTCAGTCAGCGTGCGGATGGGGTCTTCCTTGGCATAGGCATTCAAGTCGCCCATGATCAGCACATCGTTATCTTCGTAGAAACTCTGGTAACCCGGAATATTGTCCCTGACGCTGATGGCTTCCAGCGTTCGGTCGTAGTTGTAAATGCCCTGCCCGTCACCTTGATCGGCGTTCTTGCCTGTGCCTGTGCCGGATTTGGCCTTGAAGTGGTTGATACTGAATATGAATCGCTCGTCGTTCTCCAGCAGAATAAAGCCCTGTATGAACTTTCTGTTCTTTACGCCTTGATTATTGCGCGTCAGCAGACCTACCGGCTGTATCCTGTCGCTGCGATAGACGAATCCGGACTTTGTGTACGAACCTTGTGCACTGCCTTTATCATCGACATACTCGTACGGATCGCCTGTCATACTTGTCAGGTCGGCGGCAATCTCTTCCAAAGCAGCCTGACCCTGTTCTATCTCTACCAATCCATATACATCGGCATGAATCTCTGGCAGGGCTTTTTTGACTTTCGTACGCTGCTTCTGATGGTCATAGTCATCATCCGGCCCGAAACCTGTTCCCAGGTTTTGCACCAGATAATACTCCAGGTTTGCACCGCACACGAGTACATTGTGTGTCCCGTTCATATCTACCGACGGTACATTGTGTTCCAATTCCGCACGGGTGTTGTTGCC
>JAFXSS010000006.1 GCA_017525455.1 Paludibacteraceae bacterium
GCTTACACCACCGCCTGTGCCCGTCACATTTCCGTTCTGAATAGTAAGATTGCTCCAAATAGTAAGTGTGTTGAATGCTGCGGACTGCGTTAATACACGGCCGCTGTTCTGTGCATCCAGAATGGTTGCATAGTCGGTCTGAGCCGTAAATTCAGCATTCCAACCACCGCTGACGTTCACACCATTCTTCATAGTAAAGTTACCAGTATAAGTGCCGGCTTCCACATAGACGGTCTCACCTGCTGCGGTAGCATCAATAGCAGCCTGCAAATCCTCGTCTGAATGTACATAATTATCCACTATTATAGGATATTGATATTCATAGCATCCCAAGTCCACATTTGTACCGGAGATACGAGCATTTCCTGCAAGGTCCACAGAACCTTGTGCTTGTGCATTAGAGCCTTTATCTACAAGTGCAGATGTCTCCAACAATGAATAGTCGCCGCTGGCAGCATTCGTAAAGCCTGGATTTGTACTTTTATCTAAAAGAATTGTTCCTGTTCCATATGTATTCGGACGTACTATTGCATTATTAAGAAAATTAGCCGTAGCATACGGATTGTAATTTCCAGTAATTTGCAATTGGTCATCTTGTGCAGTCCCGTTGACAGTATTTCCCCATACTATGTTATTAATAAATTTGGTTGCCTGGCCTGAACTAGTATTCAAATGCACGCCGCAACGATTGGCATTGCCGGTTCCTTTTTGATTATTCCCTACAATGGTATTGTTGTAAACTATGTGAGCAGAATTACCTGCCATTTGAAGACCACCTACTGAACCCGTAGCTGTATTATTTATTATAAGACAATTTGCCATTGTACAAGCTTTATCACCTGTTATACGAACACCGCCAGTATCCTTACCGGTATTGTTACGGATAATACAATTGTACATTGCTCCACCATAATGCAGTTGCACTCCTCCGCAAGCATTGATTGTTGTGGTATTATTCTCAATAATGGAATTTTGAATCACACCGCATATACGTACACCGCCACCATGAGAAGCAGTATTGCCACGAATAATACAATCATCTACCAACACAGAAGTTGTGTATCCATTCTCATACACGCCACCTCCACTAGCTTCTCCTGAAGCTGCATCAAAAAGATTGTTCTGAATAAGACAATGCTTTACCTGACCCTTGTCGCAAAGGAACACGCCAGCACCAGCTTTATCCGTCTGCTGTGCCGTAAACCTACCATTCTGGATGGTCATATTGCTCCAAACGGTAAGCGTATTATAGTTTTCCGATTGGTTGAGGACACGGCCGTTGGACTGCGCATCCAGCACCGTTGCATAGTCGGTCTGGGCGGTGAAACCTTCGTTCCATCCACCGGACACATTGACGCCTTCTCGCATGGAGAAATTACCGATGTAGGTACCGGCTTGTACTTTGAGTTCATCACCTGCAGAAGCAGCATTGATTGCCGCTTGCAGCGCTGTTCCGTTTTGCGCAGCAGTTTTGCCGCCATCATAGGAATACGTTAACGTTGCGGCTTGGGCGCTTGTCCAACAGAGCAACCCAACGAACAAAGGAATAAAAGTTTTTTTCATGATACTAAAAGTTTTTAGTTGCAATTAAACGTATGTTGTTATCTTTTTTTGCGCGGGTATATATAAACCATTGTGTCATTATCCACATGATAACTCATGTCCGACGCAAGGCAGAGCACATCGAGGATGTTCCGTAGGGATGAGCGGCCAAGGTAGCCGGTGAAGCGCTCCTGCTTGAGTTCATCCGAGGTAATGACGAGGTCAATGTTATAATTGCGGGACAGCTCGGCGGCTATCTCTTCAAGGGTCTGGTCGTTATACTTGATCTCTCCGTTAAGCCATGCGGTATAGTCGGAAGGCGTGACGGTATGCTTGGAGAGGGCGAGGGTCTGCCGATCCATGAGCACACGGCTGCCGGGTTCCATCGTGAGGTCGGCATCGCAGGCGTTGACCCGCACCTTGCCGTCACGTAGCACCACAGATATATTTGACTCATCGCTATAGTTACGCACATCGAAAGAAGTTCCAAGACAAGTGACGGTCATGCCGTTGGCGCTGACCACGAACGGATGCTCGGGATCACGTGCCACTTCAAAGAAAGCTTCGCCGTCGATGGAGACCTGACGTTTGCCGTCAGCGAGGTTATAGCGCACAGTGGTCTGGGCATTGAGCGTGAGGGCTGTGCCGTCCGGAAGGGTGACACGGCTGTGCTCGCCCATACCCGTCGTGACGATGATTGGTGATTGGTGATCGGTGATTGGTGATTGGTGATTTTGGATGCCAAAGAGGGCCCAAACTAAGGCACCGGAGATAAAGAGGACGAGCATGACGGCAGCTATCGACCAGCAACGACGGCAAATTAAAGGACGCTGTGTACGAGCGTAAACATTATTTAGAATACGCTCGCGTATGGGTTCGGGCATGCCGCCCTCGGCAAACTCGATGTCCGCCCGAAGCCAGCCACCGAGCTGTTCGTCCGCATGGAGCTGACGCAGCAGGCTCTCCCGCTCCTCAGCGGTAGCATTACCTGCCAGATATTTCTCGAATAATTGTTTCATTGAATTTTGCCTTTCTACCTATAGGACAGCCGAGTGCGTCGCATCCCCTAATCGGGAGGAGAATTTTTAATCATTTAATCTTGCTCGTAGTTCTTTGAGGGCGAGGGTGATGTGGACCTCGACCGTTTTCTCACTGATATGGAGGGCGGCTGCGATCTCTTTGTTGGTCTTGTGTTCGAAGCGACTCATGGTGAAGACCCGTTGCCGCATAGGAGGCATGTTCGAGACAACTTGCTTGAGGTAGTCTTCGAGGGAACGCGCGTTCTGCCTGCTCTCCGGTTCGGTAGTCGCCTCAGAGCCGTGCTGCATGACGTACTCCTCATAGACATACTTGACCATGTCGTGCTCACAGTAGTTGAGGAAGATATGCTTGGCAGTAGAGAAGAGATAGCCGAGAGCCGCCTGCTGATCACGGAGACTGTCCCAGTGCTCCCACAAGCGTACAAAGGTCTCCTGCACGATCTCCTCCGCGAGGTACGAATCCCCGCCGGTCAGGCGTAGGGCAAAGCCATAGATATGGCGGCTATACGTGTCGTATAGTTGCTCAAACTCGCGTTTTCGAGCGGCTGCCATATGATTGCCGAACAAACTCATCTATGAATATGACAGTTGAGATGGGCACATCCCCTAATCGGGGTGTATTTTTTTAGAAAAAAAGCGCAGGATCTGTATTTTGTTACTTGTCCTGCGGTTCAGAGGCTCTGCTACAAGCTTTGTTATAACCGAACAAGCAACACAGAACCTACGCTAAAAAAGTATATCAATCTCC
>JAFXSS010000044.1 GCA_017525455.1 Paludibacteraceae bacterium
ATCGAGAAGGTTGTCTATGCCACAGGCGGTGGGTATCCCTGCTGGGAGGATAACATGGAGTGTCTGAAGGAGTTGGGCACATCGTTCTACCTGCGCTGGCATCCGCATCACCTGGCAGAGCGACTGGCGCTGACCAATCTGTCCGAACGCCCGCTGCTGCATGGCAAGAACGCCGAAGAGATTCTGTCGGTTATCATGCCGCAACTGGAGGCACGCACGCCGTTCTATGAGCAGGCTGACTATATTATTGATGCCCCTGCTACGCTCGATATGCCACTCACCGGCGACGAGGATGAGCAATTGGCTGAGCAGTTGTATGAACTGATATGTGAAAATTATAATTAACCTCCCCACGTGGCAGCGCATTCCGCTCGATAAAATATCCTAAATATAAATATGTCTATCAACGATATACAAGACGAGATTATAGAGGAGTTCAGTATGTTCGACGACTGGATTGACCGCTACCAGCTCCTCATTGATTATGGCAAATCATTGCCGCCGTTTCCGGAAGAGCAACGTACTGAGCAGAATCTGATTGACGGTTGCCAGTCTGCTGTATGGTTCACGGCATCGTTGCAGGATGGTAAGGTGGTGTATCAGGCAACAAGTGATGCAATATTGGTGAAAGGTATAGTAGCCCTGTTACTGCGTGTGCTGAGCGGTCAAACGCCTCAGGACATAGCCGCTGCAGACTTGTATTTTATTCGCGAAATAGGTCTGCAAGAGCACCTGTCGCCTACTCGTAGCAACGGTCTTTCGGCGATGCTTCGACAGATGAAACTTTACGCCTTGGCGCTATCCTCCAAATAAACGCCCTAATCCTTTATTCCTAAAATGGTAAATGACTAAATTGTAATGTTTTCATGTCACCCGCTCACGTTTTCAAAATCTACATCTGGCTTGTTGATACGGTCGCTTCGGGGCATCTGACGAAGGATGATATCGATCGTCGTTGGGCACACTCAACGGTGAATGAGTATGGCGAGATGACTTTTCCCTCGCGCAAGTTCCACCGTTACAAGGAGGATATTCTCACCCTGTTCGGCATCAATATCCGTTGCAACCGCAAGTCCGGTTACTACTACATCGATTCCGATAGCGAAACAAATCAGTGGGACGACATGCGACGTTACGTCATCTCGGCGTTCACGTTCAAAGCGGTTATTGACGAGGCGGAGGATGTGCAGGCTAACCTGATGTTCGAACCTATCCCTGCCGGAACGCAATATCTCACTACGATTATGCGCGCCATAAGTTCCCGCAAACAGTTGCTGGTGACCTACCACTCCTTCGAACGCAGTACCGACTACGACATGTTTCTATCCCCCTACTGCCTGCGCGTGTTCAAGCAGCGTTGGTATGTGGTCGGAAAAGCTTCTACACACGACAAAGAGGTTCGCATATATGCGCTTGACAGGATAGTTGACATGCATATGCTTGACAACGATTTTACTATACCACGCGGCTTCTCGCCTCAGTCGTTCTTTGCGGACTATTACGGTGTGTTCCGCAACGCCGAGCCGTGCCTGCTACGTATCGATGCTACGCCTCGTGCGGCATTGTTCCTGCGTTCGCTCCCTCTGCATCACTCACAACGCGAACTGACCAGGATTGAAGCGGCAGCGCTACATACCGACCCCGAGAATATCGTTTTTGAGTACTTCGTAGCGCCTACATTTGACTTTATTCAACAATTGCGCACGTTCGGAGCCGAACTGCGGGTACTTGCGCCTTTGAGTCTTGCTAAACAGATGCAGACCGATGCCGAGCAACTCCTTGCACGCTATACGTAAATGCGTCTTCCGTTTAGACTCTATATCCCAAAATAGAAGCAGCCTCGCGATTGCGGGGCTGCTTGCTATATCTCTCATGTGATTATTTGCGTTCTAAGCTCACAAATAGTTCGGCAAAGATGCCAACGTCACGGAACTGGCGTTCGATGATTTGTATGCGTCGGCGTACACCTTGGTTGATGTAGTAGAACTCGCATTTCTTGCGATCCTGCTTCTTATCCACCACCCGTATGCTTTGTTCGAACGTGATACTCTCCCCGGTGGAGTTGACAATATGCCCGTTATCAGCGGCTTTCTGACATTTGTCCCACAGTGCCTTGGCATAAGTCTCAAAGGTGCTGTGAGTGTACGTGCCGCTCTTGGGAACGAACTCGAACGTAAACCCGTCGGTAGTGTTGCTCAGTTCGCCTATGCCGGTGAAAATCATGGCGTCCTGGATGTCAAAGTCTTTGACGCGTCCGAAGTTATCAATGCCGTAGTAGGTTTTGATTTCGTTGACGATTTCGTCGTTAACTCTGTAGCCTTGCGTGGTATATTCCGCATCGTCAGATAGGAAGATAGGCTCCATGATGCTTTGCGCGTAGCCGGTGAAGATTGTTGCATACAAGATGCATGTGAATGTTAGAATGAACTTTTTCATGTCGGTAGGTGATTTGTGGTTTATGCATGCAAAGGTACGAAAAATTTTGCATTTATGCAAATAATATGTCGCGAAATGCGTTTTTTTCGTCAAAAAGTTTGCAAATGTCGATTATTTTTTGTACCTTTGTAGCAAATTTATTGTTCGCGCACTTGCGTGCGTAACTAGGCATTGGAAGAGGGTATCCGACATAATGGGATTGTCGAGCGTGTGGAAGGCGATACAGCCGTAGTGCGTATTGCGCAAACCAGCGCTTGTGCCGCATGTCATGCGGCTAAGATGTGTATGGCTTCCGAGAGCCGCGAGAAACGCATTGAAGCGCGTATGGTTGAGCCGATGAACGTCGGTGATGAGGTGGAAGTGATTGTTCGCGAACAGGCGGGTTGGCTGGCTGTGTTGCTGGCGTATGTGCTGCCGTTTGTGCTGCTGGTGGCAGCCGTGGCGGTGTTCGGACAACTCGGCTGGAGCGAGGTGCAAGCAGGTACAGCAGCACTGCTAAGTGTGGCAGTGTACTATGTCATTCTGCGGATGTTCAGGGATAAGTTGCAACGTCAATTTACGTTTTGGGTACGAAAAATTAATTAATCTTAAGATATGTCAATACTATTATCACTACTCGTTTTAGGACTGACAGGACTGATAGCCTCAATCCTGTTGTATGTGGTAGCTCGTCAGTTTGCCGTGGAGGAAGATCCCCGTATCGACCTTGTGCAAGCCGTGTTGCCGGGCGCTAATTGCGGCGGTTGCGGTTTTGCCGGATGCCGTGCGCTGGCAGAGGCTTGTGTAAAAGCCGGCTCGATACAAGGGCTGAGTTGCCCGGTCGGCGGTGACGCTGTGATGGATCAGGTAGCCGCTATCCTTGTACCGGCATCCGAAGCTGAGGCTCCCGCAAAGGAGGCTGCGCCAGGTGCGTTCACTCCGCAACGTACTGTTGCACTCGGCGCTCCGGATGTGCTGGTCAGCGATCCGAAGTGCGCAGAAATCATCAAATCGCTGCCTACACCGAGAGCCATCTTCCCCAATCTGCTGGGGCATTTGGCGTAAACAACAGCGTCGATTTGAACGCTTTGCGAGCTATTTGAAAATTAGAAAATTTGGAGATTGTTATGAAGAATACATTTTGTATAGGCGGAGTTCATCCGCATGACAACAAGTCGTACTCTGCCCACAAGCCCATCGTCGAGGCTCCTCTGCCCAAGCAGGCCGTTATCCTGCTGTCGCAGCACATAGGTGCGCCGGCACAGCCTGTGGTAGCAGTAGGCGACAAGGTGCAGGTAGGTACATTGCTTGCGCAGGCAGGAGGGTTCGTTAGCGCACCCGTTCACTCGTCGGTTAGCGGCAAGGTGGTGAAGATTGATAACGTACTCGACGGTCAGGGTAATCCTGCACCCGCCATCTTTATCGATGTGGAGGGTGACGAATGGCTGCCGACCATCGACCGTACGAAAACCTTGATCCACGAGTGCACGCTCGAACCGAAAGATATCATCAAGAAGATCCAGGACGCCGGCATCGTCGGTCTGGGTGGCGCTTGTTTCCCCACCCACGTTAAACTGATGCCTCCTCCGGGCAAGAATGCCGAGGTGCTGATTGTTAACGGTGTGGAGTGCGAGCCCTATTTGACCAACGACCATCAGTTGATGCTTGAGCACGGCGAGGAAATCATCATCGGTATCCGTATCGTGATGAAAGCACTTGGCGTCAGCCGTGCAATCATCGGTATCGAGGCGAATAAACCCGATGCCATCGAGCATATGCGTAACCTGGCATCGAAGGTGCTGGGCATTGAGGTACGTGCGCTGAAAGTCAAGTACCCGCAAGGCGGTGAGAAGCAATTGATTGACGCTTGTATCGGCCGTCAGGTACCATCCGGCGCATTGCCAATCGAGACAGGTTCAGTAGTGTATAATGTGGCTAAACTTTTCGCTATCTACGAAGCGGTGCAGAAGAACA
>JAFXSS010000045.1 GCA_017525455.1 Paludibacteraceae bacterium
ATACCAGGAACGTGATGATCGACACATTGCTCATACCATCCCACAGGTGACTCTTAGGCACGGCTATCACCAGGCGCATATCTACAGGCGACAGAACTTTTTCCGAAACAATCATTCTTTCCCAATCGTCGTTCTCCGAGCTCTGCACAATCAGCGTACCGTTAGAACTGTACAACCGGCATACAGCATCGTCATACGGCTTGGTGTCGGACAATATCTTTCTTGCCCAGTCCAGCGTATAATCGGCACATGCCACGCCTATCACGCGGTCATGGGAGTCGTACAGTTTTTGCGAGTGAGTGAAGATGTAGTCATCATTGCTCACGTCCCGATAGGGCTGACTCCAGTAGCCGGCATCCGTACTCTGCATGGCACCGGTGTACCACTCGCGGTCAAAATAATTGAGTTGGTCTTCAAAGCGGTAACTGATGATTGAGTCTTTCGTCACATGCTCGGCACATACGGCATAACTCTCGCCTTGCGCAGGGAAATAATCCGGCACAAATCCCACATAGCAACTGTACAAATCCGAGAATCGCCACAGCACAATCTCCATCAGACTGTTGATGTCGTTGGGATTTTCGAGATAATCCGGCATGAAATGTACAATCTCAGAAGTAGCATCGTGCATGCCATATACCTCAAACAGGAAGTCTTTCTGCGCCAGTTCCATCTTGTAGTGGATGCGCTCCTCCAGATCATCCTTGTTGCGCCGGTAGGACACAACGAACTGAACCGTCATGGCAACGATCAGGAATACGGCAGATGCTATGGGCAGATACTTCACTCGCATACCTCAGGTGCATGGATGCCGGCTGCGGGTTACCGCCGATTGAGCAGCATACCTTTTTGCCAGTTCAGGGTCGGATAGGTCTTCTTCAGATAATCTTCAGCCTCCTCTATACCGCTGCTGCCGCTGGTAGCAAAGGGGATGAGGGTCTTCGACTGCAGTTGCTCCAGGTTGTTGTCCAGCCATGAGTTGATGATTCGCGGACATATACCCCACCATATCGGGAAACCCACATATATGGTGTCATACGGTGTTATATCCGTGCACTGCTTGATGGTCGGACGCTCGTCGGGATCTTTCATCTCCAGCGACGAACGCGACTGGTCGTTGCGCCAGTCCAGGTCGGCTGCCGTATACGGTTGGGCGGGCTCGATCTCCCACAGGGTTGCGCTGTGCTGGTTAGCCAGACGCTGAGCTGCCATCTTCGTCGTGCCGGTGGCAGAGAAGTAAGTTACTAATGTCTTCACGGGTTTGGACGATTGTGCACAAGCCGGTAACAACATTACCGCAGCCAGTGCAATTGTTAACATTCTACGCATGATTATATTGCTTTTGGTTTGGTTAGCGCAGTTTGCCGAAGGCGATATACTCCACGTTGTTCCCTACGCCATCCAGGTACTTAAGGAAAGCATCCTGACTGATCACCACTGTGCCGCGGCAGTCATTCGGATGAAACGACAGGCTCTCTGCTTCACGCAGTCGGCTGTCCAGAAACAGTATCACATGGTGCTCCGCATCGTTAATCAGCCCGAACGGACTGACGCTGCCCGGCTCCAATCCCAGATACCGCATCATTCGCTCCGGCGAGGCGAACGACAATTTACCCGGTGCTCGCAAGCCTTGCGACACGAGCACATCTTTCAGCCAATGTTCTATGTCGTGTATCGCCAGATCGTCGTCGCACGGGAAACAGATCAGGTAGTGCTGGTCGCCCTTGTGGTTGCGCATAAATATGTTCTTGCAATGCACGCTGCCGTCAGCATGCCACCAGCGTTTAGCCTCCTCGATGGTTTTGCCCTCGGGATGATTGTACGTCGTAAAGGGTATATCATGCTCCTGCAGGTACCGCAGTACCCGCTCCTGACGTTCAGATATAATTTCGTAACCTTCCATAATCTCTCACATAGCACATCAGTTAACACCCCCCGTAACCCATAACCCATAACCCGTAACCGGGTTTAATAATCTATCATTCTCTCCCTTCTTATCGTCCGCCGCACACCCTTGCGGATGTTCGCCCACAGCACGTGTCGGGCATACGCGGGCGCGTACTGCTTCAGGAACCGTGCGTTCTCCAGTCGCGAACCCAGCGTCATCATTTTTCTCCGCCACACGGGTATCTGCTTCACGCGTTCGCGTTCGTCGTAGCGGTCTGTTCCACCCAGTTTGTACTCCTTTGTGCGACATTGCCCTTCGCTCAGCACGCGCTGCAAGAACGCTTCACAACGCGCCCTTTGGCTGCCGGACGGATTACTGTCCGCCAGAGGCATCTGCACGCCGGTCACATAGTTCACCGTATATGCCACCAGTTGCCAGGCTTCCGTCAGGCGGAAGTACTTGAGGTGCTTGCTCAGGTACGCATCGTACTCTTGCTTTTCCTCGGTAGGCAGCGTCAGATAGTCGCGTCTGACCAGCATAGCCATATCCAACACCTGCTTGAGCGGCATACCCGTTCCGCAGAAATGTTCCCACGCATGCAGGAACACAAACAGTATATTCATCGGCTCTCGCGGAGTGCGAATAAGCCCATCGATACAATTTTGCCCATCTTCGCCTGCGCCGCACGACATGGCAGGAACTTCCAGAGTCTGCCAGTAGCGGTCTTCATCGGGAGTGGGAAAATCCATCGACACGCGGTGCAGTTCAATCGGGTTGCCGTCGGGAAAAACGACGCTGTAGTGCTTCAGCTCCTCGTACTCCTGGTCATGATGGATAGCTTCGGGAAAAGCCTCGCGCACAGCCTTGCAGCCGGCGTGGTAATTGCTCACGCCCACCCATATATCCGCATCACCCCAACTGCGCAGGTACGGCTTGGGATACAGGTCAGCCAACCCGAAGCCCTTCAGCAGTACGGGCTCCACACCGGCACTGCGCAGCGCTTCCACCGCCTTGCGGATGCGTGGCAGCCATATCTGCTGCTGTTGCATCTGGTACAGACAGGCCTGCTTCATCTGCACTGCCAACTGCTTGTCGGGTTGCTGATCGGCGGGCAACCGCAACGCGGCATCGTAGGCCAAAGGCTCAACGCCGTGGATGCGAGCCTGCGCCATCAGCTGAGGCCAGTCCGCTAAAGAAGGCAAAACCCTACTCTCACCATTGATGGCGTTACGGAGCAGGGTTAGCAGGTTGTCGTACGCAGATAGATTCATAGGTCTATTCCGGGGCATTGTCGGCCATTGTCTCTGACGATGATGAGGTGATGTTCACGTGCTTGGATATACGCTTCTGGCGTTTCTGCCAACGTTCGCGAGCATACTGCTGCATGTCGGTTATCACGTCGTTCTCGTCGATGATCTCAAAGCCGAAGATGGTTTCTATTATATCCTCCAGCGTTATGATGCCCTGGAAGCATCCGTACTCGTCTATCACCAGTGCTATCTGACTCTTCTGCTTGAGCATGGCGTCGAAGATGTCGGAAATCGATGTCTCTTCGTTGAAGTACGGC
>JAFXSS010000046.1 GCA_017525455.1 Paludibacteraceae bacterium
CTTGCGGTTGTCCTGAATCAGTTCCGACTGAATCTATTTGTCAGCTCTCACACCTTCGATACGTGCTACTTGCTCCTGACGATACTGCGCAAACTCGCGCATGTACCGTACGCGGCGGAACAGTTGGTTGAAGTCCTGTGCCGACAGCAAGAACAGCAGCGGTGACTGCTGCAGGTCGGCATAGTGGGTGAGTTGAACCAGATGCGCATAATCCTGCTTGAGCGAGTCCAGTTCGGCTTCCAGACGCGTACGTTCGCCCTGCAGACGTGTCTGCTCCTGATCCAGGGCTATTATCTCCTGGTTGATGGAGTTGATCAGTTTTTTACGCGTACGTATATCCTGACCTATCAGGTTCAGTTTGTTCTCTGTTGACTTCTCGTTCTGCTTGGTCTGCTTGAGCATCTTGCCGGTCGTCTCCAGTTCCTCGGCGTACTTCTTCTGTTGCGCCTGCAGTTCTTTGAGCGTCTGTGCACTGACGCTTGCCACAGCAAGCATCAACAGTACGATAGTGTATAATAATCTATGTTTCATTCTTTTATCTTTTATCTGTCAGCGCAGCGGTAGCCCACAGGGCGTGTCGTCTGTCAGCGCAGCGGTCTAGAAGCCTTTCAGCAACTGCTCCAGCGTCACTTGCCGGTAGTTGCTTATGTTCGTGGGTTGCAGGTTCACGTTCACATCGGTTTGCATCGATGCGGTGTATATGGTTGCAGCACCGCTGACGCCTGCTTGCGATACTTGCAGTACCAGTTGCGGTTCGCTTCGGCGGGCTAGTATGTTCTTGTCGATCCATGCATCCAGTTCGTCGATGCTTGTGCGTGCGCCCATCTGTGCCAGGTCGTCGTATGTCAGACGTGTATACCGGCGGTTCAGTTTGTCCAGTATCGTCAGGTGCTGTGCGTTCAGTTCGATGCGTGCAATCTCAATGCCTGCAAACGGCTGTATGCTGATTACCGTACCCTGTGCGCGTTTCCATCGCATGGTGGCGGGCGTGCTTATCTGCTTGCCTTGTGCCACGACGGTCACGGTCATACGGGGTATGTTCATCGTCTGTACCATCGCCCGCTTGGCTGCTTCGACTTGGGCAATCGAGTCCTGTATGCGTTGTTGCTCTATCTGCCGCAGCCGTTCGGCTTCTGCTTCGGCACGGGCAATCGAGTCCTGTATGCGCAAGCGCTCGGCTTCCCGACGTTGTTCGGCTTCCAGACGTTGTGCTTCGGTCAGTTGCTCTTGCTTGGTGCGGGAGCCATGAGCGGGGTTAACTTTCTTCTTGTTGGCGCAACCGGCTGCTACCAGCAGGGCTGCCATCGCAATGATGATGAGTAATCGACGGTTCATATATGCTGTCAATATGTTTATTCGTTGTTCTGTAGTGCCTGTTGTATGGCCTGATAGTGCTCTCGTATAGTGTCATCGCCTTGGCGGTCGATGTCCAGGGCTTTCTTGATATAGAACATCGCCAGGGTGTTCTGCCCTTGCAGATGCAGTATCCATGCGTAGGTATCCAGATAGGTGGCGTTGCCGGCTTCCTTTTGTATGGTGCGCTGACTCATCTTCTCGGCTTTCTTCAGGTCACCGCCGCTTATGGCGAGTGTCCAGGCGTAGTTGTTGAGTATGCTCAGGTTGTCCGGCGACAGTTTCAATGCCTCCTCGTAGGCTTCGCATGCTTCGGCATACTGCTTCTGCTCGCCCAGCAGAAACGCGTACGATGATAGTATTTGCAACTTCAGTATAGGCTCCTCGGCATGTGTCAGCGCTGTGCGCAAGATCACTGTGGCGGTGTCGTATTGCTGACGCGAACCCATGATCAGCGCTTTGTAATATGCCCATTTCGGGTCGTCGGGCATCACCGCGTAACTCTGCTCGGCAAACTGCTCAAACTCTGCCGATGTTATGGCGGAGTCGTTGCGCATGATTGTCTCCATCTTGTTACGTACGGTGTTGCTGGTGGGGTTCATGGCGAGCATGGTGTAACCTATCTCCAGTGCTTCGTGCGTGTTGCCTTGGTTAGCCTCGTGTTCCATCAGTGCCTGATAGATGTCCTGCTCGTACGGATACTGCTCTTTCAAGTCCAGCAGCCATTGCTTCTGTTCCCGTGCATCGTAACCGAGCCACTCGCTGTGCTGACGGAGCAGACTGATTTTCTTCTGCAGCGACACATCGGCGCTCAGCAACTGTTCGCTCAGCAGCCGGCGTCCCGTACTGATTGCAGACTGCTCACCTTTGATTGCTGACCGCTGTGCTGCTGTCAGTTCGATGTCCGTACGGTAAGCCCGCATACGCCCGTCGTAGGGGTTACGCTGCAGGTAGTTGTCCAGCACGTGCAGTGCTTTGGCCTGCTCGCCCATCTTGCTGTAGGTGTCATAGCGTGCCATCACCGAGGCTATCGTCGGCTCACCCGTCAGTTTGTCGATCTTGTCGCGGATAGCCAGTGCCTGCTTGTACTTGTGCTCGTGCAGCAGTATATGATGATGCAGTTCAAGTATGTCAATGTTCTTCGGCTCACGTCTTTCCATCGTTTGCAGCACGCGCATGGCGGTCTTGCGGTCGCCGCTCTCGTAGGAGGTCACGGTGTATTGGTACCAGTAGTCACTCGGCGAACCTTCGTAGGCGGTGCGCAGCAGGGGTAGGGCAAGCTCTTTGCCGTACAGACTCATGTTGTATGACCCCAGCATCGAACATACGGTGGGGTTCGTCGGGTCGATGTCGTGACACAGCTCCAGCAGGAAGTACGCCTGTGCGTGCGACTTATGCTCGCTGGCGTTCAGGGCAGCATACAGGTAGTAATCCAGTCGCATCTGCTCCTCCGCTGTCAGCTGACTGCCGACAGTAGCCTCGGTTTTAGGCTTAGCCCATAGCGTGCCGCTCAAGGCGAGTAGCAACGCAAGTGATATGTATAATCGTAACCTGTTCAATCTTGTCAGAACCGTTTGGGAGCGAGCAGATAGATGCTGTCAGGCATTATTTGCACGCCGAGTGATTGCTCTACGTTGTATTCCTCGCTGTCGATGATTGCTGTGCCCGAGTAGTCGAGTTGCAGATGGCCGTCTGCCTGCGGCTCAGTGCCGAGTATATTGAGTTTGCCGTCCTGTATGCTGCTTTTGATGCCTTGAGCGCAGTTGATGATCTGTATGTCGCCGGCTGTCACACTCGTCATCGCTGTCAGTCGGGTCTCGTTGTCCAGCGTCACGGCCATGCTGTCGCACAACACAGGCTCGCAATGATTGAGCCATGTGAGCGATGCGTTTCCACGCAGGGGTATACCCAGGTGCCGAGCCAGGGTGTTCGTCAGTCCCATAGGTATGATGCCCATTGCCGAACGGCTGCCTGCTACGCCTTGAGCCACTTCGCGAACCGTGCCGTCACCGCCTACGGCAACTATGGCATCAAAGCCCATCGTGGCATATTGTTTGGCGAGCGTGAGCGCATGACCCACGTGCTCCGTGAATACGATGTTCTCCAGCCATTGTTGTTTGTCCAGCAGTTCGCCTATCAGTTTGGGCAGACGACGTTTGTTCTGCGTGCCCGACATAGGATTGATGATAAATGCTATATTCTTCATACTCGGTACTTGTTTGTTCGTATGCTTGTGTTGTCGTTTTGTATCTTTGGTGTCGCGGTTGCTTTGTCGTTTTTTATGCAAACCCCCACAATCCGCGCACAAAGTTACAAAAAAAAATGCACATTTGCAAATTTTCGCGAGAAAAAATCGTATTTGTGTAACACAAATAGAAGTTTTTCACGTATAAAAATGTGAATGTTTCCGAAAAATTGCTCTATGCGGCTTATTTGGTTGGGTGTTCTAGGAGATTGCTTAATGGTTTTCTGACCTGTAAAATACAACGAAAAGTATATAATACTATGTATTATATAGAGTAAAGCAATAATTGGTAAAAAGTGGGTGTTATCCTATGGTTATTTTATGGATATGTTATGGTTATCCTTTGGTAAGGTACCGGTGTGCGCTCGGTGAGTGCTTGATGGAGTGTGTGAGAAGTCGCTGTTCCTTTTTAGTGCCGTAGCACCTGCTCTCAAGCAAGCATGCGCAGGCACTTCTGCACTAAAAATGCACGCATGTGCAATTTTTCTTCGGGAAAGTTTGCATATGTGCATTTTTTTTTGTACCTTTGCATACACAAATATTGTATATATGACCGTCAACGACTATATCGCCGCTAATCGCGAGCGTTTCTTGAGCGAGTGGGGTTCGCTGATTCGTATCCCCTCCGTGAGTTGCGAACAGGAGCACAAGCCCGACATGCTGCGTTGTGCCAACCGCTGGCGCGAGTTGCTGCTCGAAGCCGGCTGCCAGCGTGCCGAAGTGATGCCCGCACCTACCGGCGAAGGCAACCCGTTCGTGTTTGCCGAATTCACGCCAGATGACCAAATGGTAAATATCCCCACGGTGCTTGTGTATGCTCACTACGACGTTATGCCCGTGGCTCCGCTGGAGCTGTGGCAGTCCGACCCGTGGGAACCGACCATACGTGACGGCCGGCTGTACGCCCGCGGTGCCGATGACGACAAAGGGCAAGCGATGATACAGGCCAAGGCATTCGAGTACATGGTGCACGAGGGACTGATGCACTGCCACGTCAAGTTCATCTTCGAAGGCGAGGAAGAGATAGGTTCGCCGTCGCTGGCAGCGTTCATCGAGCAGCACAAAGATCTGCTGGCGTGCGATGTGATCCTGGTGAGCGACACATCGATGATAGGCAAGCAGACACCGTCGCTCACTGTCGGACTGCGCGGACTGGCGTACTGGCAGATAGAGGTGGACGGCCCGAATCGTGACCTGCACTCCGGACATTTTGGCGGTGCGGTGCGTAACCCGATCAACGCTCTGACGCAGATGCTGGCACAGGTGGTGGACGACAGAGGACGTATCACCATCCCGCACTTCTACGACGATGTGCTGCCCATACCCGCCGAGGAACGCGCGATGATTGCGCAGATACCTTTTGACCTCGAGGCATACAAACGTGCTATAGATGTGCCCGACGTGTTCGGCGAGGAAGGGTACTCCACACTGGAGCGCAACAGCTGCCGGCCGTCGTTCGACATATGCGGTATATGGGGCGGATACACGGGCGAAGGCTCAAAAACAGTCCTGCCCGCCAAGGCGTTTGCCAAGGTGTCCTGCCGACTGGTGGCCAACCAGGATCACGAGAAGATCAGCCGGCTGTTTGCCGACTATATGCAGGCCATCGCTCCGAGCGGCGTGCGCGTAAACGTAACACCCATGCACGGCGGTCAGGGATATATATGCCCACTGGACTTACCGGCCTACAAAGCCGCAGAACGGGGATTTGAGATAGCGTTCGGCAAACGTCCGCTCGCCGCACGACGCGGCGGGAGCATACCTATCATCGCTGAATTTGAGCGCGTGCTGGGCGTAAAAACCATACTCATGGGCTTCGGTCTGGAGCAGAACGCCATACACTCTCCCAACGAATCGATGGATTTGGAGGTATGGGAGAAAGGCATAGTGGCTGTGGCGGAATTTTATAAAGCGATTAACGGTTAACGGTTACGGGTTACCGGTTAAGGGGTGGAGCGCTCTTCGAGCTGTTAGAACGTCCTCCGGACTATTTGAAAATTTGAAATTTGACATCCTAAATGAAAATCGTAATCATAGGTCAGGGCAATGTGGCGACGAGCCTGCATGCAGCCTTTGCAGCCAAGGGCATAGACGCGCCGATGCTCAACTCGCGTGAACTCGTGAGCGGACAAATGGAAAATGACCAACTGCTCAGCAGTGCAGATGTATTTATCTACGCAGTGGCAGACGATGCGTTGCGTGACGTGATAGCCTCTGTGCACGTGCCCGCTCGCGCTATTCATGTTCATACTTCCGGCACGGTGCCTGTCACGGTGTTTGGCGATGACAAGCCCCATTCGGGTATTCTGTATCCGTTTCAGACCTTCAGCAAGGCGCAACCTATCCACGACTTCAGCGATATTCCGCTGTTCATCGAGGGCAAGAACATCGACGATGTAGCCGCCATCTATACCTTAGCACTGACGTTGTCTCCCCGTGTGATCGAGGCTTCGCAGGCCGACCGCGAACGACTGCATGTAGCTGGCGTGTTTGCTAACAACTTCAGTAATTGCATGTACCGCATGGCAGCCGACCTGCTTCGCGGCACATCGATACCGTTCTCCGCTCTGTTGCCGCTCATCGACCAAACGGCCGCCAAGGTGCACACGCTGGCGCCGCAAGAGGCGCAGACAGGACCGGCTGCACGAGGCGATGACAACGTGATTGCCCGTCATATGCAACTGCTCAACTCCCTGCCGATGACCGACAAGGCGTTACCCGAAGTATATCAGATACTCACCGACTATATCAGAGATTCCAAATCCTAAATTTGAAATAATAAATGGATTATTTTGTACACGAATCATCGTACGTTGACGATGGCAGCCGTATAGGCGCAGGCACAAAGATCTGGCATTTCAGCCATGTGATGAGCGGTTGCGTCATTGGCCAAAACTGCAATATAGGTCAGAACGTAGTAATTTCGCCGGACGTGGTGCTGGGCGATAATTGCAAGATTCAGAACAACGTGTCGGTATATACCGGTGTGCGTTGCGAGCAGGATGTGTTCCTCGGTCCGAGCATGGTGTTTACCAATGTGATTAACCCGCGTGCTGCCGTATCGCGCAAGGACGAATACCGACCTACACTGCTCAAGCACGGTTGCTCGGTAGGTGCCAATGCCACCATCGTTTGCGGACATACGTTGGGCGCGTACTGCCTGATAGGTGCCGGCAGTGTGGTGACAAAAGACGTACCGGACTTTGCGCTGATGGTAGGTAATCCCGCACGGCGTATAGGGTGGGTAAGCCGACATGGCGAGAAACTGCAGTTCGACGCACAAGGTCTGGCTGTTTGTCCCGCTACAGGCGAAAAATACCGCCTGCAAGATGGCACAGTAAGCCTGCTGTGATGCAAATTTCCACAGGCGAAAGGTGTTATTGCTCTGATTTGCTGATAATTAGTAGAAAATAAAAATCCACAAAAATATTTGCATAATCGCTTGAAATGTTGTACCTTTGCACCGTTTTTTTGTATGTGTAACAAAGCGATTAGTAAAGTATGCAAAAACATGTATTGCTCATATTGCTGTTGCTTCCGCTGAGCCTGTTTGCCCAGGTTACGCGTGACTCGGTGGCGTCGAAGGACACCATCAGTTTCCGTATTCAGGAGGTAGAAGTGCTCGGGCATCAGTCAATATCCAGTCCGGAGTCATCGCAAATGTCGGCCGTGGAGATCCCTATGCTGCAGATTCAGACTATCCCCGCTCTGGGCGGTGAGGTGGATGTGATCAAAGCCATCCAGCTTTTGCCGGGCGTGCAGTCGGCATCTGACGGCTCAACGGGCGTGTATGTGCGTGGCGGTGGCCCTGACGAGAACCTGATCTTGCTGGACGGAGTGCCGCTGTACAATGTCAGTCACGCCATGGGAATGTTCTCGGTGTTCAATGCCGATATGCTGCAGAACGTAACGCTGTACAAAGGCAATTTCCCTGCCCGCTACGGTTCGCGACTGAGTTCGGTGATTGATGTGGAGCAGACCGCCGGCAACAATACGATGTGGCACGGTGGCGTGAGTGTGGGGTTGATATCCGCCAAACTCAATGTGCAGGGACCTATCTTCACCGGCGAGCAGTTGCGCGCACGCAAACTGTCCGATCAGAAGGATACCATCATCGCCCGCACTACGTTTGCCGTAGCCGCACGGCGTACGTATTACGATGCGCTGCTCGCACCGCTGATGGCGGCTGTGTCCTCTACACAGATGGACGGCGGCAGCGCGGTGGGAGGATATTACTTCTACGACGTGAACGCCAAACTGCAGCACCGGTTCCGCAACAACGACCGTCTGACGGCATCGTTCTACATGGGCGATGATGTGATATATGTCCGCTATCGGGCTGAAGACTCCTACCGCTCGGGTGAGGGCAGTGGCAGTACGGAGCAGAATCAGACGAACCTCGGACTGCGCTGGACTTCGGGAAACATTATGGCCAAACTGCAGTACGACCATCGTCTGCGCGAGAACCTGAGTATGCAGGCGCACTTGAGTTTCTTGCGCTTCGGCTACAACCTGTCAGAGCAGATGAACAGTAAAGTCACATCAAGCGAAACCGGCACATCGACTCTTGATCAGTCATTCGAGTACAGCAGCAAACTGATAGACGCAGCCGCTCACACCGACTGGCTGTACGAGAGCGAGCAACACTCCGTACACTTCGGTGCCGGCTATGAGTTGCACACCTTCCGTCCGCAGATAGGCAACCTGATGTTTGCCGAGATGGGGATGTCGGAACTGAACTTCGATACCGTATATACCAGCAGCACAACCTTTGGTCACGAAGCGTATTTGTATGCCGAAGATACGTACAAACCCGTCAACTGGTTCACGCTCAACTGCGGCCTGCGTGCCTCGATGTACGGCATACGCGGCAAGGTCTATCCCAGCATCGAGCCGCGCGTAGGTATGCGGTTCTTGCTGCACAAGGATGTGGCGTTCAAGGCTTCGTACTCCTATATGTCGCAGTACGTACATCTGCTGTCGAACACCTCTATCTCTTCGCCCACCGATCTGTGGGTGCCGGTAACTGCCGATATACCTCCTATGCGCTCAATGCAGGTGGCTGCCGGACTGAGTTACGATATCCTGGGGCAAGCCGAACTGTCTGTAGAAGGCTACTACAAGCGCTCAACCAACCTGGTTGAATACAAGGAGGGTGCATCGTTCTTCGGCCTGTCGGGCAGCGGATGGGAAGATAAGGTGGCTGTAGGCGACGGTTGGAGTTACGGAGTCGAACTGCTCTTGCAGCGCAAGGTAGGGCCTGTCACGGGTTGGATAGGATATACCTGGAGCCGGACAATGCGGCAGTTCGATCGCGAAGGAATGGTCATCAACAATGGCAAACCCTACCACGCCAAGTACGACCGCGAGCATGACCTGAGCATAACTCTGCAGTACAGGATAACGCCTAAGTTCGAGATTGCCGGTACGTTCGTTTACGGCACAGGCAGCCGCGCTACACTGGCTACACAAAAGTACTTCGAACCACAGGAGAGAGTGTGGGTGGATTATATATCCGAGCGCAACAACTTCCAGATGCCCGACTACCATCGCCTGGATCTGGCACTGAACTGGCACCTGCCGCACAAGCGCAGCGGTGACCCAGCCAAGTCCAAAGGCGGCTGGCTCAAAGACGCCGAGCACCTGGTCAGCCTGTCGGTGTACAACGTGTATTGCCGTAAGAACCCCTATATGATGATCATCGAAGGTAACAAACTGATGCAGATCTCTCTGTTCCCGATTCTGCCTACGGTAAGTTACGGATTTAAATTCTGACACCCATGAAACGATATACATACATAATACTTTCACTCTCCCTGCTGTTGCCGGGTTGTGACTTCTTCTACTCCGAGGTGGAGTACAAAGGCAAGGAAGCTGAACCGCGTCTGTGCGTAGTGTCGCACATCGAGGCCAATTCGTCGATGGCACGGGTAGATGTGCTGCATTCGGAGTTCTTCCTGAACGCCGCCAAAGACTCGCTGCCCGTACTGCGCGACGCACTCGTGACGCTCAAGCGCAACAGTGACGCACCTGTGCCGCTGGTCTATGTGCCCGGAAATGATACGTTTGCTGCCAATATTGAATATGGCTTTAAGAAACTCCCTTACGGGCATTATGAAGCACCGATATCCTTTTCTGAAAATGATATAATCCGCCTGCATGTAGAACATCCCGAGTACGGACTGGTATATGCCGAACAGGTTTGCCCGCAAATGCCGTATTTTGAACTGCAAGTGGACTCTCTGTCAGTGTACAACGAAGTGTACGGTCGCCTGTATCTGCCTGCATACAAAGGAAAAATGACGGATGTTCTGGCACTGAAGGCAAATATGGAAGGAAATATGTTGACGTACATCTACTCCCGCGACCCAATATTCGCCACTTACCAGAATTATCAGACAACATCCGGGTACTATGGCGGCAGAGAGATGTATCTGCCTGTGTCCGACCAACCCAGAGAAATACAGGTTATACTGGATCGATATACAACAGGTCGTGTATCTCCTGTTTACCCTTCCGGAAGCCCGTCTTTCAACCCGGAAGGTCCCGATACGACTAAGGTAAGCGATAAAATAACCATGAGTATTGATGCCACTTCGCATACGATAGACAGTTATCAGTATATAAACACACTGATGCGAGTGGCCGGTGATCCGTTCGGTAATTATGTACCTGATATGACATCCGAGCGTGCTATGCGGCAAAATGATCAGGGGATGGAATTCGATATAGCGGAAATCTTTAATATCATTTCCGAAGAGTTCAGCGTACTTGGCAATGCCGAAGGATATCAGGTATATACCAACCTGACGGGTAAGAACAAGCAGAACTTGCAACCCTTCGGATGTTTCCGGGCAACTAACTGGTACACAGTGACCAAGACCATCCCTCGCAATAACTAAATCATATATTTGTAAGTCTTTGCCGGTCGTTCGAGCAAAGCGAGATAAGAAATTTGAAATCATAAATTTGAAATCATAAATAAAATATGCTCCAACGTATTCAAACTCTTTATCTGTTACTGATCGTCATTGCAGCCGTGGTGTTGCTATGGCAGCCTGTTCTGTCGTTCGCATCGGCGGAAGATGCAGGTGTGCAGCGTTATGCTATGCTTAGTGCTATCCATGGCCTGCAAGAGCAGGCGCTGGTTGACGGTGCAGAGTTCACCCCCGATTCCGATATGCAGCCGCTGACGCTCAACGGCACATGGGGACTGCTGGTAACCACCGTCCTGATCGCCTTGCTGGCGCTGGTGGATATATTCTTGTACACCAAGCGTATTCTGCAGGCGCGGCTGAACATTTTTCTCGCCTGCCTGTGTGTGGGATATTACGGTATCCTGTTCATGTATGTATGGTTCGCTAAGATGAACTTGGGTATGGATTGGCACGTTATGCCCTGGGCAGCTGTGCCTCTCGTATGTTTTGTACTAACACTGATGGCTACGCGGGCTATCCTCAAGGATGAAGCTCTAGTGCGTGCAGCCGATAGAATACGATAAGTATGAATATCTTAACAATCCTTTTGCAAGTACCCACTCTTACTCCCGAGCAGATTGAACAGCGTCGTGACTCGGTGCGTCAGGGAGCGCAACAGATGATTGAGTATGCCAAGACTGACCCGCATGGTTTCTGGCAAACTGTAGGCGAGACGATGCTGCAGTTCGGAATGAAAGTGCTGGCTGCCTTGCTGCTGTATATCATCGGTATGTGGCTGATCAGTCTGCTCAAACGCGGACTGAAACGTATGTTCGAGCGCCGTAAGACCGAGCCGACATTGGCATCGTTCATATCGTCGTTTGTATCCATTACGCTGACCATACTGCTTGTTGTTATCAGTGTAGGAACGCTTGGCGTGAATACAACCTCACTTGCCGCTCTGCTGGCTGCCGGAGGAATGGCTATCGGCATGGCACTGTCCGGCACGGTGCAGAACTTTGCCGGCGGATTGATGCTGTTGGCATTCAAGCCGTTCAAGGCAGGTGACTTCATCGAGGCACAAGGACAGAGCGGAACGGTGATTGAGGTAAACATCACCGCCACCAAGATTCTGACGCCCGATAACCGCGTGGTCATACTGCCTAACGGCGCATTGTCCAACGGCACGATCAACAATTTCAGCGGCCGTCCGTTGCGCAGAGTGGAGTGGGCGGTCAGTGTGTCCTACGGCGTGGACGCCGCGGCGTGCAAGCAGGCTATACTCGATATCATCAATGCCGACCCGCGCGTGCTACAGGCGGATACAGATATGGAGACTCTGTATAAGGAACTGAACATCAGTAAATTCCAACTTTCCACGGTCAACTACCGCATGGACGCTATTCCAGAACCGTTTGTGGCGCTCAAGTCGCTCAACGAGAATGACATAACTTTTGTGGCACGTGCATGGGTGAAAGGTGCGGATTATTGGAGCGTGTATTTCGATATGCAAGAACGCTTCTACACCCAGTTGCCGCCGCAAGGCTTCACCTTCGCTTATCCGCATATGGATGTAACGATGCTAACCAATTAATCAGCCAAGTTGGCTGATTACTCCATAAATACTACTACCATGAATTACCCACTTGATAAAAACCTTGTTGACAATGTGTGTCGGGCTTTTGGCCTGATGGACGCACATGAGTTAAGCAATGCCACTATCCGCCAGATGGTAGGTATAGTGCGCGAGATTGAACGACAGGCAGACTGCGAATATGTGCACATGGAACTGGGCAATCCCGGATTGCCGTCCGAGCAGATTGGCGTAGAGGCTCAGATTAAGGCGCTACGTGACGGGTGTGCGAACAAGTATCCGCTCATCACCGGTATACCCGAACTGACCAAAACTGCCTCGGATTTCATTCGTGCGTTTCTCGGACTGACTATTCCTGAGGAGTGTATCGTGCCTACCGTCGGTTCGATGCAGGGCTGCTATGCGCTGGATACACTAATCTCACAGTTGCGTCCGGACAGAGATACCATTCTCTTCCTTGATCCGTGTTTCCCTGTGCAGAAGCAACAAAGCCGCGTAATCGGACTGAAGGTGGATTCCATTGACATAGGCGACTACCGTGGCGACAAACTGCGCGATGCACTGGAGCAGAAACTGCAACATGGCAATATATCCGCCATACTGTTCAGCAACCCGAATAACCCGTCGTGGATGTGTCTGACCGAGGCAGAGTTACGTACCATTGGCCAACTTGCTAACCGCTATGATACGATTGTGATTGAGGATGTGGCGTACCTGAATATGGACTTCCGTGACCCGAATCGCGGCAAACCGTTCTGCGCACCGTTCCAGCCTACCGTAGGCCGATACACAATGAACTGTGTGCATCTCATTTCGTGCTCGAAGATCTTCTCCTACGCTGGCGAACGTGCCGCGGTGATTGCCGTTCATCCTGACTTGGCACACCGCCATTTCCCCGCACTCACCACACGTTACAATAGCGATGGTCAGTTCATGCGTACGCTCGTCTATCAGATTCTTTACGCCATATCCTCCGGCGTATCGCACTCTGTGCAATATGCCATGGCTGCAATGTTCCGTGCCGCATGCGAGGGTAAGATTAACTTTGTGCAGAATACCCACGTATATGCCGACCGTGCACGGCGAATCAAGGAGATCATGGCGAAACATAACTTCCGCGTTGTGTATGACATGGACGCCGACAACCGTCCTGTAGGCGACGGGTTCTTCTTCACGTTCACCTATCGCAACTGGACGGGTGAGCAACTGATCAACAAACTCATCTACTATGGTGTGTCAGCAATTTCGCTCATCTCTACAGGCGCTAAGCGCGAAGGTCTGCGCGGTTGTGCTGCGTCGATGCGCGAAGACCAATTCGATGCGCTTGACGAGCGCCTCGCACTGTTTGACCATGACTTTAGCCCCAAACAATACTAACCAATCAGCCAATCTTGGCTGATTAATACGCTATCATTATGCAATATATGACTCCTGCAGAGGCCGTCCGCCTCGTTCGCTCCGGTGATACGATTGTAGCCCAAGGCTCGACCTCTGTGCCCAATGTTTTGTTTCGTGCGCTCACCGAACGCGCTGCCGAACTGCGCGACGTCAAGATCATTGTAGGTTTTGGCGTTTGCCCAGATGATGCGCCGTACGCCAAGCCCGAGTATATCGACTCGTTCCGCGCACTGTCCATCTTCGTGCCGAACTACCTGCGCCGTGCAATGAAAGAGGGGGTAGCTGACACTATTCCGTGTTTCCTGGGCGAAGTGCCATTCTTGTTCCGCAGCGGGCAAGTGCCTGTGGATGTGGCGTTTCTGAATGTATCCGAGCCGGATGA
>JAFXSS010000047.1 GCA_017525455.1 Paludibacteraceae bacterium
ACGCAAAGAGCTGCTTCCGAGAGTTGAACTCGGGACCTCATCCTTACCCAGGATGCGCTCTACCACTGAGCTAAAGCAGCATGAGAGCGGAAAACGGGACTCAAACCCGCGACCCCCAGCTTGGAAGGCTAGTGCTCTATCGACTGAGCTATTTCCGCAAATTGGCGGTTACCAATTTGCGGGAGTTTTGGCTTCAGCGAGTTACGAAAGTAAAATTTTCACTCGCCTCGCACAAATCTTCCGCGAGAGTTGGACTTCCGCGTGCGACTTGTGTCGCAGTGGGTGCGGATGGATTCGAACCACCGAAGCTGAAAAGCAGCAGATTTACAGTCTGCCCCATTTGGCCACTCTGGAACACACCCTTGTTTGAATCATCAATTCAATGAACTCCCTTTCTCCATCTCTTTTCCCCTCTTCTTTGCAAAACAAAAACTTCACAGAACGTTTTTGTTTTGAAAGCCGAAACATCGATCGCTTTATTGCGCGTCGCGCAATCTGTGCGACCCGATTGCTGAGGCGAGAGAGAGCCTCTTGTCGGACTCGAACCAACGACCGCTTGATTACAAATCGAGTGCTCTACCAACTGAGCTAAAGAGGCGATTGTTTCAGCAGCCATTTTTGTTTGGCGCGAAATCGGATGCAAAGGTACAACAAATTTTTCAATCGCGCAAATTATTTTCACAAAAACCGACAGACGATTTCCAAATTTGGCAAATATGCTAACTCTGCTTACATTTTCGCACCTTCATTGACAGATCTTGGTGTTCATTCACTCCTAATACACGTGTGCGCACACCTTAATTATAGCTGTAGGCATTTGGCAAGTGAACATACACCTCCGAGGAGATGGATGACTCCCATCACGCTGTCAATGTAACGGCGTAAGCGGATAGACTATATTGGTTATCAAAATATTAGCCGCAAGGATGATAAGGTTCATCCATATACCTATGCGCAGGAAATCGGAGAAGCGGTATCCGCCCGGGCCATAAACCATCATGTGTGTAGGCGAACCGATAGGCGTGGCAAAACTGCTACTCACGCTGATCATCAGGGCTATAAGGAAGGTCATGGGGTCATAACCTAATTGAACCGCTGCTTGATACATAATCGGGAAGAACATAGCACCGGCTGCTGTGTTCGAGATAAACTCCGTAATAAACGTAGCAACCAGACAAACGGCTGTCATCACCACAATCGGATTCGTGCCGCACACGTCTAACAGGCCCGTCGCCAGACGCTCGGCTATGCCCGTCTTCTGGATGGCCACACCTAACACTACAGACGCAGCAAAAACCATCAGGATATTCCAATCAACGGCTTTCATGGCTTGGTTAGGCGTACAACAACGCGCTATTAGCATGAGGATTGCTGCTATACAGGCACACTTCAGCAACGGCAGTATTCCCAAGGCGGATACCACAACCATCGCTATCATTATCAGCGACGAGATGATTGTTTTCACCCCCACATTTATAACCTCTTCACCAGGCACCAGGCCATGTGTATTGGAAAGTTCCATGATATCTTTGATGTGTCCGGCAAACACAAGTTTGTCGCCACCCATGATAAACTCGTTCTCTTCGATAGGCACGGGCACATTGTCAAAGTGGTGCATCTTTATCAGCTTGCCGCCCTTCACGTTCAGCAGACCTGCGTAGCCCAAGGTCTCGCCTATGAACTTATTGTTCGAGGGCACAGTCATCTCCACCGTATACTCAATCGTGTCATCAAACTGCTCCTTCGGCGTTTCCCGCTCCGGCAACAAACGGCGCATGGCGATGATCGACAGCACACCTACACCCAAACAGAATAGACCAGGTATGGTTGTAGCCAGCACATTCATCTGCACTCCCGTTTGCTCTGCATACAGACCACTGATAATCAGGTTCGGAGGCGTGCCGATCAATGTACATACGCCACCCATGCCTGCGGCATAACTAAGCGGAATAAGCAGTTTGGACGGGGTTATCCCCAGCTTCTTCGACCACATTTTTACGATTCCTATGAACAACGCGACAACCGTTGTGTTGCTCAGAAACGAACTCAGCACAGCCACCGGCAACATCAGCCGGACTACCGCATGATGCCAGCCTTTAGGTTGCCCTAACAGGTTCTTGACTATCCATTGTAGTACGCCCGTATAAGTCAGACCTGCCACCACGACAAAAAGCACGCCAATCACGACTACCGACGATTGACTGATGCCGGAGAATGCCTCCTTCGCGTCCAGCACTCCGGTAACGTACAATATGAATATTGCACCCAGAAAGACGACATCCGCACGCAACTTGGTGAACAACAGGATAGTGAACATCGCCAGTACAACGGCAATGGTTATCCAGGCATCCAGGCCCATACCAAGAAGTTCAAATCCCTCCATATTACAAAATCAGTTTAACACGAAAACCGCGCGTTGTGGGCTCTTCAATCAGATTATTGACTTGCGGACGTAAATGTTCCCGTGCCGAATCGTTAAGAGGCGACTCGGAAATGTTCTCTACCATAAAGTCCAAAGCAGTCTCACCGGACAGTTCGGTATGAGTAAGCCGGAAAGTTAGCGGTCGTATGTTACGCATGTATTCAAACAGCACTTGTTTGGTGAGCGAGTACGCCAGATCCTGTTTGTCGGTAATATTATATTTGATGCAGAAACGATTGATACCCGTGTGAATCTGCAAATAGTCGAACTCATCGGAGTCAATCTCATACACAAGTTTCTGTATCCTGTTGACAAACGCCTTTGTGGCACTCCGCACAGGATGATCAAATATCTGCTCGGGCGTACCGTCCTCGTAGATAATCCCTTCGTTCATGAAAAATATTCGGCTGCTTACGTCGCGAGCAAAACGCATCTCATGCGTCACGATGAGCATAGTCAGTCCGCTCTTTGAGAGTTGACGGATAACTGACAACACCTCGCCTACCATCGTAGGGTCGAGTGCTGAAGTCGGTTCGTCGAACAGGATAACCTCCGGATGCATAGCCAGTGAGCGGGCTATGGCCACACGTTGTTTCTGTCCGCCGGAGAGTGCCGATGGATAGACATCCGCCTTCTGAGCCATGCCGACTTTCTTTAGCAGATCCATAGCCTCAGCTTTAGCCTGCTGATCGGACAAATGCAACAGCTCGGTAGGAGCATAGATGATATTCTCCAATACAGTCATGTGCTCAAACAGATTGAACGACTGGAATACCATCCCCATCTTCTGACGGAGTTTATGCAGCGGATAACCAGGTGCTGTGATGTTTTCGCCGTCCACAAGTATTTCGCCCGAGGTCGGCGGTTCTAGCATATTTAGGGCACGAAGAAAGGTACTCTTACCGGTACCGGAAGGACCAATGATACTGATTACCTCACCTTTTTGTATATCGCAACTTACATCTTTCAGTACGGTCAGCATGCTACCGTCCGGATTATGAAAGGTCTTGCTTAGATGTCTGACACTTATCATTATAATGGATAATTAATACTTTTTTATTGCCGCTTTGTTACCAACAACGACAGTCCTTTGCGAATCAGCCACGCCAGCAGAAAATACAGAATCGTAACAATCAGTAGCGGGATAAGCGCATCGAACGTCCGGCTGCGGATAAGGTCACTGGCGCGTGTAAGGTCTGCTATGGCTATGTAGCCTACTATAGACGTACCTTTCAACAGCGACACGCATTCACCGATATACAGCGGCATACCTTTCTGCAAAGCCTGCGGGAATACGATACCGGTGAAGGTTTGCAATGGTGTGAAACCAAGGCTGAGTCCTGCTTCCGTTTGCCCCACAGGCACCGACGAAATAGCGTTGTCAAAGATATTACCCGACGACGAAGCAAAACAAAGGGCAAAAGTAATGACGGCTACGACTGTGGCACTCAGGCCGGACGATGCAAGCACCACATAAAACATTATCAGCAGCAAAACCAGTGTAGGTATACCATTGATAAAGTCGCTATACACATCAGCAGACTTCCGAAGCCACTTGCGGCGACTGCGGCGACAGGCACACACGCCGGCGCCTAATGCCGTGCCCAATAGAATAGAGAATACCGTAATAATGAGAGTCTCTACCAATCCGTCTGTTATCAATCGCCAACGATTTTCTGTCAGAAGATTCATTTTCAATCGTTCTCCGCCGGACATACGAGACGTACTGTTTGCATCTGCAACGAAATATCCCGGATGACATCTGTAATACGGGAGGGTAAAATCCATAGATTTCTTTCGTTCCTCCGTTATGAACAGAAAGCCGGAGAACACATCTGCCTGCCCTGTCTGAACAGCGATAACGCCGGCACTCACTTCTTGAAAACTCATTTCGAAAGGTCGCCCTTGCGAGTGGGCAAAACGGCGTAACACATCCGCGTCAATTCCCTGCCACTCACCACCTTCGCCCAAGAAGCATACCGGCGACAAATTAACGGCACATATACAACGAAGCGGCTTTGCTCCGGGCTTAATCTTATACGGCGGCTCTTCTACTTCAGGCCCACCATGTATCCAATGTTCAGTTATGCCGTCCAACGGAACAGAGGCAATAAAGGCATTCATCTGACGAGCCAACTCATCGTTACCTTTCCGGATCGCAAAAGCCACATCAAAGCACTCTTCACCGCGGAACGCCTGACGCATACCCAAGCGCTGCTGATCAGCGGCAGTAAGCATAACCTCATCACTCACATACACATCCGCCAATCCCTGACGAACAGCCTGCACGGCGTCGCTCTCTGAATTGGTCAAAAACAACTTGACATCACCTCGTTGTTCGTACTTGGCTTGGTAATACGAACCGGCAGTGGTGGTTAGTGTCAATCCTGATAGTTCTTCCTCCGAATGAGGATCGAGACCACCTTCCGCGCCGCCGGAACAAGCGAAAAGCAGCATGAGCGGCAGCAGACTGAATAGTATTTTCTTGATTGATTGTATCATATGTACGTATTTGATTATTCATCTTTCTTCGAGCGCGGATGCGCATGGTCGTATGCCTGACGAATCTGCTCAAAAGTGGTATGAGTATAAACCTGCGTAGCAGACAGACTGGCATGTCCGAGCAGGGTCTGAATGGTACGTATATCCGCTCCGTTGTTAAGCATCGTTGTCGCAAACGTATGGCGGAGAACATGCGGCGAATGTTTTTTGAGTGTGGACACCTCCCCCATCCTGCGTCTGACCATTGTATAAACGGCATGAGCATCCAACGGGCCAATTGAGCCGTCGCGCCGAACGGCTGTTAGCAGGAAATGCTCAGGCGACTCAAAACCTTGCCTAACTTCGATATATGCCTTTATATCATCTATCAGCCGATTGCCGATGGGTACCAAACGCTCTTTACGACGTTTGCCGAACACGCGAATCTGCCCTTCTTGCAGATTGATATCGCTGTCCTTGAGGCATACAATCTCTGCGCGACGCATACCTGTCTGATAAAGCATTGAGATTATCAGATTGTCGCGCGTAAGAGTAAATACCTGTTCGGGCGAAGCCTTACAGTCTGGTTGATGCATCAGTTCGTCAAGTTCGCGTTCGCCTATAGCCTGCTCGCGACTCATCTCGCTCTCGCGGAAGAACACGGGCAAGGGTTGATCGGTCTTGGGAGCAATGATGCCTTGAGTTATATCCCTCTTGACGTGACCTTGTCTGAGCAGATACTTATAGAACGAGCGAAGCGCCGAAAGTCGGCGCTTGACCGTTCGCGGTGACAAGCCTTGGTCAAGCATTTCGACCATCCACGTCTTGACATCGGCGGTATCTGCTTTGGATGGATCAAACTGTCCCTCTCCACCTAACAGAGTAGCAAACGCGCGTAAGTCATCACCATACTCGCTCACGGTCCGCATGGAGTAGCGCCGTTCAAACTGAAGGTAGTCGAGGAACTGCTGAATCATATATCTTTACCTTGGGTATCGGCCGGCTCAAAGGGGAACAAGCCGAACAACTCGGCATCGATGCGGTCGGTAACCTGCTGGAAGTCCTCCGGGCGCTCACCGAATTTTATCGTATCGCCGTCAACTATGAGAAGCTTGCCTTTGTAGTCTTTTATCCAGTCCTCATAGAGGTCATTTAGTCCCTGCAGATAATCAATACGGATGCTGGCCTCGTATTTGCGACCCCGCTTCTGTATCTGCTGAACGAGTGTCGGAACGGATGCCCGCACATAAATCATCAGATCCGGATTACGAATGAGCGACGTCATCAGGTTGAACAGATCGGTATAGTTGTCAAAATCCCTATCGGTCATGAACCCCTGCCTGTGCAGGTTAGGAGCGAAGATTCGCGCATCCTCATAGATGGTACGGTCCTGAATGACATACTTGTCGGAATTGAGTATATCCACCACATCCTTGAAGCGTTTGTTGAGAAAGTAAATCTGTAAGTTGAACGACCAGCGGGCCATATCTGCATAGAAATCTGCCAGATACGGATTATACTCCACGCTTTCGAAACGTGGTTCCCAACCATAATGCTTTGCCAACATGTTTGTCAGCGTAGTTTTACCGCAACCTATGTTGCCTGCTACTGCTATATGCATAGTATTAATGTTTATTTCCAATTTTCCTCTGAGAACAAACCGAACAGTTGTGCATCAATCTTGTTGACTATTGTTCGAAAATCCTCAGGGTTCTTTTCAAAATCCATATTGTCGCTCTCGATAACCAGAACCCTGCCCTCGTACTGCTTGAAGATAAAGTCTTCGTATCGTTCATTGAGGTCCTTCAGGTAATCCAGTTGCATGCCTTGCTCGTAATCACGTCCTCGCTTTTGGATTTGCGCAATGAGCGTAGGCACGGATTTGCGAAGGTAGATCATCAAATCGGGAAGTTTCATCATCCGCTTCATATGGTTGAAGAGCTCCATATATGTCTGATAATCACGGTCGCTGAGGTCACCGCGCCGATAATTATTGGCCACAAACACATACACTCCCTCAAATATACTCCTGTCTTGCACTATCGTATGTGTAGCGGCATTGACCGCCAGCATATCCTTGAAACGCTCTTTGAGAAAATATGTCTCCAGACAGAAAGACCACCGCTTGATATCGGAATAATAGTCCTCCAGATACGGATTGAAACCAACACTCTCGAAGCGTGGTTCCCAACCGTAATACTTCGCCAACATCTTGGTCAGCGTTGTTTTGCCGGCACCTATATTTCCTGCTATTGCTATATACATCTATTTTACATAATCACCGGAAAAACGTCCAACTTCATCGAGGTTTTACCGATATTTCACCGAGGGCTCATCGGGGTTTTATTGCATGCATAATGCGCCACCTGTTGAACTATATCCCGCTCCTGCTCGGTCATTCCTTCGGGCATGTATTTGCAACCCATAGCGCTTTGTCCGGTCAACACTTCCAGCCACAGACATGCCATCAGATACCGACCGCAGGTATAACTGAGGTGATATCCGTCGCGACAAAGCGTATCGCCGAGTTTCGTCTGACGAGCCATCTGAACGGCTATACCTCCGGGAATGAAACCGTCGAATTGGTGCGACTTCAGCACTTGACGGTTGCAGCCGAGTATCTCTTCGTACATATAGGCCTGATCGCCATTGTAGTTCGGGACAAAAGCCGGATGGGTCGCATCTTGCTGATAGGCCCATGTCATATACCAGTACAACTTCGTTTGTTCAGACAGATGCTGGCGCACACTATCCATCAGTTCGGTCAAAAACGGTTCATATGTATACCACTGACCGCTATAATGGCTGGCTTGCTGCATCGTTATTACATCCCAATCATCCGAGAGCAATGCTTGAAGGATTGACACACTGTCGGTAACCAGACGTTCAAACTCCCCGGTTTCAGCATTACGCTGCATCAAACGGTACGAATATGCTGCCGAGTCACGGCGGATATTCATCGCATGACGCTCCAGCGAGCAACCGCCTATATACAGGTTACCCACCGTCAGACGGATATCGCGCTCTGCTGCAAGTTGGACAAGATTGTTCTCCACCGCATCAATAGAGAAACTGTTGCCTATACACAGCACTTTCATTTCGCGCGGAATGTCACGCGTACTTTGGCGAAGAGCGACGAACAGCACTTCGGCCACCGCCAGCACAAGGATTATCAGAATATAATGAATCTTCTTCATGATTGGATAATTACCATGTCATAAAATGAT
>JAFXSS010000048.1 GCA_017525455.1 Paludibacteraceae bacterium
GTTGTTAATTGTTGACCCTCTAAAAACTACTACAATGAAAAAGTATGTAAAGCAAATCATATTGACCCTGCTGACGGCGTTGGCTATCGGGCTGTCGGTGATGCTGACGGGCTGCAACGTCACCCGCACCGTCACCACCAGTTCGTCCTACGTCCAGCGCGGCGACACCACGGTGCTGATCCAATCCAAAACCATCGAGTCCTACGACGCCTCGAAGCGCCTATAGCTCTATACGATGGAAGGCTGCAAGGCGGAGTAGGGAACAGTCCGGTGACTATTGCTTGACAGTCCAGTCGGCTACTGTATAGTCGGCTTCGACCGATGCCTGGACGGAATCCGGCAGTTGGCAGAAGAAATCGATATGTGTCATCTGCTCGACCTCATCTACCGGTAGCATGTAGGTCATCAGAGGCCGGTTGGCAGGCGCATTATTCATGACAAAACCGATGGCAGTCCATCTGCCATCGTTTTTTTTGCGCAGCAGCACCTTGTAGAACGACTGCGGCACAACAATCTTGCGCACATCGCCAATGGTATGGGAGGCATCGGTAACAATCGGTCCGCAGCAGACATACACGTTGCCGTATGCCGTTGCCAGGTCGCGCACCAGTTCCTCCAGATCCTTCCAGTCACCGGCGTTGTTGTTATGGTTCTGCGGACACATATTGGTCATATAGAACGACTCTCGCATCGCCTGGTCGGACCACTTCATGTCGCCGGCAGGTGCCATGTGTCCGCGGTCGTAGCCGGAACGGCTGTAATCTTTGGAAACGACGGGATCGCCGTCCACAAGCGGATCGGGCAGGAACTTGTCGGAACGCGAATTATCCCCGCCTACCTCATGATGGGTCAACTCGTATGCCACCCAGTTGGGCAGATGCCAGTCGTGGTTGTAACTGACCGTATATGCCAGATGCTCGATGATCTGCTGGCTGCGCGAGTCGGTGACCTGCGGCAGTTCGTAGCGGATATCCGCCGTAGCATCAGTGGCCGGAGTGCCCGTGTCGATGGCTGCCGCGGCTGCTACAGGAGCAGAAGACGTACTCTCGGCTTGTGTCCGCCCGGGCATGACCGATGAATAGACATAGGACAGTATAGCGACCAGACATGCCACTACAGATACGATACTTACCGGCAAACGGTAGGATTTATTCTTTTTGCGTGCTGACATATTCGGAATATTACGTGGCAAAATTACTGAAAAGAAATGGCATTTGCAAATATTCTGCCGCCGTCCGGAATAAAAATGCATTTTTTCGGAAAAAAAGTCCTGCAATGCTTGCAAATATGGTATTTTTTTTGTAATTTTGTGTCGCCAACGGCAAAAAGCGTTCTAAACCCGTAAATGACAAACGCCAATGTCCGGTAAATAGCATATACATTAAGCATTCAAGATATGAAAAATCCTAAGTTTTGGGCAACGATGATTGTATTGTCCTTGCTCTTAAGCATCACGTCGTCCGTTATCTGTCTGCTGACCATGCGGCGTGCAATCCTTAACCGTGAAGTGGTACAGGCTATGGATGTGCTGGTTATGGACAACCAGATTGCCGAAGAGAAGCCGTTGCTGGCAGAAGATGAGCCGGTAGTGGAAGCCATGCCGTTAGAAGTGCAGGACTCGACGCAATCAGCAGCGGCTCAGAAAACCCAACCGAGCGCCAAGGCAGCCCGACCGACACAAGCGGAACAGCCGGCTCAGCCGAAGATTATTGTAGGTGACAGTTATGTGGATATGGGTCTGCCCAGCGGCACAGTGTGGAAAGCACAGAACGAAGAGGGCTTGATGGCTTTCAACGATGCCAAAAAGAAATATGGCCGTTCGATCCCGTCCATGAAGCAGTGGGAAGAGTTGAAGAAGTACTGTGTGTGGGAGTGGACAGGCGACGGTTACAATGTGACCGGCCCGAGCGGACAGGGTATATTCATCCCTGCAGCCGGTTATCGCAATGTGAGCGGTCAGGTAGGCAAGGTCGGTACGTTCGGTAACTACTGGTCATCCACCTCCAAGGACAGCAAAGAAGCCTGGCGATTCGGTTTCGAACCCGGCAAGTTCAGCATGGCTGCACATAGCCGCCAGTACGGACGTTCCGTGCGTCTGGTACAGAAACAGCAGAGATCGCTGGAGGATATAGTAGTAGAATAATTCTGATTTCCGATTGCTGAACAGGCGTAAAGGAATATGGTGGAAAGTGCCGTGTGCCGCGTTGGGCGTGGCACTTTTGCTGTGTTTACTGGTGCTGACAGCAGTAGTGGTGGTCGTTGTTACTCCCTCGCTACGCACGAGCGTTATGCAACATGCCGTAGTAGAGGCCAATAGCCGTACCGATTGGGATATAGATCTCGGGCGGCTGTATCTGTCACCGTTCCACCATTCGCCGAAGGTTCTGTACCGAGCCTGGCGTGGCGATGCGGATTTGCCATTGCAGGTAGAAGTGGACAGCCTGTATGTCGGCCATCGCGGACAGGATACGTTGCTGTATGTTCATGCCTTGCGTCTGCGCGCACTCGTTCAGACCGCTGCTTTGGCTGACATGGACAACAGAAGCCGGCTCGCAGCCCTGACCCGACTGCCGATTGAGGTAGAGGCATTGCAGGTGGAGCGTACGACGTTCCACTCCGACAGTATGATAGCCGCGGTGGGCGTGGATGCACAGATAGGTCGTCTGGATGTAAGCAGTCCCGGTCTGTCGTTAGCCGAGGGCAAGTACCCGTTGCGCGGCCTGAAGGTGGATGGGATGTATGTAGGTATAGACCTGCGTCCGGATACCGCAACCGCAGAGTCGGACAGTTCATCGACAGCGATGGCTTTCGACGTGACGGAGAGCGAACTGCGGAACATGCGGTTCATGCTCACGCCTGTGGGCCTGGATGTGCGTGCGGGGTATCTGTCGCCGGATGTGCTGGCAGATGTGGGCGGTAGTCTGTATGATGCCCGTAGCCTGAAGGCCGGCAATCTGTCGGTGGACATAGGCAGTTTGCATTTGCCTTTCGATACGTTGTACGGTCAAGCCCGAGTGGACCTGAATAGCGGTATGATCACCAGCCGTGGCCTGCATGCGCGTTCCAATGAACTGGATGCCCAAGCCGACCTGACTGCTACTGCTCTTGACCTGGAGTCGATGCGCGTGGATGTGGAGGGCGATGCTGCGTTTCGCGGCAGTCAGACTGCTCTGCGCGGATACTACGATATTGACGATCAGACCTACGATATGCGTTTGAATGTGGAGCGTTCGGATCTGAGTCCGCTGCTCAAACAGCCCAAACGTATCATCGTGGCCGGCGATTTGCAGGCAGAAGGAAAGGGTATAGATATCGACTCTCGTGCTACGCGCAGCAAGATTCAGATGCATCTGACAGAAGCGGTGTACGACAATATCAGTGCTCCGGGACTCCGTCTGGATGCTACGTTGGCCAACCGCACGGTGGCCGGTACATTACATCTGCCCGTGACGATGCAGGACAGCGCTCTGCAAGTGAGTGCGCAGACCGATAACCGCTTCAGCGTGGCAGAGTTTATGTCACCCAAACAGATGCGTGTGGATCTGCGTTCGCACATGCGCAACATCCGCGCACACGCCGCAGGTGAGGATTTTGCCATCGATACGCTGCAGTTGGACTTTGCTACCGACACTGCTACCGTGCTTGACCTGACAACTGCCGGTCTGCATATCGATGCCAACAGCCCGATGCATGTACTCACATTGCTGGATTCGTTGCAGCCGCTGCTGAATGCTGTGGGCGACACTGCTATTCTCCGGCCGCTGACCTCGCTGCAGGATCTGACGATGATAGATACGCTTCGCCATCTGGTGCCCGAACTGGCTGCTAACATTACTCTGACCAAAGGCAGTCCTGTGCAGCATATCATAGAACGTGCGGGGTTGGATGTTGACAAGATAGACCTGTCGGTTGCCTCTGACCCCGAACAGACCAATCTGGCGCTGGATGCGTCTATTCCTACGATTGAGCATCCCGACGACAGCGCAGCGATGCGTCTGCCGGCCGCGAAAGCTGCTATGCGCGTGATGATGAGCGAGGGCCGAACAACGGCATCGTTGACAGCCGACAGCAAGATTACCGACGGCGTGATGGGTGTGCATGACCTGCAGACCGATGCCGCACTGCGTATGGATCTGGAGCGCAACGAACGTGAACTGAGCGGCGATGGCCGCCTCACACTCGACCGGCTGAAGTACGGCGGCAATGACCTGGGTACACGTACGGCAGATATACATATCAGTCCGTCCAAGCAGTACGCCAATGCTCTGAAGGCGGATGTGCGTGTGGATGATATAGAACTGGAACTGGTGGACAGCATCATCCAACTGAAAGATATCCGTTTGGACGGCGCAGTGCGTGCGCGTGCTACGGCTGACGGTCTGCCGGACAAACTGGACCTGTCTGCCGAGGTGCTGCCGATAGGCATATCCGCTACACACACGGGATATGGGGTAGAGTTGGGCCTGGGCGAGACGCCTGTGATCATGGAGCATAACCATGTGGACCTGAACGGATTGCGAATATACGGTGCGGATAGCACGTTTGTGGCTCTGACCGGTGATTTCAATCTGGACGACCGTCGGCTGAACGTGGTATTGACAGCGGACAGTTTTGCTCCGGCTAAACTCGTGAAAGACGGTCCGATACCTATCTACGGTGACCTGGCCACGGATATTAGTGGCACAGTGACCGGTCCGCTGGATAGCATAATGGCCGATGTGGATGTGACAATTCTGCCCACTACCGACCTGACGTATCCTATCGACAAGAAGAACCTGGCGCAGGTCAAACCTCACGGCACGGTGAATGTTCGATATAATGTGGCTGAATCCGCAATGAACCTGGGCGGACAACTGAATGTGGATGACGGTGTGATCAAGTATTCGCCTTCGTTGTATCCGATTATGCCGTTCCGTGTGGATCCCGGCAGCAAGGTTATGTTCAACGGTCCGCTGGGCCAGTCCATGCTGGACGTATCCGCCTCACAGGATGTGAAGGCAACCGTACAGTCGGAAGGTGAGGAGTCGCGCCGGGTAGATTTTACTACCGGTGTACGTGTACAGGGTCCGTTGGATTCACTGGGACTGAATGCGTTGAACTTCTTCCTGGAAGCTCCGAAAGACGAGGTTATCACCCGTGAGTTGGAGTCCGTGGACGAAGACACGCGCGAGGGCTTGGCTGCCACGCTGCTGGCTACGGGTATGTATGCCGGTCAGAGCAATGCGGCTGCGCAGGAGAGCGGGCATGCATTGTCAAGTATCATCAACAGCCGTATCAATGCCGCCATGGCCAACTCCAAGTTGGGAAAAGTGATAGATCTGGATATCAGTAGCGGCAAGCATAATCACGGCGGTGCACAATCGAACGACATGAGCGTGTCGCTGAGCAAATCGCTGTTCAACGACCGGTTACGTATAACCGCTGGAGCAACCATCTCCGATAACCCCGATGCAAGCAATGCTACAGGATTGTACTATAACGTGTCAGCCGACTACTCGCTGACCAAAGACGGCAATGTGCAACTGCGCCTGTTCTCACAGCGCGACTACAACAATATATTCGAGGGCGAACTGTACAAGTCCGGTTTGGGCGTCAGGGCAACACAGGAGTGGAAAAGGACATCAGGCGGCATCGGTCAGTTAACCAGTGACTCCATAACGCGTACGTTCGGTCTGACAGCCGATGCGAATGTGGCTTACCGTTCGAACAACAGTTTGGGACCGGATCTGTCGCTAACCTCATCGGTCAAGAACCTGCTGGGACGTAACGAGGTGCTGTCCGTCAAAGGCGACGGAGCATACTACTGGGGATTACGCGACCGCGATCCGAAAGACCCGAAGCGAACCGATACGTACAAACTTGGTGCCCGCGCAGCACTGATCTTCCCCTACCTGCATTGGGCAGGCGATGACAACCCGGATGGCAGCACGCGGTACATGCTGGGATACCAGTATGAGAATATAGCCGGCGGGTACGGTGTGCACAAAGTGTCAGGGTCGTTTACATATTTCATCCGTTCGTCGGAGTACATCACGCACTCCTTCACGCCGTTCTCACTGTCCGTGGTGATGGTGAATGCCGAAAGTGACGAATTGATTAAAAAAGCCGCAGAGAATCCGCAGTTATACAAGGTGCTGGCCAGCAACGAGTTTGTGCCGTCGGTAGCCTATAACTTTACCTACAACGACTACCGCTCACGCCGTGCCGTAAATACGATGCTCGACCTTGGAGTCAAGGAGGCGGGTAACCTGGTGAATGCCGTCTTTTGCGCCTTCGGACATAGTTGGAACGAGAAAGAAAAAAAGATAGGCAACAGGACGTTCGACCAGTTTGTGAAAGTGCATGCCGAACTGCGAAACAAGTTCAACTTTACTGAGGATGTGTGCATCGCCACACGATTGTATGCCGGTGCGAACATACCTATCGGCAATTCGGATTTTGCCCCGCTGTCGGAAGCGTTCTATACCGGTGGCTCGTACAGCCTGCGTGCCGCATCACCCTACGCCTACGGACCGGGTAACTATAATAGCCTGAAGTACAACCACAGTTTCTTCCATGCCGGCGATGTGAAACTGGAGGGAAACATCGAACTGCGCTTCCCGATAGTATGGAAACTGTACGGAGCGTTCTTTGTGGATGCAGGCAACGTATGGGCTCTGCGCAACTCGATGGATATGCTGAGCAAGGAGGAGAGAGAAGCGTACCTGGAACAGATAGAGATGTACACGGATTTGTACGACGGACTGTTAGGCAATCCGTATCTGGCCAAGCAGATAGCCTTGGGAACAGGTACAGGTCTGTGACTTGATTTCGAAGGATTGGTATTGCGTCTGGATATAGGTGTGGGCATCCATTCACCCTATCAGACCTACCGCTACAACAAAAAAGACTGGACAATCGACTATACCCAGCCGATCAAAACATACTACAATATGCCCTCAGCCCTTGATGCATTGCGAATCAATTTCGGCGTAGGCTATCCTTTCTAATGACTGTATGAACCGTTGTTGTGGACTTACACGGCCCGCACTTCCACTCCGAGAGATTTGAGCTTGGAGGGTATGCCTGTAGGTATGGCTCGGTCGGTGATGATGCAATCAAGCTGGTTGGCATTGGCTATATGCACGAAACTGCGCTTGTTGAACTTTGACGAGTCAAATACCGCATATACCTTCCCCGCCTGCTGAATCATCACTTGGTTGAGCAGCGCCTCCTCCAGATCGGGAGTGGATACGCCGTTCTCGATGGAGAACGAGTCAACGCCCAAGAAAAGTTTGTAACCGCTGAAGTTACGCAGCACTGACAGAGCCAGCGGACCGACCATGGAATAGCTGTTGACGCGAACATTGCCTCCTAACAGAATGACATCAAAACGCTTGTATGCCACCAGTTCGGTTGCGATGTTCATGGCATTGGTCAGGATGCGCAGGTGCGTGAAACGTTCCAAATGACGCGCTACTTCGAGAGTGGTTGTGCCGGAATCAAGCATGATGAAATCACCGTCGTTGATCAGTCTGGCAGCTTCCTCGCCTATGCGTTCCTTCTCCTTGAAATTGAACATCCGCTTTTTGGTGATAGCAATATCCTCACTGGTGTTCTCCACGGGCTTGCGCATGGCGCCTCCGCGGGTTCGGATCAGAAGATGGCGGTTCTGCAGTATGGTCAAGTCCTTACGGATAGTAACCTCGGAAATGCCGGTGTCACGGCTTAAGTCGGTAACCAGTACCTCCTCTTTCTGCTCAAGCAATTGCAGGATGAGCGCTCTGCGCTCCTTGGCCGATGATGAGTTCATAAGATATTTGATATTAGGTTATTTGTGTTTTGGGGGTTACTTCATGTATTCAGGTGAATGCGACTGCAAAATTACAAAAAATATTTGACTTTTGCAAATAAAAAGTTTCGTTAACGCTTTTCGAAATATTCCGAAACGGTTGTAAACAGGTGTTTGGAAATCGTAATATATTGTAAATATATGCTTTACGTGGTTATGTTTCGAAAATATGTTATAGAGCATATGTTTTGACATGTAAAAATTGCAAAAATTTTTGTAACTTTGCAGCCGAAAATATGATACGTGTGCCTGGGCAGCGTATAAGCATAACCAAAAAATAATATATGAAAAAGACATTATTCCTTATCTTAGCCGCTTCGGTAGTGCTTGCGGCATGTAATTCACCCAAGGCCGCAGATGAGTCTGCATCGCCCGTGGATAAGATCCTGCTGAAGGATTTCAATCCTACGGTTGTGAACAATATCCCGGTCACAGAGGTCAAGAAGGCTAAGTTCCCTATTATAGATATGCACTCGCACGACTACGTGGAGAGCGCTGCCGATATCGAGCAGTGGTGCAAGAATATGGATGAGGTTGGCGTACTGCACACCGCCGTAATGCATTGCTCATGGATTGGTCGTCCGTTTGAGGAGGTTGTAGAACTCTACGCTCCGTACAAGGACCGCTTCCGCTTCTGGTGCTGCTTTGACTATTCTGACATGAGCGAGGAAGGTATTCAGAAGGCTTGCCAATTGCTGGAGCGCTATCATAACGAACTTGGCGCAGTAGGTATAGGTGAGTTGGGCGACAAAGGCGAAGGTGACCTGTATGCACGCCCTGTAGAAGGCAAGGATATACATATCGACGACCCGCGCATCCAACCGCTGATCCGCAAAGCCGGTGAGTTGAAGATGCCGATCAGCATTCATATAGCCGAACCGTATTGGATGTACCTGCCTATGGATGCCACGAACGACGGATTGGTAAATGCTGTGACCTGGCACGTGGATACCACCAACTGCTACGGCTACTGGAAACTGATAGAGAGCTTTGAGAACGCTGTACGCGAGAACCCGAACACATTGTTCATCGCTTGCCACTACCTGAATATGTCGCACGACTGGGTACGTTTGGGCGAGATGCTGGACAAGTATCCGAACATGTATGTAGATATCGCCGCCCGCGTGGCTGAGTCCGCGCACACGCCGCGCGCTACACGCGAGTTCCTAATCAAATATCAGGACCGCGTACTCTTTGGCACGGACAACGGCTATGAACTGCAGATGTACTGCAATATATTCCGCGTATTGGAGACCAACGACGAGCACTTCTATATCCCCGAGTACGGATACCACTGGGCGCTCTCGGGCTTCAATCTGCCTGACGAGGTGCTGAAGAAGATTTATCACGACAACGCCGAGCGGATTCTCAACGAGTATAAATAACTAGACGACTAGACCTCTAGACGACTAGACAACTAGTAAAACTGCTATGAAACATCACGTCTTATATCTGTTCGGTATTGCAGCCATGATGGTTGCTTGCCAGCCGAAGCAGGAGACAGAGCGGCTGATCTGTGCCGAAGCCGATATGCAGGAGTTCCCCTATCAGCGTGACGGACTGCATGTGGTCAAGCAACAGACTGTAACGCCTGTTGAGGGCATTGAGGGGCTTGAGGTTATCGAGACCCGGTTCATCAACCTTGGTAAGCCTGTGACAGTGCAAGCCTACGAACTTTGCCGCACGGCTATTGAGGCAAAGGAGGATGTCGTATGGACACTCCAGCCCAGCAGCTCGTCTGCACGTATGGATTGGGTGCTGCCGATTAAGCCGGGTTTCCGGAAAGACAACTACCTGGGAATGAACAATTCCGACTACGGCGGAGGTATCCCTGTACTGGATATATGGCAGCGTGACGGCGGACAAGCTATAGGATTGTTTGAGCCTGTGCTGCGAATGATATCGATGCCGGTGGAGTGGAAGAACTATACGAACACTGTTACAGCCTGCCTGCATTACAACCTGCCTGAGGCTGTTGAACTGGCAACGGGTGACACACTGACTTGCTTCAAGGCATTCCGCCTGGCGCACAAGGGTGACTATTTCAATGCACTGCGTATCTTCAGCGATTATATGCAAGCCAATCTGGGTATTCAGATGCAACCTTCTGAGCCCGAGGCATTTGAGCCTGTATGGTGCGCATGGGGCTACGGACGTCCGTTCAAGATGAACATGGTGTTAGGAACCCTCGACAAGGTTGCTGAGTTAGGATTCAAGTGGGTGGATGTAGATGATGGCTACCAGATCGCCGAAGGCGATTGGAATACCAATGAGCTTTTCCCCGGTGGCGACAAAGATATGCGTCATATCACCGATGAGTGCCACAAGCGTGGCCTGAAAGCTAAACTCTGGTGGGCACCGTTGGCAGCCGACCCGGGCACAAAGATACTGAAGGAACACCCCGAGATACTGCTACGCACCAAAGAGTGGGCACCTGAGTATATCACATGGTGGGATAGTTGGTATCTCTCGCCGCTCAGCCCTGTGACTGAGGCTTATACGAAGGACCTGCTAAATATGTTCTTGCAGCGCTGGAACTTCGACGGCTTGAAGATCGACGGCCAGCACCTGAATTGCTGTCTGCCCGATTACGGCGATGCCAGTGGTCTGGATGACCCAAATCAGGCTCCGGAGCGCATGCCAGAATACTATGCGATGATTTCTAAGGAGGCGCGCGCGTATAAGCCCGATGCAGTGATTCAGATCTGCCCTTGCGGCTGCGCAGTCAACTATTGGATTCTGCCGCAGATTAACCAGGCGGTGGCATCCGACCCGATGTCATCGCGTCAGGTGCGTATGAAACGCAAAGCCTACGCCGCTATGGCACCTGGGCTCGCATACTACGGCGACCACGTGGAGCTGACCGATGGCGGTAACGATTTTGCTTCGCAGATTGGAACAGGCTCGGTTATCGGTACGAAGTTCACCTATCCCGAGGATAATCCCGATTGGACGGAAGGTCCGTTCAAGTTGACACCGGAGAAAGAGGCACTCATCCGCAAGTGGGTGAGGATATATAAGGAGAACAATCTTGCCCGCGGCGAGTACATGAACCTCTACACTTGGGGCTATGACTATCCGGAGGCACACGTGATTCGTCAGAACGGCGCAATGTATTACGCGTTCTATGTTGATCCTGTTGCTCCCGAAGGTGCGATGGATCCGGCGCATGTAGATGCGGCAACGGTACCTGTTCCTTCCTACAAAGGAACGCTGGAGCTCCGCGGACTCGACCCGGCTAAGACCTATACCGCCATCGAGTATGCAGCCGACGAACCAAAGGAGTTCACCGTGGACGGCAGCAACCCGAAGATTGATGTGGACTTCGAACGGAGTTATCTCATCAAGGTAGTAGAAAAATAGATCTGGTCTGCTAGGCGACTGGATGGCTAGACGACTAGTAACAATAGAAAACACAACTAACCAAAATATTTAATCACATGAAAAGATTTCCAGCAATCCTAATGAGCCTGATGCTTGCTGTATCAGCTTTTGCTGACATCAACGTGAAGGGCAAGGTTATCGATGCCGACGGCTCGGAACCTTTGATTGGTGTAAGTATCCTGGTGCAGGGTACGACTAGTGGTACAGTCACCGATTTTGACGGTAACTTTGAACTTACAGTTCCTGACAAAGCCGTTCTGCAGTTCTCGTACATCGGTTACAAGACCATCGAGGTTCGTGCCGTACCGACGATGCAAGTTATTATGGAGTCCGATGCACAACAACTGCAAGAGGTTGTATCCCTCGGTTACTCCGCAGTGAAACGTGCTGAGTTGAGCTCTGCCGTAGTTACCGTATCAGCTGATCAGCTGACAGACGTTACCACCCCTGATGTGGGTAACATGTTACAAGGTAAGGTGGCAGGTGTGCAAGTCAGCAATGCCGGTGGTCAGCCGGGTGATGCCGCACAGATCCGTATCCGTGGTACAGGTTCTATCACCGCAGGCAGCGATCCTGTATATGTAGTCGATGGTGTGATGGGCGGTACGTTCAACCCCAACGATGTGGAGACAATCTCAGTGCTGAAAGATGCAGGTTCGACAGGTATCTACGGTGCTGCAGCTGCAGGTGGTGTAATAGTCGTTACTACCAAGTCCGGCAAGAAGGGCGACAAGGTTCGTGTTGACCTGCGCGCTACAGCCGGTGCCAAGCAAGCATTGTTCGGAAACTTCCGTATGATGAAATCGAATGAGCTTTACGAATTCCATCGTCAGCTTTTCTCACCGGGTGTATTCAAAGCCGTCTATCCGAAAGTAAGTGACCTGCCTGATTGGGATTGGAAGAACGAGTTCTTCAAGACCGGTGTTATCCAGAACTACAATGTAGCAGTCAGCGGTGGTTCGGAGCATGTAGGCTACTATGTATCGCTTGACTACTTCGGTGAGGAAGGTACATTGAAGAGTACCGGTATGCAGAAGGTAAGCGGTCACGCTTCGTTGCGCGCCGATATTACCAAGTGGCTGGATATGAACGTAAAAGTGGACTTCAACAAGTCAACCGTAAATTACCCCTCCAGTTGGACAATGCTGGGTGATGCATTCTTCAAGATGCCGTGGGATTGCCCCTATGAGTACGATGAGAACGGTGATATCACCAACCGTTATGTGATGATTAACAGTGCTACCCGTCCGGACAACGGCGGCAAGTGGTGGAGCCAGGAGACCTGGAACTCTCTGCATGGTACGCAATACAACTATACCAAGTCCGATAACTTCGATTTCTCGGGTGTGCTGCAATTAGGTATTCACTTTACCGACTGGTTGCATTTCACCACGACCAACACTTTCAGTGCAGGTCATTGGTTGTCATCGTCGTATATCGACCCGCGTACGTATGACTCGACCTATTCCAACGGTTATATCGGCAAGGATGTAGGTATGAGCAAGTCGTTTGGTACGACCAATATCCTGAAGGGTGGCTATCAGTGGGATAAGCACAGCTTCAATGCTATGATTGGTCAGGAGTTCGGCGTTTGGAGTACCGAATACACCTCTGCTTCGGGCAAGGGTATGCCTAACGGCGTTGACGCGCTGAACGCATCTGCTCCGCTCGCCAACAGCGGTTACATTATGCCGGGCAAGAGCTGGGCTGCATTCATTCAGGCCAGCTACGACTATGGCAAACGTTACTTCATTACAGCCACCTACCGAACAGAGGGTAGTTCGCTGTTTGCCAGCAAGACTCGCGTTGGTCACTTCCCCTCAGTAGCAGCCAGCTGGTTGATTACTAACGAGGAATTCATGAAAGGGCAGGATGTCGTCAGCTTCCTCAAACTCCGCGCTTCGTACGGTTTGACAGGTAATAACAATATTCCGGCCTTCCAGTATCTGGGCACGTATGCTCTGGATAAGCTCTATCAGAATAAGGTTGCCGGTAGTCCGAGCCGTCCTGCTAACGACCGTCTGCATTGGGAGACCGCCAACATGGCAGCCGTAGGTATCGACCTGACATTTATCAAGCGCATCGAGATGGCTATCGATCTGTATCAGACCGATAACACCGAATTGCTGCTGTACAAACCGCTACCTCCTTCGACCGGTTTCTATCAGCGCATGGAGAATGTGGGTAAGGTTCGCAACCGCGGCGTCGAGTTCAGCATCAATGCCAATATCATCAACAAGAACAAATGGCGTTGGGATCTTGGTTTCAACATCGGTATGAACCAGAACCGTGTAACCTACTTGCCGGATCATGAGCCGTTCCTGCAACAGGCATCGTCGGTTAACCAGATTGTGAAAGAAGGTGAGGATATCTACTCCTGGTACTTGAAGGAGTGGGCAGGTGTTGACCCCGCTAACGGTGACCCGCTGTGGTATGTAGTAGATGCTGACGGCAATTATGTACTGGATGGTGCCGGCAATAAGACCACTACCAACGACTACAACGCAACTCAGGCACACATTGTAGGCAAGGCTACACCGCTCTTCTCGGGTGGTCTGAATACCCAACTGAGCTGGAACGGTATATTCCTGCATGTAAATACCAACTTCCAATACGGAAACAAGATATACAACTACACCCGTCACTCCAGTGATGCGGATGGTGCATACCTGGGTTACAACCAGTTGTCGGTTGACGAATCTCGTCTGGGTTGGAAGCGTTGGACAGCTGAGGATCCGAATGGTGCAACGCACCCGAAGGTTACCTCCAACGGTAACAAGAACGCCAACCAGATATCCTCACGTTATCTGGAGGACGGTTCATACTTCCGTATCAAGAACCTGACGGTAGGTTACGAGTTCCCGACACAACTCATCAGCAAAGCTAAGATGACCAAGTGCCGTATCTACTTCACGGCGGACAACCTGTGGACAGCATCACGCTTCTCAGGTATGGACCCCGAGATTACGCTTGAGAAGACTACCTACAGTCTGGCAGGCTTCTACTCTGAGAACTATCCTGTAGGCCGTTCGTTTATGGGCGGATTGGAAATTTCGTTCTAATCAGAGACATTCGAAATATCGAAATATCGACATAACGAAAAAAATAGAAATTATGAAAACAAAAGCATTATATTTGATCGCGGCACTGGGACTGGTGTTCGGTCTGAATAGTTGCAACCTCGACGTTTTCCCGTCGGATGAGTTGAACGGCGATCTGCTGCTGCAAGATGCGAAGGGTGCCGAGTATATTATGGACGGCTGCTATGCGTTGCTCAAGGACGAGATAGACTTCCTGGGTTACGCCAGCGGTAATACCTATATCCGCCACTACACGCAGATGACGGAGTTTCCGGGTGATAACATCTGCCTGTCGTCTCACACCACAGATCCGCTGTACGAGGCTACCGCCTATATGATGACGGACGGACTGAAGAACGTAGGTACATTGTGGATGATAGCCTACAAAGCCATCTACATGTGCAACACGGTTATCGGTGCTCTGGATGAGACCAATCCTGACAACAAGTCAATTCTGGGTGAGGCATACTTTATGCGTGGCTTGCTGCACCTGCATCTGGTAACGCTATATGCACGTCCGTACAGTCATGGTCGCGATAATCTCGGTGTACCTCTGCGTACCTCGGTTAGTTCGCCTGATACAAAGCGTAACTCAGTAGGTGAGGTGTATGACCAGATTGTAGCCGACCTGAAGAAAGCCGGCGAACTGATGGGCAAGTCTCGCGGAAACGCCGGTTATCCCAGTCACGATGCAGCTCTCGGATTGCTGTCACGCGTATACCTCTATATGGAGAGATATGATGATTGCATCAATGTAGCCAATGAGATTATCGGTTCGGATGCTGCCGGCAAGATTGTATCTTCCGCAGAGTATCCCAACTACTTCTCCCACACCAAGGAATCCAAGGAGACGTTGTTCTGCATAGCAGTAGAGCCGACCGAATCTACGGGTCAGAGTTCAGCAGGTTCGATGTACCTGAAGGACGGTATCGGTTGGGGTGAGATTTATCCGTCAGTACCTCTGCAGTACCTGTACGACCGCTATCCTACCGATTTGCGTGCAACGGCAATCTTCGTTCCGCAGATTCAGGATGCTTCGCTCACGTACGTTTGGTTCCCCGATCCTGCTACAGCCGATGACCACTCCGGTCGTATGAACCTTAAGTTCGCAGTTACCAAATCGGGCGACGACTATACGTTCAAGGATGGTGGTACCGACTACACCGTGCAGAAACGTACAGTTAATGGAGAATATACCGAGTATTACGTCAACTATGGTGGTGAGGAGTGCACCGCACGCATCACGCCTAAGATGCTTGAGCGTAACACCCATCCGGTTATATACATGAACAAGTTCAGCTATCAGGACGGCGATCCGATGCTTTGTTCACCGGTTATGCTGCGCTGGGCAGAGGTTATCCTGAACCGTGCAGAGGCTTATGCCCGCACAGGTCAGGACGCCAAGGCTTTGGATGACGTGAACGTAATCCGTACGCGTGCGAATATACCTTCAGAGGGCATGTTCTCGACCGGCAATATGCACGGCTACGCCAACGTTACCGATGTAGTGATGGACGAGCGTCGTATGGAACTTGCGTTTGAGGGTCACCGCGTGTTCGATGTATATCGTAACAAGCAGAATATGGACCGTCGCTACCCGGGTGCCCAACCATGGGAAATCGTATCGTGGGAGTATGACAAGATTGTTTATCCTATTCCTAACAACGAATGGACGGTAAGCGGTATCCAACAAAATCCAGGCTATTAAAATAGATAAAAGAAAAAAGACCGCTGCGCTCAAAGAAAAAAGCCGAATTACTTATGATGCAGCATAAACATATTAGGCTTTCGACTTTTATCTTTGAGTGCGAAGCACGGTCTTTCGACTAAATAAGAAAACACCAATCAACATTATTATTAACCAATTAAAATCATTAAACTTATGAAAGCAAATTGGAAATTAGCACTTATGTGCGTAGCAACTATTGCATTTGTTGCATGTACCGAGAAAAACAAACCCAACCCCGATCCGAAACCCGATCCCGAACCGGAAAATTTTGAATCGAAGATCAAGGTTAACGACAACAGCCTCGCTGATTGGGAGAGCCTTCCTAAGGAGTTCGTTGTTTCAGCTGAGTGCCCCGCAGGCGCAGCTATGCTGGGTCTGAAGAGCGTTAAGGTTTATGCTGATCAGCTGTACATCAACATCCTTGTTGAACCGAACATGGAAGACATCGTTGACACTGAATGGGTTCCGTTCCACGTTTATCTGAACACTGACAACAGTGACAAGACCGGTGGTTACGGTGACGAGTTTACCGACGCTAACACCAACATCATGCTTGAGACTGCCATCATCGCTGATGGTGCTTCTCACAGCTACAATCCTTCCGTATGGAAATGGTGGGGCGAAGTTGGCGCTGACGGCTGGCTTTGGAGCGATCCTGACATCGTAGGTGACGAGAGCAACTTCTGGGGTGCTCTGGTTGGCGAAGGCCAGCAACCTATCGGTGCAAGTGAGCAAGTTGGTGACAAGTTCGAGATCCAGATCCTCCGCGAGCTTATCCCGGAGTGCACTTGGGCTGACGAATTCGGTATTGGCTTCGATATCCAGCAGAACTGGAGCTCGGTAGGTATCCTGCCTTGCGTTGAGGCTACCGATGAGAACCCGAACGGTAAAGCTGCCAAGCTGAAAGTTAAGATTGACAAGTAATAAGTTTCCGGAACTTATGATAAGCCATCTTAACCAAAACACACTTATCACAACAAATTAAGCTTAATCAATGTTGATTGTCAGTACCGGTGTGGGAGCACACCGCGACCATGCCGGTACTGTTTTTTATTTTATACAAATATGAGAACCATCCTCCCCATAGCCATGTCAGTCCTGCTGCTTGCAGCTTGTGACCCCGATAAAGTTGAACCAAAAGGTACAACAATCCCCTTTACCGAGACCGATGAGATCTTTGCTAATCCGGAGCGCGGTTTCCATTCACAAATCTACTACACTTCGGCCGATGTGGAGAAAACGGCCAGTGCCAGCACTATCATCTCCAATCGTGAGAGCGATTACAAACTAACGCTCTATCTACACTCCTATTACCTTACCGATTATATGGAGAGTGATATACCCCAGGAGTTCCTGGATCGCCTCGATAGAAATATGCAAGCCCTACGCGAAGGCGGCGCCAAAGCCGTACTCCGCTTCTCATATAAAAGCAGCATGGATCGCAAGGATCAGCCGTGGAATGCCACTGCGGAATGGATCAGCAGGCATATTGACCAGATAGCCCCCTACCTAATGAAGAACGCTGATGTTATCTTCTGCATCCAGTGCGGATGGCTCGGATCGTGGGGTGAATGGTACTATGTGGATTCAGGCTTTAAGTTCAATCCGTCGAAGGATGAGGATTTTGAGCCTCGTTGGGAACTGGTTGAGCATTTTATGAATGTTACACCGAAAGATCGCCAGATAGCGTTCCGTACCCCGGGCTACAAGATGCGCTACCTGCGTATGCGTGGCCTGAACGAGAATCCGCTGACGGAAGCTGAAGCCTTCCAGCCAACGATTAAAGCGCGTTGGGCAGGACACAATGACTGCTTTGTGGCATCCAACAACGATGTAGGTACGTACTTCTCAACAGCCGAGCGCACCTTCTGGCAAGAAGATTCCAAGTATAGCGTTATGGGCGGCGAGACTTGTGGAGAGTGCAGTTTTTCCAATGGTGCAAATGCTGTCAAACAAATGGAGTTGACTCACTGGACATATATCAACCGCGACTATCATAGCGGTGTTATCAGTTCGTGGATCAAAGACAACCATATGAACGAAATCAAACGCCGACTGGGTTACCGTCTGGCTATCGATAAGATTATTGTTACGCCCAAACCCAAGGTGGGAAAGAAATTGGATGTATACTTCCAATTGCATAACAGCGGTTTTGCAGGTCCGGTCAACAAGCGTGATGTGGAACTTATTCTCGTCAGCACAGCCGATGCAAGTAAGAAGTATGTGTACCCGCAGAGTGTTGACCCCCGCTTCTGGCTGCCGGGTGAGGAACATCGGTTTACTCTGACCTGCTATCCTGAGCAAGCCGGCGAATACAAGGTGTATCTTAACCTGCCTGACCCCTACGAATCACTGCACAACGATCCGCGATACTCCATACGTCTCGCTAATGAGAATGTATGGGATGAGGCTACCGGTTACAACTACCTGACAACGGTTACGGTGGAGTAGGAGAGACCGCTTCGCTGACAGAAGAGAGACCGTTTCACTGAAAGAAAAAAGAAGATAATGAAGAGAAGGATAGTATATATACTGTTGCTCGTTGCTGTAGCAGTCAGTGCACAGAATGCGTACTGGTGGGGCGCGGCAGTTGGCCTCGGGCATGAACAGCCATTCACCGATCAGCCGCTGTTTGATTTGAATACGCAGGATGCCAACAACCAGTTGGTGCCACTGTTCCTATCGTCGGAAGGTGAGTATATGTGGAGCGACAATCCGTTTAACTTCACCGTGAAGAACGGCACGATTCGCACATCGCACCCGGTTATTCCCGTCAAGGCCGGTAATACCCTGCGTGACGCCTATATGGCTGCACAGGCGCGGTACTTCCCTGCCAACGGGCAGTTGCCTGATACATTGTTCTTCACTATGCCGCAATACAATACCTGGATAGAGCTGATGTACAATCAGAACCAGGAAGATATACTGCGTTATGCCCATGCTATTGTTGA
>JAFXSS010000049.1 GCA_017525455.1 Paludibacteraceae bacterium
ACCAATCCAGGCCATCGGCAAACCACTCTGCCATCGACCATTCAGCCACATCCCATTCGCCGTGGCTTTGCGAAATCATACCACTGTTTACAGCATGTTCGCCACCTGTTGTACTGAACAGTCGGACGCTCACGCTTGTACCGGCCAACCTGCGCGGAGTGCGATAGATGATGATGAAATCATAATCTTCTGTCACTCCTGTAAAATCGCATTCTCCCCACTGACGAATGCCACCACATATATTTCCCCAAGCCAGCGAACCGGATTTCCAGTACATCCACTCAACATCCGTATCACCAAACGCCGAAGCTCCCTTGCATGTGCCGAAGTTGGCGTCAGTAACATCGCCGTTCCAGATATCCATCGTACAGGTCACACCTTCTCCAGGATTGCCCGGCGATGCATAATCGCCATTGATGCGATAGTCATGCACTGTACCTTTGATGCGACTCAAGGCCTTATCATCCATCAAGAATATATAGTAGTCCGATCCCTCCAGATACTGCTCAAATGAGGTTGTCGTACCACCTTGTCCACTCTGACCGCCTGCATTACCTACCGTAACAACACATGTCGCAACTTTCGACCCTGCAGCCGCAGCTACTACTGCCACACCATCGGCTATGCCGGTCACTTGTCCGTTCACGACTACTGCTACAGCCGGATTCGAACTACTCCATTCTACAGTAGCGGCATTCTTCGGAGTGACGGTTGCGACCAGCGTTGCAGAAGCTCCAACCGTCAACTGCATAGTAGATTGATCCAATGTGACAGATTCTACATTGATTACTTCCGGAGTGTTAGGTTCCTTGCAAGCGAACAAGCAAAGACCTGCCATCAGCATAATGAAAATTTTGTTCTGTTTCATGATATTGCTATTTTATGATTTGTCCGGTTATGGTATAAACATTGCCTCCGCGGCGGATAAGTAGTTGCCCGTTGCGCAACACTTTCTCCCCTCCTTGCAGGGAGGGGCTGGGGGTAGGCTCTATTCCTTGCGTTCCTTCCGGTTCTATCGCATCAGAAGCCGACGGACAAACGAACGACTCGCCGGCATCGCCTCGCTGATAGATACGTATCCAGTCGATGTACATCGAGCGCGGACCGTCAGCCAGAGCGGTAACCTTGTTCACGTCATATATGCCCGGGAAGTTACCGCCCACGGCTACATTAGCTATGATGAAGTTAGGTTTGCCGAACACAATACTACGGTCGTAATCGGGATTGTCGTTCGGTTCAAGGTTTGCGTGGAAATATGCATTATTCTTCGGATGCGCATCCAAGTCCATATACATATCGATGGAAGTGGGAGTCCAGATCATCGTAACGATGTGGAAGGTATCCTCGACAGAATACGGCCATGTTACAGCGTTAGCGTCGCTCCACACGGCATCCCACTTCGAGCCGACGTGCATAGCACCGTTGAAGTAGCGGTCTTGCGTACCCTTGTTGAACGCGTTCTGGTGCCCGAGTTCTATGATATCTGTCTCACCGCATTTAGGCCATCCTACCTGCTTGTAGTTGTTACCCATCTGCCAGAATGCAGGCCACAAGCCGTTGGCAGTCTGTGGAAACTTGATACGTGCATCGATGCGACCAAAGGTATAGTATGCCTTACCTTGCGTATTGACGCGTCCGGAAGTACAATGCTTGCCCTGATAGTCCTCTTTGGTTGCAGTCAGGATGAGACAATGTTTACCGGTAGTAGGCTCAACGCCTAACTTAACACCACGGTCGCAGTAATACTGCAACTCGTTGTTACCGCCGCCGTCACCGTTGGTCTCAATGTTCCAAACCGCCATATCCAACGATGTCTCGGTAAAATCCTCATTCCAAATGAGTTGGTAATCGTTGTCTTGTGCCGAAAATTGCGTTGGAATAGCTATAAACAATACAACTGTTAACAGGGTAAAAATATTTTTATTCATATGCATTTATCATTTGAATTGCAGAGCACTAAGTGAGCAACTGCCGGATATGAGTTTAAGAGTTACAGTATGCTTGCCCGGTTTAGCAGTAATCATTGTGGAAGCCGTTGTCCACTCGGTATTGCTGCCATTGCGAGGCATATTAATAAAGTTCTGTGACTCGCCATCTACGAGCACCTCACATATCGTATTGGAATAACCGCAATACCGCAAAGCCAACTCCTTTGCACCGGTCGGCAAGAACAACTGGTAATCAATCTCCTGCCCGGAAGCAAAGTTGGTTATCATCAACCCCGGAATACCGGCGGCTTCCAGTGCTTCTGCATCGCTGGAGGTACGCAGTGCCATAGAGTTGTTAGCCACCCGCACATATTCATTTGCCAATATCGTACGATTGGCTCTAACCCATACCTGCTTATTCATGGGTGAGAAATAGCAGAACAACTCTCCCAGCGGGGTCAGTGATGCCGGATAATCATGCGTTAGCAACTGGTTGTACGGTACCGATTCTACCTTTCCGCTCATTCGCGGCATAAACCACGCATAGCGCTGCACAGACTCACGGCTCTCCATGTAATGAAGCACAGCGCACATATAATCCATTTGAGTATGATAGCCGCTCGGAGCAGGATCCCATGCACAGAACTCTGTCATCCAGATGGGCTTATTGTACTTCTCGAAACGCTCTATATATCCTTGCACCGATGAAGCTGATGACATATAGCAATGGATAGCTATAGCATCGACATCATCGATAGACACACCAGGTTGAGCAAAGAACTCATCGAGCCACTTGATCGGATCACTGTAGCCGGATAGTGTGCCATAGTTCATAGCAGGAGAAACGAGTTTGAGATTCAACTCTTTAGCCAAAGCTACTACTGGCGGCCATAATTCCGCAGCCTTGGACGGTGTCATATTAGCTTGATCAGTCAGGTTAGGTTCGTTGAATGCCAACAGGTACTTGGTATTAGGATGTGCTGCCACAAATGCGCGGATACGATCAGCAGTATAGTTGCCATTCCAGCACATAGGGCAGAAATCCATCTCATTGGTATCAAACCAGTTAGCAGCATTATCTGTGGGAGTATTGCCCCAATTGTAATCCCATGAGATATAGGGCGACAGAAGCGGAAGGTCAGTAAGTTGTGTAAACGAAAACGACACGCCGCGCTTGGCCGACTTGGGCATCTGTGATACCACATTCGTCTCATCAATGGTAGGATTATCATCGGGATTGTCCGGCGTTTCACCTTGACGGCAAGCAGCAGCCAACGACACTACGGCTGCCAACAATACCGACATAAACATATAATTTCTACGCATAATTATTATTGATTATTCGTTAGTCCTAATGTTGGGGTATTACTTATCCTGACGCTGATATACGCGTAACCAATCTACATACATTATACGGGGTTTATCAAATATCGCATCATCCACCTGACCGCCCATATTGCCACCTATAGCGAGGTTATAGATGATGAAGAACGGCTTGTTGAACGGCCATGAATCGTTATTGTCAATCTGCTCTTCCCATACTTCTGCATACTGAACTCCATCCACTGTGAACCGAATTACATCCTTGCCGTCCTTTTCCTCCTGCGCCCACTCGACGCCATATATATGGAAATCTTCGGATAGCGGGCTATCAAACCACTGAGTCTTTGCCCAGTTGTTTCCCTTAGTGCCGTTCTTTAGCACGGTGTGTAACGCAAACGATGCACGAGCATCCATACTTCCTACATGCTCAATTATATCTATCTCACCGCAGTTAGGCCAGCCGCCACTGTTGCCCATCATCCAGAATGCAGGCCAAGTACCTTTGCCGCCCGGGAATTTTATCCGCGACTCTATCTTCCCATAGGTAAAGGTTTTCTTGTTCTTCGACAATATACGAGCTGAGGTATATTGATTGCCCTGATATTCCTCATTACGCGCCTCTATCTCCAGACATCCGTCCTTCACGCGAATATTCTCCGTACGAGTTGTATAGTATTGAAGCTCCCTGTTGCCCCAACCACTGCCACCGGTGTTGTAGCCCCAAACGCTCTCATCCAGTTCACTGCCGTTGAACTCATCTGACCATACCATGGTATATTCGCCCCAACTATGTTCAACTGCAACGCGTGCCGTCACACTTTCTATCGGAGTAGCCAATGTAATGGTTGCATTGCCCGGATTGATAGCTGTTACATGACCTTCGTTAGTCACAGTAGCTATCGAGGGGGCAGAACTACTCCAAGTTACATCCAAATCATAGGTATTGCCAAACTTGAAATCATACTCATCACCCGGACGCAAAGTCACTACAGGAGGGCTGATGCGCAATGTCGCTCCATCCGTACCGGTAACATAGATTATACAGTTCGCCGACGAACTGCCAACTTTAGCGGTGATTTCCGCCTTGCCGATGGCTTTGGCAGTCACTACACCGTAATAGACTGTGGCTACGTCTTCATTGGAAGAACTCCACTCGATATTGGCACTTGCACCGGTAACTTCCAAGGTAACCATATCACCCACTTTCATCTGTTGCGATGCTGGAGTGATAGCAATGTTTACAGGGTTCGGCTCCGGTTCAGGCGGGTTAACTTTATTACATGCCGCGAAACTCAGAATCGCCAAAGTCGTAAGAAGAGAATAACAGAATGTGCGCATAACTCTATACATTCAACTTTATACTTTCAATTATATTTGAGACTACAGGGAGAACCACCTCCCTGCAGCCAAAATGACGATTGTTTACTTATTTTTTGTAGAAATAAACAGCATCGAGGTTGATTTGTGCACCAGATACACCTTCTGTCAAAACCACAAATACGTTTACGCCAGCCTCTACCTTGGCGTTGGCCAATGCACTTGCATATGCAGACATCGGGATATCAAACTCTGCCCATGAACCATCACGAGTAAAGTTCTGGTAAACCGGACCATCATAAACGCCTGTCGAACCAAGGACAAACTTTGTAGCCTCGCTGCCCATGATATAGAAGCAGTGGCTGTAGTTGTCAGTCGACTTGATGGCTAAGTGGAGGAAATAGTTATCCGGATCAGCCACGATTGCATCTTTCAATGCGGCAGCAGCTTCCCAACCATTACCTTTGTCGGTCAAGCAATAACCCATACCTGCCCATCCTTTAGACGTAACAGTAAGTGCTGTGTAGCCTTCACCATTGCCATGGAAATTCAGACCGGTAGCGTCAGCACCAGCATAGGTCTCTTCCCATACATAGAGGAATTGGTCTACATCATTCGGTTGGAACGAAGCAACGATCTTCGAAGCGTTAGCTTCATAGGTCTGACCGTCAAGAACGATAGGCCAAACTTTGCTTCCCTTCAGTTCTGCACCTTGCGGGCCCGGGCCGGCTTTCTTTTGTACAAGAACAACGCAGGTCTTTGTCTGACCACCGGCTGTAGTAGCGGTGATGATTGCGTTACCTTCAGCAATAGCGGTAACGAGAGCAGACTTGCCGCCGTCATTGCCGGGAGCAACGGTAGCGACTGCTTCGTTGCTGGAACTCCAGGTTGCTGCTACGGTAGCCTTAATAGTACCGGTTGCCTCAACTTCAAGTTGGAGAGAAATAGGGTCGAGAACAAGAGCTTCCTCCGTATCAGGATTCGGTTTGGGATCCGGATTAGGATTTGGATCCGGTTGGTTCTGGCCATTGCAAGCAATTAATGCAACTGCTGCTGCGCACATAAGCGCAAATTTCCAATTTGCTTTCATGATTGTTTGTTTTTAATTGGTTAATAATAAAAGTTAACTATTTGATTAGTTTTTTGAAAATCATATTTCTTTAATATCCGGGATTCTGTTCCATCTCCGTAGGATTGAGTTGACGCTCCTCCTGCGGAATGGGGAATATCTCATGCTTACCGGCAACGAACTCCTGTATGTGGTGTTGCACGTCAGCCGATTCTTTTGCCTTGTAAGCATCCATATGCGCCTTTAGTCCTGTACCGTCTACGCCTTGCCAGCGAACAAGGTCGAACCAGCGATGCCCTTCCATTGCTAACTCGCATCGACGCTCATGGCGCAACGCAGCATCCGTAGCGGCATCGATGTCAGCGAGTCCGGCGCGCGTACGAACCTTATTGATGTACGTTTTGGCGTTAGCCGCATCACCGGCACCCAAACATGCCTCAGCATACATCAGCAGCACGTCTGCATAACGAATCTGACGGTTGTTGAGCGGTCCACGACTGGCGTGCAAGCTCCACTTGCCATAGCCACCGCCTATATCTTCCGGGTCACGGTACATGCCGTACTTATTGTTCACCATCGTATTACCAAGGTAGTTCTCATCCGACTGCATTTGGTAGGAAGCCACCACATCCGTGCTTGGAACGAGAATAGCGACATCGCGACGCGGGTCACCCGATTCGAACTCATCATACAGATTCTGAGTGGGATGATCAAATCCCCAACCTCCACCAATCTCGGAGTTACGGCAACGCATCAAAATCTGCGTAAACGAGCCAGCGGTAAAGCCGAAGCCCTCACCATAATCACCCCAATCCACTTCTGCATACTGAATCTCAAAGACGGACTCTATGCCGTTCTCTCCTGCAACGGTGAAGTTATCTTCGTAGTTAGAGCACAAGTCGTACTCGCCAGAAGTAATGATACTATCACCCCAAGCTTTTGCTTCCTTGTAGCAATCAGCAGCCGCTTTGGTAAGGTTGTATTTCTGCCAATAAGGAGATGCCATATAGAGGTTCACTTTCATCAGCATTGCTTGCGCTGCACCTTTGGTGGCACGCCCCATGTCTGCCTCCGCGTATTTGCTCTTTACCCAGAGATTGGCATTCGCAAACTCCAGATCTTTCAGAATCTGGCTATATACCTCATCTACCGACGAGCGCGGCATGCCCCAGTCATCCGAAGAGCGCAGCACCCGTAGCGGCATCGGAACGCCGGCAAACACGCGCACAAGACGGAAATAATAGTATGCACGCAGGTAGTGCAACTCACCCAGCAGACGGTTCTTCATCTCCAGCGTGAAATCATCATCTATGCCTACTTCCATTTTTTCGATATACTCCAAGGCCAAATTACAACGGCCAATACCTTGGAATTGTGCACGATAGAAATCCAGTAACAAAGTGTTCTGGTCGGTAGTACGCCAGTTCTCAATGTCATAGGCATCCGCCATGTCGGTTGTAGAACCGCCGCCTTTGAGAGCGTCATCGCTGGCTACATCGCCGATAAACCATTCACTACAATAAGTATGGTTATATTCCCACATCAAGGGGACATAACATCCGGTTACATTCTGAACAGCCGCTGCCGTAGACGTATAGAAATCCTCCAACAGCGTAGTGCCGGGTTCGATCTCCGTCAAATAGTCCTTACATCCATTAAGGAATAAGGAGCAAGGAATAAGGGCGAAGGACAAAATCTTAACTATATTCTTTTTCATAACTCGTTCTCCTTTCTTTTAGAATGTTGCATTCAGACCGAACGTGAATGTTCTGCTCTGCGGATAGTTGCCGTAATCCACACCACTGCCCACTTCCGGGTCATAACCGCGGTACTTGGTGATGGTAAGCAGGTTGCTGGCAGTAGCGTAGAAACGCAGACGCGAGCAACGGAATTTCTTGGTGATGTTTGTCGGCAGCGTGTAACCAATCTGCAGGTTCTTCAGGCGCAGATAACTGCCATCTTCAACAAAGCGTGTTGAATTCTCGGAGTTGGTCGGCGAGCCAAGCGGGTTAGGAATTACGCCATTGCGATTCTCCAACTCGAAATAGTTTACACCTTTTGTCAACAATGCGTTTTGTACAGCTTCGGTATAACCAACCCATACATCATTTTTCATATAGCTGGCCAGCGCATAACCGCTACCGTCGCCCTCAAGCATCGCACGCTGTGCGTTGTAAATCGAGTTGCCTGCAGCACCCTGGAAGAACAACTGCACATCTACACCGTAGCTATCCAGACCGAAGTTCAAGCCATAAGTCATTTTCGGGAACGGATTGCCGATGACCATCTTATCGTCCTCGTCCAACTTGCCGTCACCGTTCACATCCTTATAACGCGCGTCACCGGCATGTACGCCGATTGTGGTGGCGGTATAGGTATAGAGTTGGTCAAGTGCTTCCTGATCGGTCTGATAGATACCTTCGTACTGATATCCCCAGAACGAGTTCAGCGCCATGCCTTGGTCGGTTTTCGTACGGTCACCCCATAGCGGCGAACCGCCGTTAAGTTTGGTCAGTTCGTTATGCAAGAAACTGAAGTTGGCACCGATATTATAGTGCACTTTCCCGACCGTATTCTCATGATTGAGCGAAAGTTCTACACCTTCGTTCAGAATATTACCTACGTTCTTTACCAGCGAATAACGATTGCCCACATGCGCAGGAGCGTTCACATAAAGCAGAGCATCTAAGGTAGAACGATGGAAATAATCGATTGTACCGCTTAACTTACCGTTCCAGAACGCGAAATCGATACCTGCGTCCCATTGTTGGTTCGTTTCCCATTTGCCGTTCTCATCCACCAGCGTCAGCACAGCTGCACCACCGGTGGCATTACCTGAATTCTGCTCAGGTCCTAACGGATAGCCGTAGAACACGTTTACCGACGACCCCATCGTGTATTGGAATGCACTGGAGGGCACGCCGTCGTTACCTACCTGACCAAAGCCGGCACGTATCTTGATATTATCCAACCAATCGAGATCCAGTTCACGCATGAACGGTTCTTCGCTCAGACGCCATGCCAACGCAGCAGAGGGGAAGAAGCCCCAAGGCTGCTTGGTGAACTTACTCGAAGCATCTGCGCGGAAGTTCACCGTAATCATATAGCGGCTGTCATAGTTATAGAACGCACGGCCGAGGAACGACAGACGACGTGTACGACCGGGACTATCAGAAGCGTCGGTTACGTTTTCCGTAGCACGAAACAGATACCAGTTGCTAGGTATAGGATTCAGGATCTCTGCACCGGCTCCGCCCATGCCATAGTAATTATACTCTGACCACGTCTGACCGACCATCACTGAGAAATTATGCTTGCCTATTTCGCGAGCATAGGTAATAGTGGTCTCTTCCAATAGTTGCAGGGCACGGTTGAGGCCTACGCTAATATGGTTCTCGTCAGAGGCGTTATAACTCGTATAGATATTAGGCCATGTAAATGTGCGGTTTCGATTCACTTCATAATCAGCGGAGATGGCTGCTTTGACGGTAAGACCTTTCACCGGTGTAATCTCCAAGAACACATCACCAATGGCTCGTTCTTTGCGGTCGTTAGGCTCGCTATTAAATGCCATCTGGTACGGGTTCGTCACATTCCTGAAGTTAGAACCTGCGGAGAAGTAACCGCTGATATCCTTACCATTCTTGTTCACTGAACCCTGCGGATAGTAAACGGGGTCCCAGGGAGCCATAGCCAGAGCACCGGATATCATAGATGCACCTGCGGATGAGCTGTTATTCATTGCGTTACGTCCGTACGAAGAAACGATCGAGAAATGCTCACCAATCTTCAACCAGTCGCGCACCTTGAAATCGGAGTTCAAACGGAGGGTGAAGCGGTTGTAATCACTACCTACAATGGTACCTTCTTGTCCAAAATAGGAAGCCGAAAGAGCATAGTGGCCTTTGTCACTACCGCCGTCAAACGACAAGTTGTAGTTGTGCATAAAAGCATTGGCTCTGAACACCTCGTCCTGCCAGTCGGTTTCCTGATCTTCATATGCGAAATTGATAGGATAAAATTCCGATATTTTGTTGATATTGGCGTTTCCGAGTTTATACATATTCAGCCATGCACGAAAACCTTGCTGCTGATAGTATGCTATCTCCTCCGCACCGTTACGCATTGCTTGGATACGTATTTCGGTATCTGCGAAATCCTTAGCGCCAAGAACATCCATCTTCTTCCAACGGTTTTGGATTCCCCAATAGGCATCGAAGGAAATATTTACTTTGCCTTCTCCACCCGACTTAGTAGTCACCAGGATCACACCGTTGGCACCTCGGCTACCATAAATAGCGGCCGCTGAGGCGTCTTTCAGGATTTCCATTGACTTGATGTCTGTCGGTGACAGCCACTTGATATCGCCTGTAATCACGCCGTCGACAACGTACAACGGTTCATTACCGCCCATTGCCGAACCTATACCACGGATACGAATAGTTGCGCTTTCACCAGGCTGACCTGAGTTCGACATAACGGTTACACCGGCGGCGCGGCCTTGCAAAGCCTGATCCAAACCGGCAACAGGAGCTTTCAGCAGTTGGTCAGCGCTGACGGATGTTACAGCACCTGTCAAGTCCGACTTCTTCATCGTACCGTAGCCGACTGCAACAACCTCATCCAGCATTACATTGTCCGCTTGGAGAATGATGCGCATCGGAGCGGCAGTTGCCTTAACCTCCTGAGTCTTATAACCCATGTACGACACAACCAGTGTCTCACCGACATTGGCTTGCAAAGAAAAGTTGCCGTCGAAGTCAGTAATCGTACCATTGGTTGTACCTTTCACCATGATATTTGCACCGATAACAGGTTCAACTTCATCCATCACCACGCCGGTGATAGTCTGAGCATGAACGCTAACCGCTGCAAATAACACTGCAAAGAACAAGATTAGTTTTTTCATGATTAGGTAAACTTATAATTTGTGTTTTTGGTCGTAGAAATTGTACTGCGATGTTTCGTGTAGTTTCGAAAATGCAATACAAAGGTACGCAATTTTATTAAATAAAACAAAAATATTACTTTCCGAGTGTAATATTGTGAAATCAAATTTGTAGTTTTTTACACGTCTGACGTAATTTTAGTGAAATTACAACAGAGCAGAACTACTCGTTTGTAAGCGCCTGCAGATAATCCTTGAGGTTAGCCTGTGGGTCAAGTTCCATCTTGCAGCGCATACGATAGCGCATCATTTCCACACCTCGCGTAGAGAGTCCGAGCAGAGGTGCCATCTCTTTGGTGAGCATACCCATATGGATGTAAACGCATAGTTTGCGTTCCTGCTTGCTCATCCACGGATAGCGCTGTGTCAGACATTTGCAGAATCCGGCATTGACCTCGTCGAAATTCTCCTCAAACCGCTGCCAATCAATAGTCTCATCACTGACCTTGGCGGTAATATGCTGTTTGAGCGCGTTCAAGCGTTCTTCCACCTTCTTCAAATTATGCGCCTGCAAATCGCGAATCGTCTTGTCGAGTTGCTCCGAAGTATACGCCAAATCTTCCTGTCGACTGGCTTCGTCATGCAGTACACGTGACATCTCGCGGCTCTTGGCTTGCAGTTGCGACTGCGTTTTCTCGTTTTCCAGTTGGAGGATTTGCAATTGTTTCTCATGCAAAGCCTTGCCTCTGGTTCGCTCCGTTAGGATATAGAGGAAATATCCGAGGAACACGAGCATCCCAACAATAAGCAATACAAGGAGTGTACGTGCCCACCAAGTCTTATACCACGGTGAGCAAATGGTAAAGTTCCACGATCTGATTATCTCCGTCAATGTCACTCCCTCTGTTGCTGTGCGGCATATAACCTCCAGTGTGTATTCACCTTCCTCAAGCGCAGAGCATTCGTAGTAGGATTGCGAGGTAAAGGCGGTAAACTCCTTATCTCTAGGCAGCAGTCGATAGGCATATTGCGCACCTTGTGCAGGAGTCCTGTTGATACTGCAGGCGAAGCGCAGTACATAAGTATCGTAAGGCAACTCAACGGTTTCCGAAGGTCGAGAACCGAGCGACTCTCCATATACGTTTTTCTGTTCTTTATTCATTGCCGTTACACGCCGCAAATAAATAACCGGATCGCTGACGGCTGAGTGTTGACGGCCATTGGCCGGCTTAATCATACAATAGCCTTGCAGCGTGCCGATGATATAACCGTCTTTGGCTTCGTACAAGTTCTCGAAACCTCCTATAAAGTCTGTTTCTCCATTATACAGCGCACGCTCCTGTGCATACGTTTTTGATTGAGGATTGTACTCGCGCATGTACAATACCCAATCGCGCACGTACAAGAGATTACCACGACTATCTTTGTGGGTAAAAGCATAATATGTCTCACCACCTATCAAGGCAAATAATGCCGTATCTCTACGCAGTTGGCCATCGTCGGCCACGACGCGGCAGTAGCGATCATTGGTGATGAGAATATTCTCCCCCATCCGACTGATATTGAACCAGGTATGAGCGCCATCGTAGGGTTGAATATTCTGTTGGCGCAAGGTTGTGTCATCCGTCCAGTCCAATCGTACAATGCCGGACGTAGCAACAGCCCAGATACAACCATTGCCATCCACTTGCCAGCGAAAAGCTGTCTCATCAAAGCCGGAGACATTGCTCATCTGCCAATGTCCATTGACCTTGCTCAAGATGCGGAATCCCGAATAACTACCGGCTATCACTTTGCCATTAGGCAGGCGTTGCACCTTCCAAAATCCCTCATCCGTACACAACGGTTGCATACGAGCGTCATCAACCAGAAACAGCCCTCTGTTGTGGCAACAGAAAACAGTGCCATCGATTTCGTTCAGACTCCACACTTGTCCCATACTCCCTTCTACGATTTGTAGCGACTGATTTGCATCCGACTTGACATACAGAGCCTGATTGGTGCCGAAGTAGTACAATGTTGTTTTGCCGCGCTGCACACGCAATGATGCATAACCGGCACCAAAGTTTGTATGTTCATCGCTGTAATACTGACAAGACGAGGCCAACTGCACATAGTCGATACCCTGATCCAATCCTACCCACAGATTGCCGAGAACATCAAAAGTCATCGAAAGAATAGTGTTGTTCTGCAAGCCTTGGCGGGTAGAAATGTACCGACAATCGGAGCCCATACTATTCATTACTACAATACCTTGCAGCACAGTGCCTAACGCAATTGTGTTTCCGCGCACTGCGAAGGTGTACAACTGATTCTTACGCAAAAAAGAATCGGCATCGGTACGGAACGCACTGATTTTAGATCCATCATATACATAAAGTCCACTCAGGTCGGTGGCAATAAGCAGTCTCTGCTCATCCAGTGACTGAATACATCGTACTTCGTAGCCTCGCAAGATATCCGAGCCGTGTATGCGATTCATACGCGTGCCACTAAGCAGATACAATCCGTCATCTGTACCAACATATATCGCCCCTCCAACTTCCTCGGCACAGAATATGCGCTTGTCAGTCTGAATAACGCGTAAATCCGAAAGGGTAATGCTATCGCTTGCGCAGGTTATTTCGCCTGTAATAATCTGATGTCGCGCAAAGAAATACACTTGTTTACCGACAAGTTCAATATCCCACACTTCACCGAAAGTAGGATCCACACCATCGATAAGTGACGTATAACGCATTGAACCTGTTGACGTAGGAGTGAACACGCCAATATCATTCGTTGCACCAATGAAAATAGCACGTTCATCATACTTGGCTATACTTCGTGGCAAGTTGCCGTAGTACATACCATAGATGCGCCATTGCGCACCATCGTATTCAAGCAAACCATAATTATTAGCCGCATATAGCCAGCCATTGGCAGTTGTGGCAAGTTGCCAGTTCTGTGTACCAGCAGCGTAATCGGCAACCGCATAGTTAGTGACCGGAATATTCCAGCCGGCATAGCAAAAAGTAGCACTATAAAGGCAAGCAAGAGTGAGTAGTGAGTGAAATCGTTTCATGGCATTAAGTGAAATGCAGTTTTAGGTCAAGTGAAATTATGACTAATTGCATTTCGGATGCAAATTTACAAAAAAAGTTTGACATTTGCAAGCATTTTTGCCTTTTACTTCAAAATATTCGCAAAATTCATCAATTTTCCATTATTTTGCACATGATACAAATTCAAAAAATCTAAAAATGAATAGTTCTTACTGAAGCAGCTGTATCCTTGTCAGCCGGTGCGCGATTCACGGATTGGGCCTGCAATCACGCACTTATCACAGACTAATCACGCACTAATCACTCACTTATCACGCACTAATTTTTCCATTCAGAGATACTATAATAGGGAGATTTGTCAGGAATAATCTCCAGTATATATACTAAAGTATATATACTTAAGAACTATGTACAAGCAGAACAAATAAGGCGGTCTATGCTGTTCAACGAACGAACAATCGAATCGGAAAATTACAAGAAGATGGCGCAATAGCACAATCCAAAGACACAAAAATAGGCAAAACACGTACACTTTTTGCATTATTATGCAATAAAAACACAAAATATTTGCAAATGTCGAAAAAAAATCGTATCTTTGCATTCGTAAAAAAAATACAGACAAATGAAGAAGAACTTTGTGGAAGAACTCCGCTGGCGTGGCATGCTTCACGATATCATGCCGGGCACAGAGGAACAACTGATGAAAGAGATGACCGTAGCCTATGTAGGTATTGACCCGACGGCTGACAGTCTGCATATAGGTCACCTGTGCGGCATCATGATGCTTCGCCACCTGCAACAATGCGGACATAAACCCATCGCCTTGATTGGTGGCGCAACAGGTATGATAGGTGATCCGTCCGGCAAGAGCGCCGAGCGTAACCTGCTGACGGAAGAAGTATTGCGTCACAATGTAGCAGCCATACGCGCACAATTGGAGCATTTTCTGGACTTCAGCAGTGACGCGCCCAACGCAGCCGAACTGGTGAACAATTATGATTGGATGAAGGATTATACGTTCCTGGACTTCACTCGTAACATAGGCAAGCTCATCACCGTCAACTATATGATGGCAAAAGACAGTGTGAAGAAACGTTTCAACGGCGAGTATAGTCAAGGAATGTCGTTCACGGAGTTTACCTACCAGTTACTACAAGGTTATGACTTTGTATATCTAAACGAACATAAGAACTGCAAACTTCAGATGGGTGGCAGTGACCAATGGGGCAACATCACCACCGGAACTGATCTCATCAAGAAAATCAGTGGCAATGAGGCATATGCCTTGACATGCCCGCTGATAACCAAAGCCGATGGCGGCAAGTTCGGCAAAACCGAATCGGGCAACGTATGGCTGTCGAAGGATTATACCTCTCCGTACAAGTTCTACCAGTTCTGGCTGAACGTGAGCGATGATGACGCCAAGCGCTACATCAAGATTTTCACTTCTCTCGAGCGCGAAGAGATAGAAGCTTTGATAGCCGAGCACGAGCAGGCGCCGCACATGCGCACGCTGCAAAAGCGCCTGGCAAAAGAAGTAACCATTCTCGTTCATAGCGAGGAAGATTACGATGCTGCCGTAGAGGCAAGTAACATCCTGTTCGGCAATGCTACTGCCGACACCTTGCATAAGCTGGACGAACAGACGTTCCTGCAAGTGTTCGAAGGTGTGGAGCGCTATGAGATAAGTCTGGATGAACTGAAAGCCGGCATAGGTCCGCTGGATCTGCTGGCAGAGAAGACGCAGATATTCCCGTCAAAAGGCGAGGCAAGAAAAATGATTCAGGCTAACGGATTTTCGATGAACAAAGAGAAACTGACTGATCCGCAGACGCCAATCACCGACGCCGCCCTATTAAACGGCAAGTACCTGTTGTTCCAGAAAGGCAAGAAAAACTACTATCTTGTGGTAGCGAGATAATAGCCGCTTCGCAGAAAGACAAAAGAGATAAATCAAACAAAAAATCTATATATTATGGCAAAGGAAAACACCCCGACCCCGCATATTGGGGCTCAGTATGGCGAAATCGCTAAAACTGTAATCATGGCAGGCGATCCGTTACGTGCAAAGTTAATGGCAGAATTGTATCTTGAGAATCCAGTACTGTTCAATAATGTACGAGGCATGCTCGGCTATACCGGCACATACAAAGGTCAACGTGTAAGCGTGATGGGTCATGGTATGGGCATCGCCTCCATCGGCATTTATACTTATGAATTGTTCAACTTCTACGATGTAGAAACAATTATCCGCGTAGGTTCGTGCGGGGCACGTCAGATGTATGTCGGCCTTGGCGACATTGTTATTGCACAAGCTTGCTGCACCGACAGCAACTACGCCCTGCAGTTCCACCTGCCTGGAGAGTTCTCGCCTATCGCAGACTTCCAACTCTGCCGTTTGGCAGTTGAGTCGGCTGAGAAACGCGGCTACAAGTACCACGTAGGTAACGTATTCTCCACCGATGCATTCTACTGCGAGGATGACCGCAAGACCAACTGGACAAAGATGGGCGTACTGGCCGATGAGATGGAAGCTCCGGCACTATACATGAACGCAGCACGCGCCGGCAAGAAAGCATTGTGCATCTGCACCGTTAGCGACCATATCATCACAGGCGAGGCTACTACAGCAGAAGAACGTCAGACAACGTTCACCAAGATGATGGATGTGGCAT
>JAFXSS010000050.1 GCA_017525455.1 Paludibacteraceae bacterium
CAACCAGAGAAAGCACCGCCTCCAATGCTTGTGACGCTGTTGGGGATAGTCACAGAGGTTAACTTGCTGCAACCAGAGAAAGCTTGATCTCCAATGCTTGTGACGCTGTTACCTATAGTTAAGGAGGTCATACCCTTGCAACCAGAGAAAGCTTGATCTCCAATGCTTGTGACGCTGTTGGGAATAGTCACAGAGGTCAAACTACTGCAACTATTGAAAGCACTACTTCCAATGCTTGTGACGCTATTTGGGATAGTCACAGAGGTCAAACCGCTGCAAGCCCTGAAAGCACCTTCACTGATGCTTTTGACGCTATTGGGAATCGTCACAGATTTCAAACTGCTGCATCCTCGGAAAGCGTACGCTCCAATGCTTGTCACGCTATTTGGAATAGTCGTAGTCATACCGCTGCAATCATAGAAAGCATAATTCCCAATACTTGTGACGCTATTTGGGATAGTCACCTTGTTCAAACTGCTGCAACTGTAGAAAGCTTCATCTCCAATGCTTGTGACGCTGTTGGGGATACTCACAGATGTCAAACTGCTGCATCCTCGGAAAGCATCATTTCCAATTCTTTTGATTTTGCTGCCGTAGCTATTGATCGTTACTGATTTCAAATTGCTGCATTGTCGGAAAGCATGATCTCCAATGCCTGTGACGCTGTATGTCTTTCCTTTATGTGTTACGGAAGCGGGAATAGTAATAGCTCCTGAATATTCATCCCATTCCGAGTTAAACCCATCACCACAATAAGTCACTTGAGCAGTAAGTGTATTACTGTCAAAGTCATACCAAATGTCTCCAACAAAGGTGTCAGAAGCGAATGTGATTCCAATGCTTGCCACTATGGCAAACAGGAGAGAGAAAAGTTTTGGTTTCATAATTTCTAATATTAAATATTTCGATTAAGATTGATATAAAGTAGGACGAGCTTGACCTCTTCGTACATATCGTTCCGGCAAACGTTTATGGAGATAACGTTCAATTATTTGCGCATCTTCTTGTCTGTTTGCTTCTTCGGCATTAAATTCCCATCGATCTGGTTCCGTATTGCTCTTGTACCACTTAGCATTTTTGTATATAGCAATAACTTCGCCATATAAACTAACAAGAATGTATTTGTATTCTTGAGCTTTTTGAGGATTAACATGCCATGCACGGCGTGCTGTTTCATAGATATTGCCATGACGAGAATCAAGAACTTCTTGTTTGATTTTGATAATCATGTATTCATCTTTTGCCGCTTTAGAATCATCAAACGTCTCTAATCCAAGAACCCGTTGAATGGTTTCTATATTTGCCACACCGCGGTCGCTATCGTGACCGGATTGCTCGTTAGTTAAGCCTGCATAACTGTCAATTAACGCTGATTCAACTTCAAGAGCAGTATTTTCATCCATTCCCCACCTATGAATAACCATAATAGTTTCTAATCCTGCTTTGTGAATATCGCGGATTTGTTGAATCTTTTCCGAAATGTCATCTTTGGCTTTATTTTTGTAAACTTGCCCTTGACAGTTATTTTTAAGAGCATCCCTTACATGATCAAAGACTCGATTGCCTTTTCCTTTTCCTACATAAAACGTTTGACCTGTACGTGGGTCAATAAGGCGATAAACATAGTACCCTAATTGTTCACACACCTCAGGAGAGAATTTAGTTAACATAGTATCAAAATTTATATTCCGCCTACTCTTTGTTGGATTTTCGGCATTTTCCTTTTATCTTGTTTTTCTTTTAGTTATAGACCGCTTCGCTATCCTAGGAGTCCTAGATCTTCTAGGGAGCGATATACATACAACAAAAGCGTGAACATTATTCACGCTCATTCTCCTTAACTAGGTTCTGGTAGTACCTGTGTACAAGAATAAACAATAACGTCCACGCCCGATATGCTCAACCCTCCCGCCCTATGAGGGGCGTAGACGGATATTAACATACCCACGAGAACGCTTATTGCACTTTCTTGTTTTGGGTACACAAAATTTACCAGATTTAGTTAAGCCAAAACAAGCGTCAATAAACGCCTTTTATGTCTGCGCAATGCTATGCGCTTGGTGATCGGTCAAGGTTGGCCGATACATTGCTCCGATATTTACGTCATCGGTACGCATCGTTTTCTTACGCTGTCGATGGCGGCGACCGCATAACCTGCGGTGGGGTATTATTTCTGTTCGCCGTCAAACGGCAATTCTTGCGGTTTGCAGTTTTCGATGGGGCGGATATAATCCGATGCGCGTTCGGAAGATATTACGCTGCGGCCTAATTGACGCTCTAAATCTTCGCGCGCGTTCTTTGCCACTTTTCCTCCTGCTTGCGCTGCTTGTTTGCTTTCAAACATGCCTTCCGGGTTTCGTTGACGGGAGATCTCTGTAGTCGCCACTTCCGCCAATGTGTTGAGCGCAAGTTCTATGTTCGTCATATTGTCACGCAGGTTCTCTTTCGTCAAACCTTTGTGTTGTTTGTACTCGCCCGTTGTCATTCCACTCCATGCCTGGGTAAGCACATTAGTCAAGATGGCAAAATCTCGTTGCTCATGTATTCCGGCCCGATGCCATTCGTCGGTCAATTCTTTGCGCATCTCAATGGAGCGCATTCGTTCGTTGATCCACTTGTCGGAATAACCTTGGCGGCGATAGTCCTCGACAGCCATCTGGAAGGTCAGTTCCGGATCAATAATCTGGTCTATGCGTTGCTCGCCCAACAGCGCCAACCACTGTTTGACAGGTTCGGCTTTCTTGGAAGGAATAGATTGAATGATGCGGAATATGCCTTGTAAATCAGCGACATCCGTCATATATTTCTTCCCGTCAGATGAAGGTAGTTTCAGTTGGTGACAATTTGTCACCGACTCATTTCCTTCTTCCTTCAGTCGTTGTTTTAGCTTATTCCAATATTTACGACCATCGGCACTCTCTGTTAATACTTGTACTATATCCACAACGGAGAAATAGTACTTTTCCTGCTCCGCATCCCAGACGATGCGGACTTTCTTCCCCTCAAAAAGTTGTATGGCGAAATCGTCATTCATAAATCACCTTCTATTCAATTTCAAACGGCAAAGATACAAAAAATATTTGACAATTGCAAATAAAAGCGCGGAAAAGTGTGAAATATATGCAAGATTGTTCGGAAATTAACAAAATGACATAAGGGTGCCGGGTTATGGGTTACGGGTGACCGGTGACCGGTTATTTAGGATTTCAAATTTAAAATTTCAAATTTTATCGGTTATGGGTTATGGGTTACGGGTTATGGAACACCGCTGCGCTGACGCGAAGCGCACTCAACAAAGTTGAAGAAGAGAGATCGCCCAAATTAGGTCGATGCATGGCGGTGAATTGACAGAGAAGAAGAGAGTAGGGATAGACACTAAAACGCATGTAAGTCAGCATGTTTGCAAGGATAATGTGACAAAATTCAGTTTATGCGCGTGTGTGCGTGCAAAATTTAGGAGAATAATTTGCGCATGTCGGATTTTTTTTGTACCTTTGCTTGCTTTTTTCGCGGCGTGCGTCCGTGAGCGCGCGAGAAGAATGTCTGATATGGGCGCCGTGATCACGCCGAGCGAAAGAGCATATAACGATTAAAAACAACAATAACAATTAACCAAAACAAGTTAAAATGCCTACAATTCAACAATTAGTTAGAAAAGGAAGAGCAGAACTTACCGACAAGAGCAAAAGCCCCGCTTTGGACAGCTGCCCGCAGCGTCGTGGCGTTTGCGTACGTGTGTACACAACCACTCCCAAGAAGCCTAACTCCGCTATGCGTAAGGTGGCTCGTGTTCGTTTGACGAACGCGAAGGAGGTGAATGCATACATTCCCGGTGAGGGTCATAACTTGCAGGAGCACAGTATCGTAATGGTACGTGGCGGTCGTGTAAAAGACCTGCCAGGTGTTCGTTATCACATTGTTCGTGGTACACTGGATACCGCCGGCGTGGCTAACCGTCTGCAGCGTCGTTCGAAATACGGTGCCAAGCGTCCGAAGGCTAAGAAGTAAATCTTAGACTGCTTCGCTGAAAGACAAGCAAGTGAAACAAAGCTCAAAAACAAAACTAACTAAATGTTCCATACGCTGGGACGATTACAAACAGGGGTTGAAGGTTGAGTAAGCTTCACGGGTTGAGGCTGAAGACTGCGACAACCACAAAACAAGTTAAAACAATGAGAAAAGCAAAACCAAAGAAACGTGTGATCCTGCCGGATCCTGTGTATGGTGAGGTTATGTGCGCAAAGTTCGTTAACCACCTCATGCTCGACGGCAAGAAAAGCATTGCCTACAACGTGTTCTACACCTCGTTAGACCTCGTTGGCAAGAAGATGGAGAAAGAGGAGAAGTCTGCTCTCGACATCTGGAAACAAGCGCTGGACAATATCACTCCTCTGGTAGAGGTTAAGTCGAAGCGTATCGGTGGTGCTACCTTCCAGGTACCTACCGAGATTCGTGCTGACCGCAAGGAGTCCATCGCAATGAAGAATATGATAGCTTTCGCCCGCAAGCGTGGCGGCCACTCGATGGCTGAGAAACTTGCCGGTGAGATCATCGATGCCTATAACAACCAGGGTGGTGCCTTCAAACGTAAGGAGGATATGCACCGCATGGCTGAGGCTAACCGCGCATTCGCACACTTCCGCTTCTAATCGCGCGTATACGTGTGCAGTAAAAATTAAGGTGTTACATAAATGGCAAAACACGATTTACATCTAAACCGCAACATCGGCATTATGGCTCACATCGATGCCGGTAAGACAACTACGTCGGAGCGCATCCTGTTCTACACGGGTCTGACCCACAAGATCGGCGAGGTGCACGACGGCGCTGCCACCATGGACTGGATGGAGCAGGAGCAGGAGCGTGGTATAACGATCACGTCTGCTGCTACCACTACTTACTGGAACTATGCTGGCAACAAATACAAGATCAACTTGATTGACACTCCGGGGCACGTGGACTTTACGGTCGAGGTAGAGCGTTCGCTTCGTATCCTTGACGGTGCTGTGGCTACGTTCTGCGCAGTAGGTGGCGTACAGCCTCAGTCGGAAACCGTATGGCGTCAGGCTGACAAGTACCGCGTACCGCGTATCTGCTACGTCAACAAGATGGACCGTTCGGGTGCGAACTTCTTTGACGTTGTTCGCCAGATCAAGGAGGTGCTTGGTGCACAACCTTGCCCGATACAGATCCCTATCGGAGCAGAGGAGACGTTCAAGGGCGTAGTTGATCTGATTAAAATGAAAGCCATTCTTTGGCACGACGAGACGATGGGCGCAGAGTATTCCGTAGAGGATATACCTGCCAACCTGATTGCCGAGGCTGAGGAGTGGCGTGACAAGATGCTGGAGACATGTGCCGAGTTCGACGACGTGCTGATGGAGAAGTACTTCTCTGATCCCGCTACTATCACCGAGGACGAGATCCGTGCCGCTATCCGCAAGGGGTGCGTAGGCATGAACATCTTCCCCGTTGTTTGCGGTTCGTCGTTCAAGAACAAAGGTGTGCAGACGATGCTTGACGCCGTATGTGCGTACTTGCCGTCGCCGATGGATACCCCGGTTATCGAAGGTACAGACCCGCGCAACGACGAGCCTGCAACACGCAAGCCCGACGATGCCGAGCCGCTCACAGCACTGGCATTCAAGATCGCTACAGACCCGTATGTAGGACGTTTGTGCTACTTCAGAGTTTACTCCGGTAAACTGGAGGCCGGTTCGTATATCTACAATCCGCGTTCTGGCAAGAAAGAGCGTATATCGCGTATCTTCCAGATGCACTCCAACCACCAGAACCCCGTTGATTTCATCGGCGCTGGCGATATAGGTGCAGGTGTAGGATTCAAGGATATCCGTACCGGTGATACCCTCTGCGATGAGAACAAACCTATCGTTCTCGAGTCGATCGAGTTCCCTGCACCGGTTATCGGCATCAGTGTTGAGCCGAAATCGCAGGCTGACCTTGACAAACTCGGCGTAGGTTTGGCTAAGCTGGCTGAGGAAGACCCGACATTCACCGTTAAGACTGACGAGCAGACCGGCCAAACCGTTATCTCGGGTATGGGCGAGCTCCATTTGGAGATCATCATCGACCGTCTGAAACGTGAGTTCAAGGTGGAGTGTAACCAAGGTCGTCCGCAGGTTGCTTATCGCGAGGCTATCTCTGCTCCGGTTGAACTGCGCGAGACCTATAAGAAGCAATCCGGTGGCCGTGGTAAGTTCGCTGACATGATTGTCCGCGTTGAACCGGCTGACGAAGGCTTCGAGGGTGCTCTGCAGTTTGTAAACGAGGTTAAGGGCGGTAATATTCCTAAGGAGTATATCCCGTCGATCGAGAAAGGCTTCCTGGCTGCAATGAAGAACGGCGTGCTCGCCGGTTATCCGGTTGACCAACTGAAGGTAACCGTCATCGACGGTAGCTTCCACCCGGTTGACTCCGACCAGCTCTCGTTCGAGATCTGCGCCCAGATGGCATTCAAGAATGCATGCGCAAAGGCTAAACCCGTACTCATGGAGCCTATCATGAAACTTGAGGTGGTAACACCTGAGGAGAGCATGGGCGACGTGATCGGTGACCTGAACAAACGTCGTGGCCAGGTTGAGGGTATGGATACCGCTCACAACGGCGCACGTATCGTTAAGGCCAAGGTACCATTGAGCGAGATGTTCGGCTACGTAACAGCATTGCGTACCATCACCTCGGGTCGTGCTACCAGCTCGATGGAGTTCAGCCACTACGCTCCTGTTTCGTCAAGCATCGCTAAGGCTGTGCTGACTGAAGTAGGCGGCCGCGTTGATCTGGTTTAGGATTTCTTTGGGCATCTTTGGGGTTTGAGTTCGGTCATTATGGTCCACATAACTCCCTCGCTCGAAACCCCAAACCTGCTCCGAACAAATTCCTAAACGGGAAATAACTTTTGGCGTGCAAGCGCAGGCGTGCGCACACGTACATTAAAAAAACGCACGTACACATACACACGTACACACGTGTGACGCTGAGTACGGCAATAAAAACAGAGAAATTCAGCCAAACTTGGCTGATAGTATCAACTAGAAAAACAGCAGGTAGTGAACCTGCATAAGAAATTAACCCGTAGGGCGTGAGTCATCCGAGTAAATGACTCTTTGGGTTACGCGCGCTCTGCACTTAAACAAAAACAACAAAAATGAGTCAGAAAATTCGTATCAAACTCAAATCGTTCGACCACAATCTGGTGGATAAGTCCGCTGAGAAGATTGTAAGGAGCGTAAAAGCTACAGGTGCTGTGATCAGCGGTCCTATCGCACTGCCGACACACAAGCGTATCTTTACCGTTAACCGCTCAACCTTCGTTAACAAGAAGGCTCGCGAGCAGTTCGAACTCTCAACTTACAAGCGTCTCATCGATATCTACAACTCCAACGCTAAGACCGTTGAGGCCTTGATGAAACTCGAATTGGCCAGCGGTGTGGAAGTAGAAATCAAAGTTTGATAACCGCCGAAGCGCTTCCCACGGAGAGTGATACCGGAATATCGTGAGGCAACTCACAGGAGATAAGAGCATAGCGGGAACCCGAAAACGTTAACCCGTGGGCGAGAGCGCAGGCAAACAATTTAAGTTAAACAAAGTATTTAATCAGTCTAAAATGGCAGGATTATTAGGAAAGAAGATCGGAATGACATCCGTCTTTGGTGCCGACGGCAAAAACATCCCGTGCACCGTTATTGAAGCCGGTCCGTGCGTTGTGACGCAGCTCAAGACTGTTGAGAAGGACGGTTACGAAGCCGTACAGGTAGGCTTCCAGACCAAGAGCGAGAAGCATGCCAACAAGGCAGAACTCGGTCACTTCAAGGCAGCAGGCGTACAGCCTATGCGTCATCTCATGGAGTTTGACGGCTTTGACAAAGAATTGAAGCTGGGTGATACAATCACCGTAGCTGACGTATTTGAGGAGAACACGTTCGTTGACGTGATCGGAACCAGCAAAGGTAAAGGATTCCAGGGCGTTGTGAAGCGTCACGGTTTCGGTGGTGTTGGTCAGTCAACTCACGGTCAGGACGACCGTCTGCGCGCTCCGGGTTCAGTAGGTGCTTGCGCCTATCCTTCACGTATCTTCCCGGGTACCCGTATGGCAGGTCACATGGGACAGGACCGCGTAACGGTTCAGAACCTCGTAGTTTTGAAAGTTATACCTGAGTACAACTTGATCATGGTCAAGGGTAGCGTACCGGGTGCTAAAAATTCAATCGTTATTATTAACAAGTAAGAAGTATGGAACTTAGTATTTTGAATCAAGCCGGTAAGGAAACCGGCAAGAAGGTGGCTCTGAATGACGCTATCTTCGCAATCGAGCCTAACGACCATGCTATCTACTTGGACGTTAAGCAGTTCCTGGCTAACAACCGTCAGGGTACAGCTAAGGCTAAACAGCGTAGTGAAAACGCTCACTCGACTCGCAAGCTCGGTCGTCAGAAGGGCGGCGGCGGTGCACGTCCGGGTGATTTGAAGTCTCCGGTACGCGTAGGTGGCGGTACAATCTTTGGTCCCGTTCCCCGCGACTACGATTTCAAGCTCAACAAGAAAGTTAAACGTCTGGCTCGCCGCTCGGCATTGAGTCTGCGCGCTTCGCAGAACGAAATCATCGTTCTGGACAACCTCGCATTTGAGGCTCCGAAGACCAAGGCTTTGATCGAGGTTCTGGCTAACCTGAAGGTTGCTGACAAGAAGGCTCTGATTGTTCTGGCTCAGAACGACAACAACGTTTTCCGTTCGTCAACCAACCTGCAGAAGGCTAACGTCATCACCGCTGGTGAGTTAAACACATATTCAATCATGAACGCCAACACTGTTATCTTCACCGAGGGTGCACTGACAGCTGTTGAAGCAACTTTAGCATAAGGAGGATCATACTATGGCAATTATTATCAAACCAATCGTCACAGAGAAGATGACCGCCGCCGGCGAAAAGTTCAACCGTTACGGCTTCATGGTAGAGCGTACTGCCAACAAGGTACAAATCAAGAAGGCAGTAGAGGAAATGTACAATGTACAGGTGCTGGATGTAAACACAATGATTGCAGCTCCGAAGGCTAAGCAGCGTTATACGAAGACGGGCTTGCTTCGCGGTGAGAAGGCAGCATACAAGAAGGCAGTTGTTACATTGCACGAAGGTGAAACAATAGATTTTTATAGCAATATTTAACAATGGCTGTTCGTAAATTCAAACCCACTACACCTGGGCAAAGACACAAAGTTATTGGCGCGTTCGAGACAATTACCGCGAGCGCACCAGAGAAGTCGCTTGTGTTCGGTAAGATGAAGACCGGCGGCCGCAACAACACCGGTAAGATGACTATGCGTTACATCGGTGGCGGTCACAAGCAGAAGTTCCGCGTAATTGACTTCAAGCGCAACAAAGATGGTGTACCCGCAGTCGTAAAAACTATCGAGTATGATCCGAACCGTTCGGCTCGCATCGCTCTGGTATTCTACGCTGACGGTGAGAAGCGCTACATTCTTGCACCTAACGGACTGCAAGTAGGTCAAACAATTATGTCCGGCCCTGAGGCTGCTCCCGAGGTAGGTAACGCCCTGCCGATGGCTAACATGCCTCTCGGTACATTGATTCACAACATCGAGCTTCGTCCCGGTCAGGGCGCTTGCATGGTTCGCTCGGCTGGTACGTTTGCACAACTCTCCTCGCGCGAGGACAAGTATGCAATCATCAAACTGCCTTCAGGCGAGCTCCGCAAAGTGCTGGCTGCCTGCAAAGCTACAGTAGGTGTTGTAGGTAACAGTGATCACGCTCTGGAGAAGAGCGGTAAGGCAGGTCGCAGCCGCTGGCTGGGTCGCCGTCCGCACAACCGTGGCGTTGTAATGAACCCTGTAGATCACCCGATGGGTGGTGGCGAGGGCCGTCAGTCAGGTGGACACCCGCGTTCACGCAAGGGATTGCTGGCTAAGGGATACAAGACACGTCATCCGAAGAACCAGTCGAATCAGTACATAATTGAAAGAAGAAAGAAATAACCTATAAAATTGTAGAAACATGAGTCGTTCATTGAAAAAAGGACCGTTTATCAATGTTAAGTTGGAGCAGAAGGTGCTGGCTATGAATGAGGCTAACAAGAAAGAAGTTGTTAAGACCTGGAGCCGCGCTTCGATGATCTCCCCTGATTTTGTAGGTCATACTATTGCAGTTCACAATGGAAACAAGTTCATTCCTGTGTATATCACGGAGAACATGGTAGGTCACAAGCTCGGCGAGTTTGCTCCCACCCGTACGTTCCGTGGTCACTCGGGTAATCGGTAATCCATTGAAATCAACATTAACACACTAAATTAAGATTAAAATGGGTGCTAGAAAATATAATGCAGCTCAAGCGCGTAAGGAAGCTCAGAAAGAGCAGTACTTCGCCAAGCTCAATAATGTTCCTACCTCACCGCGTAAGATGCGTCTCGTAGCAGACATGATTCGCGGTATGGAAGTGAACCGTGCTCTCGGCGCACTGCACTTCTCGACGAAGCATGCTGCGCGCTCACTCGAATTGGTGCTGAAATCTGCCATCGCTAACTGGGAAGTTAAGACCGGCAAGAAGGCTGATTCGGAAACACTTTATGTAACCAAAGTAACAGTTGACGGTGGTATGATGCTCAAGCGTCTGCTGACCGCTCCGCAAGGTCGCGGCTACCGCATCCGCAAGCGCTCGAACCACATCACTGTATTTGTAGATACGAAAAATACTAACGCTGAAAAGTAAACAAAGATGGGACAGAAAATTAATCCAATAGCAAACCGCCTGGGTATTGTACGCGGTTGGGACTCCAACTGGTTTGGCGGTAAGAAGTACGGAGATACGATCCTCGAGGACAGCAAGATCCGCGAGTATCTGAATGCCCGTCTGGCTGAGGCAAGTATTTCGCGTATCGTGATTGAGAGAACTCTCAAGCTTGTAACTGTAACTGTTTGCACCGCTCGTCCCGGTTACATCATCGGTAAGGGTGGTCAGGAAGTTGACAAACTGAAAGAGGAGTTGAAGAAGATTACCAAGCAGGATGTTCAGATCAACATCTTCGAGGTAAAACGTCCGGAGCTTGACGCTACCATCGTAGCTACCAAGATTGCCCGTCAGCTGGAGGGTAAGATTGCTTACCGCCGCGCTGTAAAGATGGCCATTGCATCGACGATGCGTATGGGCGCCGAGGGTATCAAGGTACAAGTCAGCGGTCGTCTGAACGGTGCTGAGATGGCTCGTAAGGAGATGTACAAAGAGGGTCGTACCCCGCTGCACACTCTGCGCGCTGACATCGACTACTGCCACGTAGGCGCTCTGACGAAGGTAGGTATCATCGGCGTAAAGGTTTGGATCTGCCGTGGTGAAGTATATGGCAAGAAGGACCTGGCTCCCAACTTCGCAGTAAAACAGGAAGGCCGCGGTGGCGAGCGTCGTGAAGGCGGCGAGCGTCGTGGAGGTTTCCGTCGCAACAAGAAACAATAATGTTTAACCAAATTGTAGAACAGAACAGTTATGTTACAACCTAAGAAAACTAAATTCCGCCGCTCGCAGAAAGGCCGTATCAAGGGCAATGCGCAGCGCGGTAACGAACTGGCTTTCGGCTCGTTCGGTATCAAGAGTCTGGGTACGATCTGGTTGACTGGTCGTCAAATCGAGGCAGCACGTGTGGCTGTTACCCGTTATATGCAACGTCAAGGCCAAGTGTGGATCCGTGTGTTCCCGGACAAACCGATCACCAAGAAGCCTTTGGATGTACGTATGGGTAAAGGTAAAGGTGCTCCGGAAGGATTCGTCGTACCATTGGAACCCGGTCGTATCATCTTCGAGATTGACGGCGTACCATTTGATGTAGCAAAAGAGGCACTGCGCCTGGCTGCTCAGAAGTTGCCGATTTTGACAAAGTTTGTTGTGCGTCGCGACTACGACCCAACCCAAAATGTATAATGGATTATGAAAACTGCAGAAATTAAAGAATTAACCATTGCTGAGATTGAAGAGCGTCTGGCCTCTGAGAAGGAGAACCTGCAGCGCATGAAGATCAACCACAGCATCTCTCCGCTGGAGAATCCTATGCAGATTAAGGTGGCTCGCAGGAACATCGCTCGTCTGGCAACGGAGCTCCGTAGCAGAGAATTAACAAAGTAAATTGACGAACACATGGAAACAAGAAATCTAAGAAAAGAGCGTGTAGGTGAAGTCGTTTCCAACAAGATGGATAAGACGATTGTCGTAGCCGTTAAGTGGAAAGAGAAACACCCCATCTATGGCAAGTTTGTGAACAAAACTCGCAAGTTCCATGCTCATGACGAGAACAACGAGTGCGGTATCGGCGATATCGTACGTATCATGGAAACTCGTCCGTTGAGCAAGACTGTTCGTTGGCGTTTAACTCAAATCATCGAAAGGGCTAAGTAATATGGTACAGCAAGAATCAAGGCTCGTAGTAGCCGACAACTCGGGAGCCAAAGAGGCTCTGTGCATCCGCGTACTTGGCGGAACAAAGAAGCGCTACGCTTCGCTCGGTGATACGATTGTAGTAGCCGTTAAGGGTGTTATCCCCTCGAGCGATATCAAGGACGGTACGGTTAGCCGTGCTATCGTGGTTCGCGTAAAGAAGGAAGTACGCCGTGCAGACGGCAGCTACATCCGTTTTGACGACAATGCGTGCGTACTGATTTCGAACGCAGGCGAACTCCGCGGAAGCCGTATCTTCGGTCCCGTGGCTCGTGAGCTCCGTCAGACGAACATGAAGATTATTTCGTTGGCACCTGAAGTGCTCTAATCACTTAAAAAGTTTAACAACATGACAAAGTTACATATCAAAAAAGGTGACATCGTCTTCGTAAACGCTGGTGGTTCGAAGGGCAAAACCGGTCGCGTACTGGAGGTGCTCAAAGAGAAGCAACGCGCTATCGTAGAGGGTGTAAACATGGTGTCGAAAGCCACCAAACCTAATGCGAAGAATCCGCAAGGCGGAATTGTAAAGCAGGAGGCTCCCATCCATATCTCGAACCTGAACCCCGTAGAGGACGGCAAACCCGTTCGCGTTGGACGTCAGCTGAAGGATGGCAAACTCGTGCGTGTAAGTAAAAAAACCGGTAAAGAAATTTAACAATGAATACAGCGAGTTTAAAACAAGATTATCAGGAGCGTATTGTTCCCGCACTCGTTAAAGAGTTCGGCTATACGACCGTGATGCAGTGCCCGAAGCTCGAGAAGATCGTGCTCAACCAGGGTCTGGGCGAGGCTACTGCTGATAAGAAGATCATCGAGGTTGCTCTGCAAGAGATGACACTCATCGCCGGCCAGAAAGCTGTTGCTACTCTTTCGAAGAAGGATATTGCTCAGTTCAAGGTTCGTAAGAAGATGCCTATCGGCGTACGCGTAACTCTTCGTGGCGAGCGTATGTATGAGTTCCTCGAGCGTCTGGTACGCGTGGCTCTGCCCCGTATCCGTGACTTCAAGGGTATAAACAGCAAGATGGATGGTCGTGGTAACTATACACTGGGTATCACCGAGCAGATCATCTTCCCGGAAATTAACATTGATAACATCACGAAACTGCAGGGTATGAACATCACGTTCGTAACCACAGCCAATACCGATGCTGAAGGCTTTGCTCTGCTCCGTGAGTTTGGTTTACCGTTCAAAAAGTAAGAGACTATGGCAAAAGAATCAATGAAAGCCCGTGAGGTGAAGCGTGCTGCGCTGTGCCAGAAGTATGCTGCCAAACGTGCGCAACTCTTGAAGGACGGCGACTACGAAGGCTTGCAGGCTCTGCCCAAGAACGCCAGTCCCGTACGTCTGCACAACCGCTGCAAGATCACCGGTCGTCCGAAGGGTTACATGCGTATGTTCGGACTCAGCCGTATTCAGTTCCGCGAGATGGCTTCCAAAGGCTTGATCCCGGGAGTTAAGAAAGCAAGCTGGTAACAGAAAAACTCCGCAAGTTCCGGAATGTCCGACAATACGGTCGGTAGTTCCGGAAGACTACGGGAGAAAATAATTTAATCTTTAAACAATGTCAGGACAGACCTGATAATTTTAAAACAAGTAAAACAATGACAGATCCTATCGCAGATTATCTGACTCGGCTCAGAAATGCAATCAAGGCAGGCCACCGCGTAGTGGAAGTTCCTGCTTCGAATCTGAAGAAAGAGATCACCCGTATCTTGTTTGAGAAAGGTTATATCCTCTCCTACAAGTTCGTGGAAGATGGCCCTCAAGGCACAATCAAGATTGCTTTGAAGTATGATCCGGTTAACAAAGTTAACGCCATCAAGAAGTTACAACGTGTATCCACCCCGGGTATCCGTCAGTATGTAGGCTATCGCGAGATGCCGCGCGTATTGAACGGTCTGGGTATCGCTATCCTTTCGACTTCGAAGGGCGTGATGACTAACAAAGAGGCTCTGGGCCTGAAGTTGGGTGGTGAGGTTATTTGTTATGTTTATTAATGTAAGGAGGAACAGTCTATGTCAAGAATTGGTAAATTACCTGTAGCTATTCCTGCCGGCGTAACCGTAACAGTTAGCCCCGAGAATATTGTAACCGTTAAAGGACCGAAGGGTGAGTTGAAGCAAGCTATTGACCCCTCCATCAAAGTTGAGGTGGAAGGTGCAGCCTGCCATGTTACCCGTCCGAATGATGAGAAAGAAATGCGTGCCAAACATGGCTTGTACCGTGCACTGATTCACAACATGGTTGTAGGTGTTCACGACGGCTATAAGGCTACGTTGGAGTTGGTAGGTGTAGGTTATCGTGTTGAGCTGGCTAAGCCGCAGTTGCTTAACTTCTCGCTCGGTTATACACACCCGATCTATTTGCAATTGCCGCAAGAGGTAAAAGTTGAGACGAAAGCAGAGCGTAACCAGAACCCGCTCGTAATCCTGGAGACGGCTGACAAGCAACTGCTCGGTCAGATCTGCGCCAAGATTCGCTCGTTCCGTATGCCGGAACCGTATAAGGGCAAGGGTATCCGCTTCCAAGGTGAAGTTGTACGTCGTAAGGCTGGTAAGTCGGCTGGTAAATAATAGAAAGGAAAGATTATGATTCAGAAAATAGCAAGAAGACTCAAAATTAAAGCTGCTATCCGCACCAAAGTGTTCGGAACAGCTGAGCGTCCTCGTCTGACCGTATTCCGCAGCAACAGCCAAATTTACGCTCAAGTGATTGATGATGTAAAAGGCGTAACTCTCGCCAGCGCTTCGTCGCTCGGAATCAAAGATAAAATGACCAAGACAGAGAAAGCCGCACAAGTAGGCAAGGCTATCGCAGAGAATGCCATCAAGGCAGGTGTAACTGAGGTAGTGTTTGACCGTAACGGCTATCTGTACCACGGTCGAGTTCAACAATTGGCTGACGCTGCACGTGAGGCAGGTCTCAAATTCTAATAACTGACGATTATGCAAAGAGTAAAAACAACACAAGACCTGGAGCTCAAGGAGCGCCTCGTTGCAGTCAACCGTGTAACGAAAGTTACCAAGGGTGGACGTACATTCACTTTCGCAGCTATCGTAGTTGTTGGAAATGAGAATGGTATTGTAGGCTACGGTTTGGGTAAGGCCGGTGAGGTTGCCGCTGCTATGCAGAAGGCTACCGAGGCTGCCAAGAAGAACCTGATCCAAGTGCCTATCCTGAAGGGAACCATCCCTCACGAGCAGGAGTCGAAGTTCGGCGGTGCACGCGTGCTGCTCAAGCCCGCATCGCAAGGTACCGGTGTTAAGGCCGGTGGTGCTATGCGTGCTGTATTGGAGAGCGTTGGCGTGAAAGACGTGCTGGCTAAGGCCAAAGGTTCGTCGAACCCCCACAACCTCGTTAAGGCTACTATCGCCGCTCTCGGTGAGATGCGTGACGCACGCATGGTTGCCCAGAACCGTGGCGTAAGTCTCTCAACAGTGTTTAACGGATAAATTGCATTAAGACTATGGCAAAGATTAAAATTCAGAAAGTTCGCAGCACTATCAAATCTCCGAAAGTGCAGAAGGAAACTATGGAAGCCCTCGGTCTGCGCAAGATGAATGCTATCGTTGAGCACGAGGCTACACCCGCTATTCTCGGAATGGTCGAGAAAGTGAAACACTTGGTAAAAGTAATTGACTAAAATCGTTTGGAATTATGGAATTGAATAACTTAACACCCGCCAAAGGCTCTGTAAAGACTGCCAAGCGTATCGGTCGTGGCGCAGGTTCCGGACTCGGTGGAACTTCCACACGTGGTCACAAAGGTGCCAAGTCGCGTTCGGGTTACTCGAAGAAGATCGGCTTCGAGGGTGGACAGATGCCTATGCAGCGTCGTCTGCCTAAGTTCGGATTCAAGAATATTAACCGCGTAGAGTACAAGGCTATCAACCTGAGTACACTGCAGGCACTGGCTGAGGCCAAGAAGCTTGAGAAGATTGGCGTAGCTGATCTGCACAATGCAGGTTTGGTAGGCAAGAATGTGCTGGTTAAGATTCTGGGTAACGGTACGTTGACCGCCAAACTGACTGTTGAGGCTAATGCCTTCAGCAAGAAAGCAGAAGAGGCTATCACGGCTGCCGGAGGTGCGGTAGTAAAACTCTAACGAAATTATGAAGTCTTGGCCGGTCGGGCATATGTTTGATTACACCTCGGCTGACCAAGACTCCATGAGCAAAACGTAGTTTTGATTATGAAGTTTATTGAAACAATAAGGAATATCTGGAATATTGAAGACCTCCGCGGTCGAGTGCTGACAACACTGTTGTTTGTGCTCATCTACCGTTTCGGTTCGTTCATTGTTTTGCCGGGTATTGATCCTACAGCCTTGACTGCCCTGCATGCTCAGACAGAAGGCGGCTTGATGGCGTTGCTGGATATGTTCTCCGGTGGTGCGTTCTCCAATGCGTCGATTTTTGCATTGGGTATCATGCCCTACATCTCCGCTTCGATTATCATCCAGCTGCTCTCAATAGCAGTGCCGTACTTCCAGAAGATGCAGAAGGAGGGTGAGTCCGGCCGTCAGAAGATGAACCAGATCACCCGTTATCTGACCGTGTTCATCCTGTTGTTCCAAGGTCCGTCGTACCTGGTCAACCTCTCCGTACAAATGGCTCAGGCCGGTCAGCACGTAGAGATAGGATTCAACGCATTCACCATCGTATCCACGATTATCCTCACCGCCGGCTCTATGTTTGTCATGTGGCTGGGTGAGCGTATCACCGATCGTGGTATAGGTAACGGTATATCGTTCATCATCTTGATTGGTATCATCGCCCGTCTGCCGGGTGCTCTCATTCAGGAGTTCAGCTCCCGTTTGAATGATGCAGGTGGCGGATTGGTAGTGTTCCTGCTTGAGATTGTGCTGCTGATAGCAGTATTCATGTTCGCTATTCTGCTTGTGCAGGGTACACGTCGTATCCCCGTTCAGTACGCCAAGCGTATTGAGGGTAACCGCCAGTACGGTGGTGTACGTCAGTTCATCCCTCTCAAGGTTAACGCAGCGAACGTGATGCCTATCATCTTTGCACAGGCAATCATGTTTATCCCTATCGCAATCGTGGGATTCCGTGCCGACGGTTCCAACGCCTTTGTGAACGCGTTCATGGATAACAACGGTTTCTGGTACAATTTCGTATTCGCCCTGCTCATCATCGCGTTTACGTATTTCTACACCGCCGTTATCATCAACCCTGTTCAGATGGCAGAGAACCTGAAAATCAACAACGGCTTCATCCCCGGTGTTAAGCCGGGCCGTAAGACCGCTGAGTACATTGACACCATCATGAGCCGCATCACCCTGCCGGGTTCGATTCTGCTGGCTATCATCGCCATTCTGCCTGCTTTCGCACGTTTGTTTGGTGTATCGATGGGCTTTGCTCAGTTCTACGGAGGTACGAGTTTGCTGATTATGGTTGGCGTGATTCTGGATACACTCCAGCAGATCGAGAGCCATCTCGTAATGCGTCACCACGATGGATTCTTTGAGTCGGGTATGCGTATCAAGGGACGTGGTGCCATGGCATATTAATACCACGTGCATAGTATGATTTATTTGAAAACAGACGAAGAGGTCGAACTCATGCGGCAGAGTAACATCCTGCTGTCGAAGACGTACGCCGAAGTGGCTAAGCACATCGTGCCGGGTGTGACTACCGCTGAGTTGGACCGCATCGCTGAAGAGTATATACGCGACAACGGCGGCATACCTGCCTGCAAGGGCTATGAGGGTTTTCCCTGTGCCCTGTGCACCTCGGTCAACGAGCAGGTCGTACATGGCATACCTTCGGAGAAAACGGTGCTGAAAGACGGTGATATCATCACTATCGACAGTAGCATCAATCTCAACGGATTTCACTCCGACAGTGCCTATACGTTCCCTGTAGGAGAGGTTTCCGCCGATGTAATGCGGTTGCTGAAAACCACCAAGCAGGCTCTGTATCTCGGTATAGAGCAGGCGGTTGCGGGACGACGGTTGGGCGACATCGGATTTGCTGTTCAGAACTACTGCGAAAAGGCCGGTTACGGAGTGATTCGCGAGTTCGTGGGACACGGCATAGGTCGTGACATGCATGAAGATCCGGAAGTATGCAACTACGGTCGCCGTGGCAACGGAATAGTGCTCAAGTCAGGTATGACCATCGCTATCGAGCCGATGATCAGTATGGGCAGAAGGCACATCGTCATCGAGGACGACGGGTGGACAGCGCGAACCATCGATCGTAAACCCACGGCGCACTACGAGCACTCGGTTTGCATACGCAATGGTAAGGCGGATATATTGTCAACCTTTGATTATATTCAAGAGGTTTTGGGCGATAGATTCATCTAAACAAGAATAAATCATACTAAGCAAACTCAAGTATTATGGCAAAACAAGACGCAATTGAAGTTGACGGTGTAATCACCGAAGCACTGTCGAACGCAATGTTCAGGGTGCAACTGGAGAGCGGACACATCATCACGGCACATATATCGGGTAAGATGCGAATGCATTATATCAAGATTCTGCCGGGTGACCGTGTGAAACTCGAAATGAGTCCCTATGATTTGACTAAAGGACGTATATCCTTTAGGTACAAGTAAGTAAAACACTTTAAACACTGTACAGAAATGAAAGTACGTGCTTCTATCAAAAAGCGCAATGCGGACTGCAAGATTGTACGCCGCAAAGGGCATTTGTATGTAATTAACAAAAAAGAACCTAAGATGAAGATGCGTCAAGGATAAGCATCTACACTTAGAAACAGTAAACAAGTTATTATCCTTAAGTAAATAATTATGGCTATAAGAATTGTCGGAGTAGATCTGCCGCAGAACAAATGCGGTGAAGTCGGATTGACTTACATCTACGGAATAGGTCGTTCAAGCGCAAAGAAGATCCTTACAGATGCAGGCGTAGACCCAAGCATCAAGGTCGAGGATTGGACTGACGACCAAGCAGCAAAGATTCGTGAGATCATCGGTGCGCAGTACAAAGTTGAGGGTGATCTCCGTTCGGAAACACAACTGAACATCAAGCGATTGATGGATATCGGTTGCTATCGTGGCGTGCGTCACCGTATCGGTCTGCCCGTACGCGGTCAGAGCACCAAGAACAACGCTCGTACCCGCAAGGGTAAGAAGAAGACTGTTGCTAACAAGAAGAAAGCAACGAAGTAATTAACCCACTAAATTTGTAAGATTATGGCAAAGAAAACAGTAGCAGCCAAGAAACGTGTTGTGAAGATTGATGGTGTGGGTCAACTGCATGTAATGTCTTCGTTTAACAATGTGATTGTAACAATGGCAAATGGTGACGGTCAGGTTATCTCTTGGTCGTCGGCAGGCAAACAGGGCTTCCGCGGCTCGAAGAAGAACACTCCTTATGCAGCCCAGATGGCAGCTCAGGATTGCGCAAAGGTCGCTTATGACCTCGGACTTCGCAAGGTAAAAGCATACGTTAAAGGCCCCGGTCAGGGACGTGAGTCTGCTATCCGCGCTTGCGTAGCAGCAGGTATCGATGTTACCGAGATTATCGACGTAACTCCTATGCCCCACAACGGATGCCGTCCTCCGAAACGTCGCCGTGTATAATGATAAATGAACAAATTGTAAATGATTAAATTGTAAATAAGTATGGCAAGATATATTGGACCTAAGTCGCGTATTTCGCGTCGCTTTGGCGAGGCTATCTTCGGCCCGGACAAAGTATTGGACAAGCGTAATTACGCTCCCGGTCAGCACGGCGTTAACCGTCGTAAAAAGAACTCTGAGTACGGCACGCAGTTAGCCGAGAAGCAGAAAGCCAAATACACCTACGGCGTGCTGGAGCGTCAGTTCCGTCTGCTCTTCGCTAAGGCTTCACGTAAGAAAGGTATTACCGGTGAGATTCTGCTCCAACTCCTTGAGAGCCGTCTGGACAACATCGTTTACCGTCTGGGTATCGCTCCCACGCGTGCAGCCGCACGTCAGCTCGTCAGCCACCGCCACATCACTGTGGACGGTAAGGTTGTAAACATCCCTTCGTTTGAGGTTAAACCCGGTCAGGTAGTAGCCGTTCGCGAAAAAGCTAAATCGCTCGAAGTGATTGCCGCTTCGCTCGAAGGCTTCAACCACTCGAAGTATCCTTGGCTCGCTTGGGACGAGGCTATCAAGGGAGGTAAGTACCTGAACGTGCCGCAGCGCGAAGAGATTCCTGAGAACATCAAGGAGCAATTAATCGTTGAGTTGTACTCTAAATAACAAATAAATTCATGGCAATATTAGATTTCATTAAACCTGACAAGGTTATCATGTTGGATTCGAGCAAGACTAAAGGAACATTTGAGTTCCGTCCGCTCGAGCCGGGTTATGGTATTACAGTTGGTAATGCCATCCGTCGCGTTCTTCTGAACTCGCTGGAGGGATATGCCATCTGCGCAATTAGAATCAATGGTATTGATCATGAATTTGCTACTATCCCTGGCGTCATCGATGATGTTACCAACATGATCCTTAACCTTAAGCAGGTACGCTTCCGTCGTCTTGACGAAGTGGACGCCACTTCTGAAACAATTCGTATGCACGTGCACGGTTCTACCGAGTTCCTTGCAGGTGAAATGAACAACTTCCTCCAGGACTTTGAAGTGCTTAATCCTGAACTGCGTATCTGCGAGATGGACGAATCTGCCGACTTTGAGATAGAGATTTCTATCAACAAGGGACGCGGATATGTGCCCGGTGACGAGAATCATCATGCTAATGATCCTATCGGCGTGCTGGCCATCGACTCCATCTACACACCTATCCGAAACGTCAAGAGGGCTATCGACCAGTATCGTGTGGAGCAGCGTACCGACTACGAGAAGCTCACACTCGAAATTGAGACCGATGGCTCGATTGCACCGAAAGAGGCACTGAAGGAGGCTGCCAAGATCCTTATCTATCACTTCATGCTCTTCTCCGACGAGAAGATTGTGATTGAGGAGACCACAAAGATCACTACTTCTGCTCTGGACGAGGAGTTGCTGCGTATGCGTCAACTGCTCAACCAGCGCCTGGAGGATATGGATCTGTCGGTACGTGCTCAGAACTGCTTGAATACCGCTGAGGTTGAAACCTTGGGCGACCTCGTTAAGTTCCACCGCGCTGACTTGCTGAAGTTCCGCAACTTCGGCAAAAAGTCGCTGAGCGAACTCGACGAACTGCTCGAGCGTAACGGACTTGCATTCGGTATGGATATTAGCAAGTACAAACTCAATGAATAATTTTATTTCTTAATTTTTAATTCGTAATTTATTATGCGTCATAATAAGAAATTCAACCACCTTGGCCGCAAAGCCAACCACCGTGCCGCTATGCTCAGCAACATGGCTTGCTCGCTGATTATGCACAAGCGCATCCACACCACGTTGGCTAAAGCTAAGGCTCTGCGCATCTATGTTGAGCCGCTGCTCACACGCGCTAAAGAGGACTCGCAGGCTAACCGCCGTCTTGTGTTCTCTGAACTCAAACAGAAAACTGTTATCACTGAGCTCTTCCAGAATGTTGCTGAGAAGATTGCTAACCGTCCGGGTGGCTACACACGTATCCTCCGCACTGGTTTCCGTCAGGGCGACGCTGCTGAGATGTGTATCATCGAACTCGTTGATTACAACGAGAACATGCTCAAGGAGACCAAGAAGGCTACCAAGAAGACCACTCGCCGTGCCGGCAAGAAAGCCGCACATAAGGCTGAGGAAGCTCCTGCAGCCGAGGCTCCTGCTGCTGAGGCAGCTGCCGAGTAAGAACGGTAGGGCATACACGCCTGTATGCAACAAGCCGTCCGTAGCACGTGTGCTGCGGACGGCTGTTTGTTTTTACGCAAATGTCTGCTTATCGCTCGAAGAGCTTGAGCAGATTCATCTTGCGCTTACCGGCTTTGCCTGAATATGGGTGCTCGCGCAGTGGCAAATTGAAGTGGGTATAACCCTTGAGTACGGTTTGCGGATGTGTGAACTCGCGGAATCCCCACTCGCCGTGGTATGCGCCCATACCGGAATGGCCTGTTCCGTTGAAAGGCACACCTTTGACCATCATGTGAATACATACCTCATTGATACATCCTCCGCCGTATTGCTGCGTCTGCATTACCCGGTTCGCCCACCGCATATCACGCGTGAATAGGTACATTGCCAGCGGATGTTCGCGGTCGGCAATAATCTCCATCATATCATCAACCTCTGCATCCTTGAACGGTACAACTGGCAGTAGCGGGCAGAACAGCTCATGCTGTACGATGTGCTCATCGGCAGTAACGGGGTAAATGATTGTGGGTGCATACCGGCGCGTCTGTTTGTTACCTGTGCCTCCGAACAGTATCCGCTCGCGATACTCGTCGGCCAGTTTTGCACACTTGTCGTAGGCTGCATCGGTAATGAGTTTTGGGTACTCGGGGTTAAGTTCTGCATGTTCGCCAATCTGCGAGATGAATGCTTGCTTCAATTCAGCCAGGAAAGGCTCTGCTACCTCTTCTGCCACGGCAATCTGGTTGATATTGATACATATTTGTCCGGCATTGGTTAGCTTGAAGAACGCTATTTTCCGCGCAGCATCCCGCAAGTCGGCATCTTTGCGCACAATGCACCAGTTACCCGTTTCACCTCCGAGTTCGAGCGCTACGGGGGTAAGGTTCTTGGCGGCCTCTGCCAGAACATGTTTGCCAACGGCGGGTGAGCCGGTGTAAAATATCTTGTCAAACCGTTGTGCCAAACACATGTCTGCTACATCATGACCGCCATCAATCAACGTGATATACTCCGGCGGAAAAACTTCTGCAAAGAACCGTTTGAGAACTGCTGTGCTTGCCGAGGATTTGGAACTCGACTTGATGACTACCGTGTTTCCGCCTGACATGGCAGCTGCCACAACACCAATCGTCAGCAGAATAGGGAAGTTAAACGGACTGATAACCAGCGATACGCCGTAAGGCATCTTATATACTTTGGTAATCAGGCTCGGGAAACACATCCATCCGCTAAAGTGCCGTTCGGGCCGAGCCCAGCGACGCAGCCCGCTGAGCATCTCGTTGATTTCCACGATGATTGGTCCTACATCGCACAGGTATGCTTCTACTTCGCTCCGTCCCAGATCCTGCGCCAATGCTGCCGTGAACTCATCGGCATGTGCTATGACAGCTGCTTTCAGACGCTTGAGCTGTTGGATACGCCAACTCACGGGAAGTGTGGTGCCCGTGCGGAAGAAACGGCGTTGGGCATCTACTATATTGCGGACGGTTGATTCGTAATCATCGATATGCAGGTCGTAGTTGGTTACTTGCTCCAGCACTTGTTTGATATCATGGTTGCTGAGCGTGACGGGAGCTGAGTAGTTGATTGAGTCGGCCGCAATCATTGGGATCAGCCGCTCATGGTCGCAGGCGCGAACGGGGGAAACTGTCTTGTCCAAACCGCACTGTGCCATCAAGTCGCGTACGGCTGACAGAAAGTCCGGTACACCGCAATATTTCGCCAGTTCGTCGTACTTGGCTTGGCAGGCTTTCTGCTGGAATTCCAGAACAGGCATCAGCATCAGCGCGATAGCCTGACCGTGCGAGAGGTGATACATAGCACCTATGCTATGGGCAAAAGCATGCACGTAGCCGGCCAATTGCGTATTGATGGCGTTTCCTCCGTACATCGCGGCACGGCACATAGCCAAGCGTGCTTCGGCGTTTTCGGGCTCGCTCATTACTTTGGGCAGGTTTGTCAGGATCAGTCTTACTCCTTCCATCGACATGTGCATATCTTCGTCATCAACTATGACATCGCTCACTGCACCCTCTATACAATGGCTGAGTGCATCTATCCCGCAGGCTGCTGTGACGGCCGCCGGTGCATGGATAGTCAGTTCGCTGTCAAGCACTACATGTGTCACTGTCAACCCGATCAGTACCGTGGAACTTTTCACTCCCCGCTCGTTGGTAACTACTGCACCTACGGTTATTTCGGCGCCGGTACCGGCGGTAGAAGGAATCATTACCAGCGGCAGTGTGCCTCCGGGTACAGGCAGAAACTTGAGCAGAAGGGCTTTCACGGGCAGATGGGGCATCTTGACGCCTGCGGCAATCATCTTGCACGTATCGATCACCGACCCGCCGCCAAGGGCTATGATACAATCAGCCCGGCTATCCAGTGCCAACTGCTTACCGGCCTCTATTACTGCTATCGTTGGCTCGGAGTCGATATCGGCAAATACGCTGCAGGTGACGCCTGCGTTCTCCAGCGATTCGACAACGGCCTGCTCATAACCCAGCGAATGAAGAGTGCGGTCGGTAACTACCAAGACGCGCTCATAACCGCTGGCACGACATATTTCGCCGGCATGCTGGCGGGCACCCTGACCTTCCGTAACATCTGGCTCGGGCAGAGGAATGGCATGAATAACCTTACCTGGCAAACGGTGAATCTGTTTTCTGAAGTGATATGAATCCATGGCTATGCTAACTTGTTTAGCGACATACGACTCGCATGTCTGGTTTGATTTGGATACAAAGATAACACTTTTTTCTGACATTTGCAAAAATATGGAGATATAATTTGCTTTTGTCAATTAAATTTCGTATCTTTGTGCCCGTTTTTTATTCTATCAAGTGAAAACTCATCTTTTTCTTCGTCGTCAGTATGTACGCTTCAAGCGTCTTAGTCGCAAGGGCTATGCTGCATTTTGCTCGATGCATCGCGAGGTAACTATCGGCCGTGTCAAGGCGGCCGTGGCTAATCTCGAACTGCTCAAGGCTGGCAAGGCGGCATTGCTCGTCGTAGCTATGCTGATGACTCCCGAGGCTTTTGCTCTCGAGGAACCGGACATCGATCAGGGAGGAACAGGCATTGCCGTTACTCAGACGGCTGCGCCTGACGTACAATCCTCCGCTCACCAACAATTTAGTGTTCAGGAAGTGTTGGTGGTGGCCAGTAAGGCTGAACTTCAATCCGACGCTTACCGCATCGTTTCCACTATCTCTGCCGAACAGATTGCCGCATTGCCAGTCAATACGGTTGCTGATGTGTTGCAGTACTTGCCCGGCTTGGATATACGTCGTCGCGGAGCGAATGGCGCACAAACGGACTTGTCTATGCGAGGCGGCACGTTCGACCAGGTGCTTGTCTTGCTTAACGGCGTGCCTGTCAACGATGCGCAGACCGGGCACTATTCCTTGCACTTGCCGTTATCCACGCTGCTCATCGAACGTATCGAGGTGCTGCAAGGTGCCAGCGCTGTTACTGCGGGAACGAACGCTTTCGCGGGCGTAATCAATGTTGTTACGAAGGGTTACCGAGACAATCCTAGACCTTATACGGATTCACGTCCTTGTAATGCGCAGAACGACAGCGCGTTACATGCCGATTTCCGGAGCCCGAAATTTAACGCAAATTCTACTCTTAAACTCACTGCCGGAATGAACGCATTCATGCATCCGGAGTTTGCTTTCACAGGCTCTGTTGGCAAGGTGCAGATCAACGCTTCTGCGGAATATTCGCGTGCTGACGGCTACTATGCTCCTGCTCCGTCCGAGAAAGAGGCCGAAGCGCTTGCCAACAGCGACTGCCGCTGGGCGAACATCTACCTGCAAACGCGCTGGAACAATCGCGCGTCGGCTGAGGCTACATCGTGGGGAGACCTGGACGTACAAGTCGGCACGCAGTATAAAGATGCCGGTGCGGGACTGTTCTACGGTGGCAGTACCGATCAGTTCGACGCCACGCGAACGGCTTTTGGCTCTGCGCGGTACAAGCATCATTGGGGACCGTGGAGTTTGCAGGCGCAGGTCGCTTACAGAGCTAACTACGATCGCTACGAGTGGCATCGTACGCAGCGATTGTACGGCAACTTCCATTTCGCGCAGAACGCTACCGCTGCGGTTAATGCGGCGTATGCTTCATGGCTCGGCACGACAACGGTAGGAGTCGAACTGCGCAACGAGAATATACACTCCACCAATCTCGGCGACACCATCTATCCTGACGGCCAAGTGCCGAATGTGGATGGCTTCGAACTGAAGAACCTGGATGTGCTGCATCTTGTCAAGGGCAAGAACAGAATGAACCTGACGTACTTCGCCCAACAGACTTTCCACTACGACCGGCTGAGTGCCTCGCTGGGCATCTGCGGACTTACCGTGATGCAAACTCTGAATACTCCGCAGGCGCAAACCTACTTCACCGGCGGAGCCAACATTGGCTATGAGTACCTGTCCGGCAATGCGAACGAACGCGGCAACGGCTCTGTGTACTTGAATGCTCAACGGGCTGTGCGCATGCCTACGTTCACCGATCTCTATTACGATGCAGGCAACCAACTCGGCAGCCGCAGCCTGCAGCCCGAAAAGGCCTGGACATTCTCACTCGGTGGCACGTATAACTACCGCGGACTCAGTCTGACTGCCGATGCATGGTACAGACTGGGGGAGAATATTATCGACTGGGTATATGTACCCGCCGATGCCAAAAGGCCGTATCATGCTATGAACCAGCAGCGCATCAACTCCGCCGGCACCGAACTCACCGCGGTCTATAGACCCGCGCAATCTTCAAATCTTCAAATCTTCAAATCTTCAAATTATCACTTCTCTCAGTGGCTGAGAGGAGTCAAGATCTCTTATGCCTACACTTGGCTTGACTTGGATTTGCATGAAGCGCAGTCAAGGTATCTTGATTACTTGAGCCATAAACTTGTTCTTGGATTGGAGCATGGCATCTGGGTATCGCATAACCCGAAGAAGATTGGTGTGCTGGCTGCCTCGTGGACGTTACGTTGGCAGAAACGCGAAGGAGATTACACTTCAGCAGAAGGCGTTGTTATGCCGTACAAGCCCGTGTTACTGTTGGACGGCTCATTGTTCTGGCAGAACGAACATGTGAAGATCAGTGCCGAGTGCACGAACATTACCAACCGCCATTATTACGATTACGGTTCTTTGCTCATGCCTGGTGCCTGGGGAACTCTCGCCCTCGAGGTGCACCTATAAATCCAAAATCCAAAATTTGAAACTTGAAATATTAAATCCTAAATTAAATCCAAAATCCTAAATTTGAAACTTGAAATATTAAATCCTAAAATAAATCCAAAATCCTAAATTTGAAACTTGAAATTTTAAATCCTAAAATAAATCCAAAATTTGAAACTTGAAATTTTAAATCCTAAATAATAAAGGAGCGCTTCTTGCGCTCCTTTATTTCTCTGCCTTATAAACAGTGGATATCCCGAAGGTTAGCGTTGTGGCTTTTATTTGTGTAAATCCCGCCGCACGCAGATGTTCGCAGAATGCTTCGCCGTACGGAAAGTTCTTGACCGAGCGGTTAAGATAGGAGTAAGCACCTTTGTCGCGGCTGAACAGATTGCCTACAAACGGCAGTATATGCGTGAAGTACAGGTCATACCCCCAGCGTATCAACGGGTTGGTGGGGTAGGAGAATTCCAGAATCATCAGTTCGCCACCAGGCCGCAATACGCGATACATCTCGCTTAGGCCTTCGTCCATATTGGCAAAGTTCCGCACACCGTATGCGCAAGTCACAGTATCGAATGACTCGTCGGCATAAGGCATCTGTTGTGCGCTGCCATAGTCGAAGCGCACTTTGTCGGAGTAGCCGTGTTGGGCTACTTTCTTTTGCCCGATAGCCATCATCTGTCGGCTTAGATCAATACCGGTCACATGCGCAGCCTTGTTTTGCTGTAACAGTTCGATAGTCAAATCGGCTGTGCCGATAGCTACATCCAGCAGACTGATTTCTGACTTCTGATCTCTGACTTCTGCCAGCTTACCCACGGCTTTCCGCCGCCAGCGCTTGTCGATGTTTAGCGACAACAGGTGGTTCAAACCGTCGTACGTCCCCGCTATGCGGTCAAACAGCTGCCCTATATGCTGCTTCTCCTCGCCGATATGTTGTTTCTCGTTTTCCATCGACTGCAAAGGTACGAAAAATTATTGAATTATGCAAATATTTTGCCGGGAAAGTGTAGTTGGGCGACAGAAAGGTGATTGAAAAAATGTAAAGTTCGTGTGATAAAATGCACGAAATATTGTTGTTTTTGTAGCAAAGTGTTGTTTTTTCGAAAAAAAATGTGTAATTTTGTTGCGGTTTTTACCATTTTTTAAATAAAACATATGTCTGTATAGTAAAAGACGTTGTTTTAAAGGTGCTATCGATATAAAATATCAATACGATAATTATGCGAAATGCTATGTTATATATAGGCAGTTTATCCCTTCTGCGCCGCTGTGTTTGCATTGCTTTAGGTGTATGCTTGCCCTTTTTTTGTATTCCCGTATATTCTCAGACTACTAGTATCACTATTCCTTACTCTTTTAGTTTTGAGGAGTCAGAGATGGCGGAGCTTGCTAATTGGGTGATTAACCCGGGCAAAGGAGCAGACACTTTGCCCGAGAAATGGATAGTGGGTAATGCCGCTCATAGTGAAGGACATCGTGCGCTATATATATCCAACAATGGCTCGGATTGTCAGTTTGGCAAGGCTGTGTTGACCCAATATGCGTATCGTGATCTGTTGTTACCCAAGGGCACGTATGAATGCTCGTTTGATTGGCGCTGTGTTGGCAAGAACGGCTCATCGTTGTATGCCGGTGTATATGACATGCAGACCATCAACACTTTGACGGTCGGTTCAGATCGGGCTGAGATCCCTTCGACTGTTTTAACAGGATGTCAATTGCGTGATTTATATGGCTCTTCACGTTGGAAACATTCAGATTTTCGTATTTCTTCAAATGGATCCCGTGTCATCCGAATATATTTCATCTGGATGAACCGTAATGCTGAAGATGATTTGCCGGCGCCTATAGGCGGGTGTGTAGACAACATACAAATTACGTTGGCCAATTGTAAGAAACCATCGGAGGTTACTGCTGATTTGGTGGGTGATAGCATGCTGGTTACCTGGAAAGGAACAAGTGAAAAGTATATTCTGGAGTATCGTCGTCATGGCCGTGCAAAGTGGAATACCACGACAGCCCTTTATGCTGAGAGCCATGTGATAGAAGGTCTGGATGAAGGTTCGTATGATTTTCGTGTGAGGGGTATTTGCAATGATGTGGATACCAGCGCATACGCTTACCTGACCTCGGTGCTTGTGTATTATCCAGAACGCCACTGCATCGACTTCGTTCATCTTGAGGATAATCCCGCCGTAGTGGCGACGTATGGTCCGTTTAAGACGCCGGAGCAAAATCAGGGCGTCATAGACTACGGTCCGGATGACAAGTTCTCACGTCATACGGTGAACATTGAGCCGGATGTTTATGACCCGCGTACCGACAATCGCTTGTCCACCATTGCGCCAAACGGCTTGGCCTCAGTACGTTTGGGAAACTGGAATACAGGTGCGGAGGCTGAGAGCCTGATTTTCTCATATAAGGTAGATGAGAACTCGGCCATCTTGCTTATGCATTATGCCGTTGTGCTTGAAGATCCTAATCATGATCCTAAGGAACAACCTCATTTTACGTTGGAAATCCTTGATCAATGGGGTGATCTTATTGAACCGACATGCGGCGTCGCCGATTTCTATGCTGGTCAATTCAACGGAGTGAACGGCTGGCACATGACGGCGCGGAATATTTCCTGGAAAGAATGGACTACTATAGGATTGAATCTTTCTCAACGTATAGGCCAGAATATCTATGTGCGTTTGACTACTCGTGATTGTAGTTTAAGTGGGCACTATGGTTATGCCTATTTCTCATTGGATTGCGTAGCTGCGCGAATTGAGGGGACAAGCTGTGGTAGTGATGCTCAAATGTCGATTGCTGCGCCGGATGGTTTTGCTTATGAGTGGTTTAATAAGTATGGTGAGCCTGTTCCAGCAGACCATTTGACAAACGATGGGAAAACTCTGCTTGTTGAATCGTCGGATACGACTACTTACCGTTGTCGGTTGACTTATCTGGAAGAGGCGTCTTGTGGCTTTGATTTGTATTCTGCCGCTCGTCCGCGTTTCCCAGTGTCATCTTTTGATTGGAAGTACGAGCCGGCAGAATGTCAAAATAAGGTTCGTTTCATCAACAAGAGTCATATAATGACGAACTTCGATAATGTGGTTGAGTATCATTATGACCAACCATGCGACGAATTTGAATGGGATTTCGGCATGGGACAGTCAGGCTCTGATCGTAATCCTGTTGTGATCTTTCCGCAGGAAGGCGGTACATTCGATGTGACTCTGAACGCGTTTATTGCAGAGGGAAGATGTGTTGATGATACGGTAATATCCATCACTCTGCCAAAGATTGGAGACCAAGTGATACCCATTGATACAGCTATATGTGAGGGAAATTATATAACCTTGGGACCGCAGTATATTTTTATACCTGGTGAGTTTGAGAATACTTGGGTTACCTCGGTAGGATGTGACTCTACTGTCGTGATGAATGTAACTGTTAATCCAGTGTTTAATAAGTACGTCGGAGATACTACAATCTGTGCAGATGAAAAGTTGATAATTGACGGTCAGACGTATAAGTACTCTGTATCTGATACGTTCCCTATATTCTACTTAAGTTCACTTCCGCCATATTGTGATTCTATTCGTAAGGTATACGTGACGGTACTCGATTCGATCCTGCCTGAAGTGAGCGTTCGCGAGATGAGTGATGAACCTAATTCCGGTGCAATATTCATCGCAGGCGAGGGATTCGACTATTACACGGTTAACGACGGTTATCCCGTATATGCAACCGAAGACTCGATTACCGGCCTCAACGGAGGAACATTCGAACTGAAGTTCTTCAATGATTTCGGATGCTCGGTTGTAGTGGAGAAGAGCGTGAGTGTATGTATGCCCGGTTGGATTTATCAGCGTTGGGACGATGTGCTGTCGCTCAAGAACTTCACCGCATTGGAAACCGATTCGGCTGAGCACGTATTCACAGACTACCAGTGGTTCAAGGACAACCAACCGATTGAAGGCGATACGCTCTCGTATATGTATGCAGAGGGCGGTTTGGACCCGAACGCTACCTATCACCTCGAGATGACACGCGTTATCAACGGCGAGAAAGTGGTGACCTGCCCGTTCCATCCGATTGTGGAGGAAGACCGGATTGTGGTTTACGTTTATCCGTCACCCGTTCAGTCTGGAGGCAAACTGACCATCATGGTCAGCGCTGCGGCTAAGGCAACGATAGTGAACACCTTCGGTGAAGTCGTAAAGACGCTTGACCTCAAGGAGGGCGCGAACGAAGTGGAGATGAATGTGCCGGCGGGCGTATATGTTGTGCAGGTAGTGATTGATGGCGAGACGCGTGTTTGCCGTGTTGGCGTAATAGATTAGTGAGGAGGAACAACAATGAGAAAGAGTATCTATTATATCACTGTTTTATTCTTACTGTTCAGTCAGGCACTCTGCGCAGCACCTGCCAAAGGCAAGAGCAGCAAAGGAACATGGAAAGGCGCAACGCGCAATATCCATCATGTAGCCTTCTGGGGCGGTGGCGGATATAGCGGTTTGCTGAACAACTACGAATACAGCAAGTTCACCGGTGGCGGTGGCGGTTTGCTGGGTGTAGGATATGAGTATCGGTACGACCACTTCATCCTCGATGCAGGTGCGGAGTTCCGTATGTTCAGTTCGCTGGACAAAGTCACTTTCCCGTCAACCTATCAGGTTGCTTTGATGGCGGACGGTTACAACCAGACGATGAACTACACGTTCGGCGATCCGTTCCGCGAGAATCATGTGGTAGGGCAGGCTATGGTTCCGCTGATGCTGGGTGGCCGATGGGATACTTGGTACTTCCTGATTGGCGCAAAGGCAGGTTACACCGTGCTTGGTAATTATAGTCAGAAAGGTACTTATACAACAACCATTACCGACAATGATGCCCAAGATCCCAATTGGCGTGATATAAGTCACGGTACGGTTACCGATGCACCATATGCACAAAAAGGCAAGATCGGTTACGGATTGGATGTGACGGCAAGTGCCGAGGTGGGAGTGAACTTGAACGGATTACTCAGTCAGGACTGGAACAGTCGGAACAATGCACGCAAGCACCCCGTACACATGCGATTGGCTGCATTTGTCGATTATGGTGTATTGAGTATGGGGCAGGCGCAGGAAGGACCGATGGCGATTGTGGACGAGTCGGGTATATCCAGCCGTTCGCTGCACAATTCGTATTGGGCAAACGGCAGATTGAACAGTCTGTTGGCAGGTGTGAAGTTTACAGTCTTGCTGCAGATGAACAAACCGCAGCAACCCAAACCGGCCAAACCGACCATGGTGGTTTATGTGCGTGATGAGAATACCGACAAGGGTATAGCTTCGGCTACGGTGGCTATGAAGCAGACCGATGCCAAAAAACCGCGTACCATACGCCGCGCTACGAATGCCAAGGGTGCTATGGTGGCAAAGATGAATGCCGGCTCATATGAATTGAGCGTATCGCATCCGGATTATATATCCAAGGACGCACAACTGGAACATGGCGACTGGGGTGATACATTGTCGTTGAGGCTGACGCCGCGTCCGGACTTCCGTCTGTATGTGCGCGATGCGAAGACCGATTCGCTGATGCGGGCTGAGGTTATTTTCACCAACACGGCTGAAAAGAAGACAATCGCTACAATCTATACCGATTCGTTGACCGGCTATGCACAGCAGCACTTGCCAATCAATGTGCCGATACAGATTCGCATCAAGGCACCTGACCATATAACCGTTACCGATAAGATTGCCGATATAGGTGGCGAGATGACGTATCGTCTGGAGCCAATCGTCAAGAAAAAACCGATCGTACTGCGCAACTTGTTCTTCGCTACCAACAGAGCAACCATACTGCCGGAGTCAGAGCCTGAGTTGCAGAACTTGTACAACTTGCTCATCGAGCATCCGGAGATTCGCATACGTATCACCGGTCATACGGATAACGTAGGTTCGGATCGTTTCAACCAGAGCCTGTCGGAGCAGCGTGCCAACAGCGTACGGTTTGAACTTATCAAGCGCGGCATAGATGCCGATCGTATCGAGGCAGAGGGTAAGGGTAAGACCGAACCGGTTGCCACCAACGAGACGGATGAAGGACGTGCATTGAACCGCCGTGTAGAATTTATGATACTATAAACATCGATTTCCATTGAAAAAACTGCTATACATATTGCTGCTTAGTGTGCTGTCGCAACCGATGGTAGCGCAGATGGTGTACCAATGCGATTTTGAAGATGAAACAGAGCGCAGTCAGTGGGTGCTCAATCCGGGTAACCGAGCCAATAGATGTGAGAACTGGTGGTATATGGGTAAGAATGGCGACTACTCAGAGGACGGTCAGTACGGTTTATATGTGGCTACTCAGACTAATCCCGATACGCTAACATATACAACGACGGCGTCGATGATGACGGTGGCGTACCGTACGCTCACGTTGGAGAAAGGTGAATACACCCTTACGTTTGACTGGATAGGTAAATTTAAGAATATAGGCGTGGAGGGTGTATATGTGTATTGGGCGCCACAAGCAGCCGATATCGAAGTGGTTTCGATGCCCACTACTGATTTGCTTAATTGGCAAAAACAACCGACTTACAGCCTTAATACAGCAGGACAAGCGATTGTCCCATTGTATAATCAAGGCGTATGGGATAGAGGAAATCTTCCGCTAACCATTCATGAAGATACGGAGACACGCATGTTGATGTTTGTGTTCTATTCGCTGAAGGGTGTTCCGACCAATCCTTCGTTTGCCATTGATAATATTGAAATCAACAAAGTGGTTACATGCGCTGAGCCCACCAATATCGAACATACGCTTAACAGCGATGGCACTGTGACTGTTTCGTGGCGAGGTGGTGCAGGTGTTGCCGCATACGAAGCGCGTTTGTGCGACCTCCAAAGCGGCAAGTGGTACAACACGGTGGTATATAACAATCTGTCTTCCTGGAATGCCAAACTGCAGACTGTGTTCTCAGGTCTGGAGGAAGGTGCTCAAATAGTTCAAATACGTGCGTTGTGTGATGTAGAAGATCAGCAAGTGCATTCCAATTGGGTGTCCTACAGGTTCTTCTACTTTATGCGTGGTGCTCGATGTGTAGATTATATGCAATTGGATAAAACGACTTGTTCTTGGCAAACTAATTATAATCTTGATGCAGATGAAAATCCGATAGTGCCGCGTAATTTGACTACTCGTGGAGCTGTCGATAATGGATATTGGGATTATGAAAACTCGTTGCATACGCTTCATTACATGCCTAATGAATATGATCCGTACACGATGAACCATTTGGCCACCAAACCGGAAGGGGCTCTTGCGTCGGTGAGAATAGGCAGATATGCTCCTACACATATGAGCCGCGTTCGTTATAACTATCTTGTCCCCGAAGATGAGGATAAGATATTGGTGCTTCGTTATGCGCTCGTTTTACCAAACCCGCATCCTGATCACGTGACATATAACCCGATTTTTGTCATGGAGACCTTGGTCGATGGTCAGCCTCTTGAGGGGGGATGTGGCGATGCCAACTTCACATCCGGCTATGGTGAGGCCGTTGATTGGGACAATGCAAAGAATTATGGCGGTCAGGATGTGTTCTTTAAGGATTGGACAACAGTCTCTCTCAACATGAAGGAATATGCAGGAAAGACTTTTACCGTAACGTTTACTACGACCGGTTGCTCGCTTTCCGCTCACGGAGGATACGGGTATATAACACTTTCGTGTGAGTCCGGCGAGATGTCTGGGTTGAATTGTGGCGAGGAAAATCCGACAACAGATTTCACTGCTCCTGTAGGCTTTGGTTATCGATGGTGGAAGGACGACAGGGAGCAGGTACTGAGCACACAACGTACGTTCACTATCAGTCCGATGGATACGGCTACCTATCACGTGGATTTGATTGCATTGGGTAATGAACAATGCTATCATACATTGGACGTATGCGGTATACCTCGTTTGCCGCATATTGAGGCGGGAATGCGTAAGCATGATGTTGTACAGTGCCAAAATCAGGTAACATTCTACAACAATTCCCACATCTTGTATAAGGCATACCATAAGGAATGGGACATTAACACGCAAGATAGTATAGTAGTGGTGGATAGAACATTTACAAGAGGCGAACCCTTACATAATGTGGTATGGAACTTTGGGGATGGAACACCGCGAGAGATGAATACCGACAGCGTGCTTACTCATAATTATCCCAAGGAAGGCGGACAATTCACAGCATGGATGATTGGTACGCTTCGAGGTGCAAATGGCGATTGCGTGGACTCTATTCCAATTGAGGTCAACGTGCCTCCGGTCGGGTATGCAGATGTGGAGATCCATGCCGGACGTGGTTACCAATTCGTGTATGAAGATGGCACGCGTGGTAATACCTATTGGAGTGTGGGCAATGATACGATAGAGGAGAAAATAGGCGAATGTGAGCGAACGACTTATCTTTATATCCATGAGACGCAGTTCACCGTTGATACCTCGTTCTGCCAAGGCGGCTACTTCCAGTTGGGCGACAGGCAGATCTCTGAGTCCGGCACCTATAAGGCATCCCTCAAGAGTCAGCAATGGCCGAATGTGGATAGTATCGTTACGCTGAATCTGGAGGTTGAACCCACTTTGCAGATTGCGCTTGCTGATACATTGTCCGTTTGTGGTGACCAGAGTGCAATCGTCTTCCCGATTGAAGTCGTACAAGGTACGATGGATAGCGTTGTTGTGCTGTTTGATTCCGATGCTACCTTGGCCGGCTTTGATGCCGTATATGGCTTTGACAGGGATGAGGATGTGCGCATCGATTTGCCGGATAGCGTCAAGCCGGGATATTACCCTGCCACCTTGCAACTCGGTACGCCGCGTTGTCCGACACCGGATGTGCCGGTAGTGATTGCAATTAGTTACCCGTCAGCCATCATTGCGCAGAAGGACGGAATCATTGCGCTGTTGAACGAGAATTACAACGGCGGTTATGAGTTCGACAGTTATCAGTGGTATCGTAACGGCAAACTTATTCCGGGTGCGAATGAATCGTATCTCGTTGTAGGTGAAGAAGACTTGGGCGCGCAATACACGGTCGTACTCACGCGTAGCGGTGATGGCGTTAAGGTGGCTACTTGTCCGATTATTTATAACGGCGGAATGACAGGGCTGGAGGACGTAACTGTCACCGATGAAGGCGAGTGGATGCTGCTGGATGTGATGGGACGTGTAGTGATGCCGTCCGTGAGAGCGAATCATCCGCTGACTGCTTCGCCGGGAGTATATATATTGTATAGCCCGACTACCCGTCAGGCTGTTAAGATTGTGATACAATGAGCAGACTGCGTTTGTATATAGTGCTATTGTGTATGCTGTCGGTAACAATGCTGACAGCGGCACCGCGTCAGTACAAGTCTGCTACTGTGTCGCACTGGATTGGCTTGAGCCTGGAGGGCGTTGAGGCCAATGCATTGCCCGGTGGTGAGCAGATTCGCATCAAAGCCGGAGGCGGCGGAGGCGGACACCTGCTGTATGAATTGCGCACAGGCGGGTTCTTCTTCAATATAGGTGTGGGTGCCGATTATATCATCACCAACACCGCTCTCGATACGTATACCGATGCTTTCGGGCGTGTGGATCGCATGGGAGAACCCTTGACCTATCGCTACAACTATAGCAATTATCAAGAGCAGCAACGTCAGTTGCGCTTGCTCATACCGTTGCAGATAGGCTATCAGTTTGGTGACTATGTTTACGTCGGAGCCGGTGTGGCTTTTCGCACTCGACCGTTGTTGAATGTAATTGAGACAAGTACTCGCATGTACACGCAAGGCGAGTATGAGAGGTTTATCGAACCATTCCGCAATGTGCCGAGTTATGGGTTCTGGGCGGAAGACACTTATACCGGTTCAGGTAAAATGCTAACAACGCATAGTGAAATAGGGCTGGAAGCGGAGGTCGGATCTAATATCCCTCTGAATATTAAATGGATGCGTATACGGGCAGGAGCATTTGTAGGATTTGATTTACCGATCATTCCGCAGATAGATGCTGAACAAGGAATAAAACTCGTAGATTATTCGGCTGTGGATACCTATTCGCTAACTCAATCACAGGAGAACTTGAAGGAAAACATCCGGTTCAACAGCATGCTTGATACATCTATGGTTCCGGATAACGCTAAACGCATACGCGTCGGAGTTAAGTTGACAGTCCTGTTTGATGTAACACCCAAACCGAAACATTGTATGTGCTGGAAATAAGGTGCTCAAAAGTAAAAAAGAAAACTCAAAAAGGAGTTCATTATATTATTAACTAAATCTTTAAGGTATGAAGAAAACTTTACTCTCAACATTGTTGCTGATGCTATTGTCAGTAGCAACGTTCGCAGCCAAAGAAGATCTCTATGCGCTGTACACGGGGTTTGAGGACGGTGCTATTCCAGAAGGATGGATTCAGGAAAATGTATCCGGCCAAACCTTATGGGCTGTTGAAAAAGCAGACACCGCGCTGTATCCTTCAAGTGCTGTAGCTGGAGACTATCGTTTGTTGTTACGTAACAACACCGAACAGACTCAGCGTTTTATTACGCGTTTGATTACTCCGGTGATGGATTTGCGTGAGGTGACACTTCCGGTTTTGATGTTCTCGCACGCCCAGCAGCAACGTACAGGCGATGTGGATACGCTGCGTGTCTATTATCGCTCAACGGCTGAATCACGTTGGGTTCTGCTTGCCACCTATCCTGACGGCAAGACCAACAAGTACCCCAACTGGACGGATGAAATTATCGATCTCCCCGCTCAAAGTGCTACCTATCAACTGGCCTTTGAGGGTATAGATAATTTCGGTCGTGGCATAGCACTTGACGAAATCATCGTTCGTCCAATGCCTACTTGCGATGTGCCCACCCAGCTTAGTGCCGGATCTATTTCCACTTCAGGAGCAGTCATCTCATGGCTTGCTTCGATGGATGCGGATAGCATTGAGGTCGTTGTGGCAACAGCGGAATTGGATCCGGAGAACATTGATATGTCAGCCATTGCGCTGCACAAGTTCACGCCATATTTCAATGATACGCTGATAGGCTTGAAACGTAACACAACGTACTATTGGTATGTCAACTCCTATTGCTCCGGAGAAGTGAGCGGATGGGCAGGCAGTTCTTTCCGTACACGTAACTTAGCCTCTATCCCTTACACCCAGCAGTTCAACCTGCCGTATGCACAGGACGTGGTGAACCACATGGCATACATGACGCAAGGAACGAGTATTCTGAGGTCTGATGGCACGATGGAGTATATGCCGTTCGTAAACCAGAATACGAATACCGATCGTCCCCGCTATTCGTACGATAGCACCAGTTGCTATGTGTTTGCCGGTGGTCGTTCGGTATCAACAGCTATTCCTGCAGGGGAATATGTATATGGAACAACACCTGAGTTGGATGTTGACGATATCTCGAAACTGACAGTATCGTTCTGGGGGTCTGCCTATACGTATGTGAGTGATGACTATGAGTCCGCTATCATTGTGGGGGTAATGGCCAATCCGGATGATTATTCCACATTTGTTCCTGTAGATACGTTCCGTGTGACCAAACAATACCAATTCGCCAAATTTACTTGCGACTTGGCAAAGTATAAAGGAGACGGAAAGTATGTGGCATTGTCTTCAGATTTCAAGGAGAAGAAGAACCTCTTCTATGTGGATAATCTGGAGGTAAACTATTCCCCGGCTGTAGCTGCACCGGAGGGAATATCCATCTCGGCAGTTGACTACAATAAGATTACCGTGAATGTGGCAGACCTCAAGGGCGCTGACTCCTGGAATCTGGTGGTTGCTTCTGATTTTAACTATAATGGCAAAAAACCATCCAAAGTGCTGCTTGAAAAAACCGGGTTGACCGGTTCGTCTTTCACGATTGAAGAGGATACAATCACAAACAAGATTGTTCAAGTATATGTTCAAGCTGTCAAGGGCGGTCAAGTATCTGCATGGTCGCTGCCGGAGGTAATCAAAGTTCCCGGGCTGTGCCAACTCCCGTATGAATTGCCGTTCAGTGGCAAGTCAACCCAATATGACTATCGCGATTCGTATAGCAACTATGTGCGTTATATCTCATCGCGTAGCACATTCTGGGATTTGAACTATGATGCAGTCGTGGATAATGGAGCGATATCTCGTACACCGTGGTACTATTCTTCCGGACCGGCAATAGTAATGAGTTATGTTGGCGAATATATCGCATTACCCGCAGTCAAGGACTTGAAGAATACGTATGTGCGTTTCTCGTTCTCGCCGTATTATTCCTCAGAGGGTTATGTGGATGATGCCCGTCTTGCACTTGGCGTGATGACTGATCCGTTGGATTTCTCGACTTTCGATTCGTTGGCAGTATTTGACGGAACGGGTGTGCTCGTACCACGTCAGAAAGAGATTACGTATGCATTTGATGAGTATAAAGGCGAAGGTAAGTATATCGCATTCAAGTATGTATTGCCAAAGAGCGAGAAGGACGGTAATGGCGTAAACATCTATTTTGCTAATGTTTACTCACAAGGAGAGTGTCCTCTTGCTTCTTCCATTCAGACTGTAATCGGTGCTACCGATTTGGCTCTGTCATGGAAGGGGGAAACGGAGCAAAAGTATATAGCTCGTATTATTGCCACCAAGCCAAAGTCAACCGAGGCTGATACGATTGTTATGGATTCGTTGGTAACGGGAACTTCTGCTCTACTCGAGGGCTTGAAGCCTCATACCTCTTACTATTACAATGTCGGAACTAAGTGCCCGAGTGATACCACATGGGGTACTCCTCAGTTGTTCACTACGAACTGTTTGGCAGCAGAGCCGCTTCCGTATGTAGAAGGCTTTGAATCGTATGCTTCCGGTGCTAATACCAAACGCAAACCTGATTGCTGGAACATTTCCGGATGGAGTGCGTATGCTCCTCCAAGTGGCGGTAGTGAGTCGGTTAGTTACTATCCGTATATCTACAATAGCGCATCGTATGTGCACGGTGGCAGCCAATGTCTGGTAATAGGTGCTTCGAGTACCTCCAGTACCAACCAGTGGCTTGCACTTCCGGTTATGGACGCTGAGGTAAATACACTTCAGATGTCCTTCTGGCTGCGCTCACCGCTTAATGGATATAACGATACAATCTTCATCGGATTGCAACCGGAAGATGCTAAGGACTTGAGCAACTTTGAGCAGATTGCCTATGTGATTGCTCCGAACGTAAGTGGAAAGTACTACGAGTATATCGTCAGGTTTGACGGATACCAAGGAACATCAGCAGGCAAGCGCCTTACATTCCTCAAGCGTTCCACAGCTCAACACTACTGGTATATCGATGATATCAAAGTTGAGCCGCTGGCAGCATGCGCTAAGATTACTGATGTTGACTTCTCTACAATAGGCGTTACCGGTGCTACCGTTAAGTGGACGTCAGAAACGGCTTCGGAGTGGGAAGTTATCATGGCTACCAAGTCGCTTGATCAGGCTGCGTTCGATACCATCAACAAAGCCGAGATTGATAGTGCGGTTATCCTGGTATGGGAACGTGTTACCACCAATCCTTATGTTCTAAGTAGCGATCTGGCCAATGTAAACACTACGTATTATGTTTACGTTCGTGGCATTTGTGATGGCCAGTATGGTTATTGGAGCAATGAGGCTTCGTTTGCTACCCTCTGTAGTGCTGAAGACATTGAGGCATACACCGAGAACTTCCAGACGCAGGCAAATGCCAGTTGTTGGACAATGGGTGTACGCTCCGGTACCAGCAACGCTCCTTCGTTCAATACGAATGGCTACTTGTATATATTTAATACCACATCCTCCGATGGTGCATACGCTGTTATGCCGCCTATGGATACGGAGGATATAAGCCAATATCAGATATCGTTTGATGCACATGGCGGTACTGGTGCTGCTTATCTCAAAGAAGTGACGGTAGGTATCGTTACCAACGCGGCTGACTTGTCAACCTTTGAAGCGATGAATACCCTTTCGCTTAATCAGGTTGCCGCAACTTCTGCAGCCACAAACTTCGGCTTCGATGAGGCATATCGTTATACAGTACGCTTCTCAGGTTATGAAGGCGACTGGCGTGGCAGCAAGGGTAACCGTGTGATGTTCATTTCGGAATCGGGTGAAAAAGCCAATTATGTATATGTTGACAATATCAAGTTCAACAAGATTGGTGCAGTGCTTGAGCCTCTTGAGGTATGGGCAACTGAAGTTGGAATGGATTATGCTGAGCTTACTTGGGATACCGTTGGCACTAAGTATAACGTCAAGGTATCGACCAAACGTATTGATCCGGAAACTGAAGCCGGTGATAAGTTCGACCAGATTGTTAATGGTAATGGCGTCCGCGTTGAAGGTCTGACGATGCTTACACGCTATTATGTATATATACAGACAGTTGGTGCTGAGAGCAATAGCCTGTGGTCGAACGTACGTTGGTTCAGCACGGTATGTCCACCGTCGTATAGCCTGCCATATAAGAATGACTTCAGCGGCAAGGTTGTTCCGACTTCGTCACCGTATGCAGGTGTAGATTGCTGGCAACTGTACTATGACAATGTGGCTATTGAAGATTACCTAAGTGGTTCGTCGTTCTATTGCCGTCCGTATGCATCTGCTAACAAGGCGGGAACTGTAACTGGTGATAATGGCCTGTACCTTGGTAGTACACTCGGTAGCACAACGGTTAATCCGAAGACGGCTATCGCAGTAATGCCGGCATTAGAAACAGACCTGAGTAAAGCAATGCTTGAGTTTGATTGGAAATCAAGTGTTACAACGAATACAGAATCTGCTCCCAACCTCCGCAAGTTGGCATATGGTATTGCGACAGAAGTTGACTCGTTGGAAGCCATACTTAATACGATAGAATGGCTTGATACCATTACCACAGAGGGGTACATCGGGACATGGAAACACGAGATGCTTCCATTGAACAAGTATGCTGGTGAAGGCAAGTACATCGTACTGGCGCAGTTTGGAGGCAACGGTGTGGCTGCTTCTACAGTCGCGTACGCTTATTTGGATAACGTGTTGGTTTCTCAAGCACCGGCTGTATTCCCGCCGGCTTCAATTGAGTGCGGCAAGACCTTCGGCTCTACAGCTGAACTCAGTTGGAATCAAACACTCGGTAATTATAGCCAGTGGCAGGTTGTAGCTGTTCCTGCAGGTGAAGCTATTCCTGAGAATCCGACCGTACAGACCTTCAATGCAACATCAGGAGTATTTACCGGTCTGAATGGAGCAACCGAATACGACTTCTATGTACGTGCGGTTGATACCAATGGCCAAGTATCACCTTGGGTGGCATCGCCTGCTACGGGCACAACGCTTTACCTTGTTGAGGTCGCTGATGCATCTTGGGATTTCGATGATAAGAACGACGTGGTACAGTATGGAACTTCTGCAACCTATATTATGCAAAAAGGTTGGTTGCAGGGAATGTCGAAGGGAACCTACAGCCAGAGCAACGTGCCGTATATCCAGAAGAATACAATATCTACTGCTGCTGCCTCACTGGGTAAGCGCACTTCATGGTATTCATTCTCGGGAGATAGTTGCTTGCGATTCTATAGTACAAGTTCTATTGGATCATATGCTGTAATACCTCAAATCAATTGCAACCTTGATTCGATGCAACTTCGTTTCAAAGCCCGTCCGGGTTATGGTAATGAAAACACGGGAGCATACTCTAATACGTATGCCAAAGGTACTTACAGCCGTTCAGTTACTATCGGTTATATGACTGACCCGTATGATTTCTCTACCTTCAAAGAAATTACAACTTACAAGGCGGATGAAGTTACAGCCACCAAACTAGAGGACGATCCCGAGGGAACGAACTTCTGGCGTGAGCTAACCATCCCATTGTATGGTGTCGGTGAAGGTAAGTATCTTGCGTTTGCAACAGGTTATGACCAAACGAACTATATGTATATCGACGATGTGATTGTGGAGAAGGAAACCGGCTGTTCTGTTCCTGTGCGTCTGGCTGTTGACTCGCTGGCATACGATGCTGCGAAGTTCGTATGGGGTAGCGGTAAGACCGCATGGGATGTGCAGGTTATTACGGATTCTGTAGGCGGTGGTGATAGTATAATTGTCGCGTCAACGGTTAATGAACTTGCATTCACTGTGATGGAACTGACCGAGAAGACCAATTATACATTCCGTGTACGCTCGAACTGCGGTGAGGATAATGTCAGTGATTGGGTATCAGTGGCATTTACCACGCCTTGTGAGCCAACAGATCAGATGAATGCTGTTTGGAGCTTTAATAAAAACCTCTATCAGTATGGAAGCAGTGCATCTTACTTGATTCCGGAATGTACGAAGGTAGGAGGCAATACGACCACTCAAAGCAACTTACCATACGCCATAGCAAATGGTACAGCGGCAACGGGTTACAACTATGCTCGTACTCAGGAGAACGGCGATTACTCGTTGAGATTCTATTCGACGACATCGGCATACAACAACTATATCGCATTGCCTGATATGGCCTTCCCGCTCGACTCGATGACACTTCACTTCTGGGGACGTGCAGCATATTTCTATAAGTCAACACATACGACCCAAGCAACCAAGGAGCGTCTTGCGGCTGTCAATAGCGCCTATCTGCGTCAATTGATAATCGGTGTAATGAGTGATGCAGATGACTTCAATACCTTCATTCCGCTAGATACCATTACGTATGACAAGGTTTGGTCTGGAGCTGTAGCATCGGTGGCTGACCGGTATATGTCAGATGACAAGACGGGCAACAACTGGTGGCAGGAATATGCTATACCTTTGGCCAAGTATGCAGGAAAGGGTAATATTGCTATCGTGGCTCCGAAGCCTACGGGAACAAGTTACTTCTTCTTGGAAGATATGGAGATTGTCAAAGGTACCTTCTGTACCGCAGCAAGCAATGTTCGTGTTGCTGACCTTCAGTCGCGTGAGGCTACTATTGCATGGCAATTGCCTGAGGACGCCAGTGATTCAGTAGCGGTAGCACTCTATCTGGCAGTCAGTGGCAAGCAGCCTACGGATAGTTTGGTTGAGCAGGTAGATAGTGTGATTGCTTCGCACCAATACACCTTCAAGAACCTCATGCCAGGTCGCGACTACTACTATGCAGTTAAGCATTATTGCTCCAACGAGGATGAATCGCCGTGGTCGAATGTGCAAATGTTCACTTGCAACTATGAGGCACCGTTCTTCTTGGAAGATGTCAGTGCTGTTACGACCTATCCTGTAGATTGGTCGCGTGGCGGAAATACTTCTGCTACCGGTAGCACTTTGGCTGACTTCCTCGCTACGGGCACAGTAGGCTCATTGACAGAGACTGCTACAAGTAATTCTGCATGGCGTAGGAATGTGACAGCGAATGGTATGGGATCAGGAACGTTGTACAGTATCCTGTCGACAGGTACGGGTACTTCTGTTACTTACTCCAACGCATGGCTCTTCTCGCCGATTATCACTTTGAAAGAGACCGAGGCTGCCAACATGATGCTTAGCTTCGATATGGGTATGTGGGGTAGTAGCTATGACGCTCCTGCAAAAGTAGGTGAAGCAGACTACTTTATGGTTCTTGTATCTTCAGATGGCGGTAAGACTTGGTCGGAGGAGAAATCATGGAAATGGGCCGCAGACGGCACCGGTGATTTCGACTACAACGAAGTAATCAACGAGCGTCGTACGTGGTATATCGACTTGACAGAGTTTGTAGGCAAGAATATCAAGATGGCATTCTATGCGCATTCGCAAACTGATGGTGGTGTTAATACAGGCAACCGCCTGTACTTGGATAACTTCCAACTCAACGCCTTTACCAAGACTGAGTACGATGAGCAAATATGCCGTTGGAACGATTATGCCGACGCAGCGTTCACTATTGATGCTGATGACCTTATCGTAGGCGAGACTACCGCTTATGACCAGTTCATCCGCGGAACGAAGCTTGGTGTTCTGGATAAACTGACCATTTTGAACCTCACCGTTGGTACGTCCACAACTACTACATTGGAAGCTACACGCTGCGAAGGCGGAAGCTATGAGGAGAATGGTTTTGCAATCTACGACCTCAAGGTATCCAATAAGTATTCACGTAAGCTTGTCGGGGTGAATACATGCGATTCAATCGTTGAGCTCAACCTCACGGTTACTCCTACCAAGCGTGTTGTTCTTGAAGAAACGATTTGCCAAGGTTCGTATTATGAGTTCAATGGTGTGAAGTACTACACCAATACGACTCTGTCTGAAACCTTTACGGCTGCAGACGGATGCGATAGCGTAGTATCGCTCTACCTGACTGTGGCTCCGATTCTGCAAGGTGAAACGGAAGAGGTGTTCCTCTGCCCGGGTAAGTCGTATAACTTCTCCGAGAAGTATCCTGCTCTAACGGAACCTGGTACATATCAGGATACCATCATCAATGCTCGCGGATGTGATTCGCTCATCTCGGTAGTGATCAATGCTGCACCGAGTGCATCGACTTTGATTCGTGCTGCTATTTGCCAAGGCAATCGCTACGATGAATATCCGTTCCACGGATTGCAGGATGCCGGTGATTGGACCAGCAAACTGGAGACTGCGTATGGTTGCGACTCGATTGTAACGCTCCACCTCATGGTGGCTACGCCGAATGCCGAGACGCAGACCTTCGAGTTGTACGATACCATCTCGTCCGACAAGTTGCCGTACGTGCTCAACGGTGTTGAACTGTTACCGGTTGGTACAGAGCGTGGCGTATATACACGCACTGTTTCTCTCGGTTGCGGCGAGGCTACTCTGGTTATCAATGTTGATAACGCTGAGGGCGTTGACGATATCTATGTCAATACACTCGCTGTAACGCCTAACCCTGTATCCGTAGGCGAGGCTGTACGCGTTCTGGGTCAGTTCAGCAATGCCGAGGTTGAGGTTATCACCGCTACCGGTGCTGTAGCTTACAGACAGCAGTTCACGACAGGTCAAATCACCGTTCCGGGTATACCGGTTGCAGGTGTTTACCTCGTTCGTCTGACCGATAGCAAGGGCGTTTACCATGCTAAACTCGTGGTAAAGTAACCTGCCGTTAGGTTTATATTCAAGACAAGCGTCCATTCGGGCGCTTGTCTTGTGCTAAAAAATCACGTAGTATGCATCAACACAGTTCTGTTTCGAGTAGGCAGCAAGATATCTACCGCATAACTATCGTCGGCAGTATAGTGAATGTGCTGCTCACGGTACTCAAGTTCATTGCCGGTGTGCTTGGCGCATCAGCGGCTATGATTGCCGATGCTGTGCACTCGCTCAGTGATCTGCTGACGGACTTTGTAGTCTTGCTGTTTGTCAAACTCAGTAGTCGTCCGGCCGACACCGATCATCCGTACGGCCACGGCAAGTATGAGACCTTGGCTACCACCATCGTTGCCATTGCTCTGATAGCCGCCGGCGGTGTACTGATGGCCGGGGGCATTGAGAAGATTGTTGCAGCCGTCCATGGCGAGCGACTGGTTATCCCCGGACGCATAGCCCTATGGGCGGCACTGATCAGTATAGCAGCCAAGGAAGCGGTGTATTGGGCAACCGTCATTGTGGCCAAACGTGTGGACTCGACAGTCTTGCGAGCGAACGCATGGCATCACCGCACGGACGCTCTCTCTTCCGTCGCTACAGCATTGGGCATAGGCGGCGCGCTGCTGCTCGGCGGACGATGGGCTATACTCGATCCGATAGCGGCTGTGCTCGTGAGCATATTCATCATCATAACCGCTGCGAAGATGCTCGGCGAGGCGGTGCAGGATCTGCTGGAGAAAAGTCTGCCGCCGGAGATTGAGCAGCAGATACGCGAGATAGTGCAGACAGATAGTGATATGAGTGAGATGCACCACCTGCGTACACGCCGTGTGGGTAATGTCTATTCGATCGAGATGCACCTCAGGATGCATGGCAACGTCTCCCTGTATGAGGCGCACCGCCACAGTATGCTGCTTGAGCAGCGATTGCGCGAGCGATTTGGCGACGGCACACTCATCACCATCCATATCGAGCCACTCAAAGTAAACGGAGTCTATCAGCCTGACTGAAAGACTCCGTTCTTTTATGATAATACTCAGAATAGCCTTATCTGCTTGCGCCGGTCAAGGTAAATTCCCCTTGATCGGTTAGCACATACAGCACTCCGTCACGCATCACAACGCGCGCACGGGGTGCTGATTCTGTATAGTCGAGGGCATCCTCGATGTGCGGATCAGGCTGCTCGGGATATACCTCCTGGCTGACGATGTACAGAGTTACAACGTCCCAGTCGTAACTTACGATAGCAGTCAGTTGTGAAGACCGGTTCTCGACGAATGCAGGCAAGTTGAATTTGTTAGTCATGGCATACTCGCGCCCCTTGTAGGTCAGTGTAGTCTTACCCGTAATTACTGCTGTATCCAGTACCATGTATCGGCATACATCGGCAGAGTCAATCACTGCGCCTGCTTCTTCCGGCAGTACTTCGGTGCCATGACTTATCTTGAACTGTTCCGTCGGACTGATCTCCGGCACGCCGAAGTAATTGATATAACGCCCTGTAACGCCGCTGAGTTGGTCGCCGGCCTTGACATCGGCGCCGTATCGCTTGCCCGTCTCACCGTTGCCGCGGTCGAAGAGCAGCATAGAGCCGGTGTTGTCACGAACGTAAATGTAGTTGTCGTACTTCTTGGTTACCACCACATCAGTCAGGTACACAACGGTATGATCTTCCTGCCTTACTGCTTCGCTTACGGGCATCGGATTGATGCGGTTGAGCAGTACAGCCACGCGCGACTCTGTATCGCCCGACCGCAACACAAGCGTATCGGTATAATGCCCTGCAGCGGATATGTCGTACCTGACGGTCAGATTGTCGCCGTCACGGTCAATACTGGCTGCTGACAGACTGAACACTTCGCCCTTGACGAGTGATGCCGATATGTCTTCTGTCAGTTTGTTGGCATTGACCTGTATGGTACGGCTGCCTTTTGTGGCGATGGTTGTGCCGAAGTTCACCATTGGTGCCACGATGGCTGCTATATCGCCCATAGCCGGTACGCGGCGGTAGAGGCAGACGGGTGTCTGCGAGCGGTCCTTGTAGCAGGCAAACAGAGTGGGGCTGTTCGAGGCGTTGTACTGGATGATCTTAGCCAGGCTGTTACCCATGTTCGTAATCACAGCTTCGCCTCCGTTCACGATCTGTATGTCCCACAGTCCGTAGTTGCCGTATGTACCTTCGTCCACGACATCGTTCCACAGCGCCAGACGGTTCTTCGTCTTGCCGCCCGATGCCACGAGATATGCCTCTTCGTATCGCAACTCGTCCTGAAAGATGTATGCAGTCTGTCCGTTCAGTTCGGCTACACGCAGGGTATAGATGGCGCGTTCGTCGGGCTCAACCTGTGAGCGGTCGGCAGAGTAACGGCCATGGATAGCATGGATGTTGTTCACGCTCTCCCATTCGTCGTAATAGCCCATCACATAATCTACGCCGTCCTTATATACGCCTATGATCACCTGGTCGGAGTCCTGCAACTGGTTGATATCTGTCACAAGCTGATAGGTATCCATTGTGAATACCGAACTGCCGCCGTTTGCTGAACGGATACTGATTGTGTTGATATAGATGCCGTTCTCCGTACAGTCCACCCAGAACTTGATCCTGCCGCTTTGTGGCGTCGCGAACTGTATGACCGAGTCGCGGTTCAGTGTGCCAGCACCGCTTGTGGCAGGTTTGGCCACGCTGATGCTCTGCGGAGCGTTGTCGCCTACTTGCACGTATATCGTACCGCGACCCTTGCTGCTGTTCTGGCAGAAATTCACCGTTACGCGTCGCACCTCGTTGAACGGGAGCACCGATGTGGCACCTGCACCGCTTGTGCTTGTCTTGACGCCCACGCCTGCACTGTTCAGCGACCCGTCGGCATAGATGCGGCCGGCGTTGTACTCGGATGCTTCCTTGTTACACACCCAACCGTCGGTCGTGCCGTCACATACGGTGGCATCCACCTTACTCGCCCATTTGACGGATGTAAACGTGTAGGTCGTCACACCGGCCGACAACCTAACTGCCGCAACCAGTGCGGCCAAAAGAATAAAATATATTTTTTTCATTATGTGAGTATTGATTATTGTTTGTCGCTTGATAGTAGCTGTCGCATCACTTCAGTCGGTGCGCCGTCGTCGCTGAAGGCACCCATGTTGTAACTGCCCCAGCCCAGTGGGATGTACTCTGCCGGACGCCAACCGCCGTAGCACTCGGGTTCCCAGTAGAATATACCTGCGCAAGAGTCGATAGCTGTGGCGCGACGGATAAAGTCCGTCATCACGGTGTCGGACAGGGCGTTGTTGTTGAACATACCTATCTCTGCCACCATCACTGGACACTGCCAGTCGCTGATCAACCTTCGGATGTTCGCCTCCGCCAGTTCGTTCATCTCCTGCCACGACTTGCCGCCGTTCCACGCACTCATCATCGGGTAGTGCGACAGGCCGATCATATCCCACATGCCGCCATGTTCCTTCATAGCCTGCCAGAACCAGTCACGGCGCTCGTAGGCGTTGTCAACATGTACAATCACGGTGATGTTCGGAAATACTTCTTTTGCTGCTTTATATCCTGCTGCGGTCAGTCCGGCATATCTGTCCCATGCCTGCAGGTTGATGCTGTCTGCCATCTGATCGTTCACTTTCGCCATCGGCCAAAGCATGCCGTAGGGTGTCTCGTTGCCCACCTGTACCCATTCGGGTTCGATGTCGGCGTTCTTCAGTGCAGTTAGCACGTCCAGCGTATGATGGCGTACAGCCTGAAGCATAGCCTCATAGTCGTACGACTGCCAGGCCTCGGGTATATCTTGATGGTTGGGGTCGGCAAAGAAGTCCGAGTAATGGATATCCACCATCAGTCGCAGCCCCTGGTTGGCTACGCGTTGTGCCAGACCGAGCATATCCGGCAGGTTGCTCCAACCTGTCTTGTGGTTCACCCACACGCGCAAACGGACGGCGTTCATACCCATGCCGCTGAGCAGGGATATACAATCCTCCGCTTCACGCTCGACTGCAGCATCCGTGGCGGGTTGGTAGAACAGCATGCCGTCGTGCTCCATCTCGCTGAGCCAACTCAGGTCAGCGCCGCGTGCCCATTCGGGTTGAGGAGGGGTATTGGTTTTTGTAGTACAGCCTGCTACCAACAGGGTCAGGCAGAATAGTATGGATAACTTTTTCATGGTAATTGTTTGTTTTTATCTGTTTCGCCACCATGTCATTTGCCGTTTGGCATAGTGGCGGGTGTTTGTCTGTATCTGTGTGACGGCTTCGCTGAGCGAGCACTGTCCGAGCATATAAGGTAGCAGTTCCTGATAACCCACAGTGCGCAGACTGTTCGGCAGCTGCGCGAATGCCTGCTCGAGTGGTAGCGTGCGGTAGTTGTCTCCTATGGCCATGCGGAACGCGCGGTCAGCTTCGTCCAACAGCCCTTGCTCAATCATTTTCTCCACGCGGGCATTAATGCGCGCATACAGTTCTTCGCGCGGTCGGGTGATAACCTGCTGCTCAATTTTGAACGGCCGCTTATTTGACTTCTGATTTCTTATTTCTGATTTCTGACTGCTTCTCAGCCGCAGGGCGGAGTAGGTATTGCCGGTTGTTCGGCATATCTCCAGACAGTGCATCAGTCGCTGCGGGTTACGTTGGTCTACCTCTACCCAATAATCAGGATCAGCGGTCTGTACCGCATGTTGCAAGGCTTCCAGACCTTGTGTGGCGTATAGCTGTTGCACCTCGCGGCGGATGGCTTCGGGTACTTGAGGTATATCGTCTAACCCCTTGCACACAGCTTCGATGTATAGCATACTGCCACCGCTCAGGATAGCTATGGGTGCTGATTTCTGATTTTTGATTTCTGATTGCTCCTTCCCTCGCTCTGCTATGAGCCGGCTGATCACTTCCAGTGCATC
>JAFXSS010000051.1 GCA_017525455.1 Paludibacteraceae bacterium
GTGGAATATTGAATATGGAGTGACGATGAATATCATTTTAGGCTCACAATCGCCAAGGCGCAGAGAACTGCTGAGCGGACTTGATGTGCCGCATACCGAAGTCAGCATAGATGCTGATGAGTCCTACCCGAAAGAACTCAAGGGCGGTGATATACCCCGTCATATCTCCCGTGCTAAAGCCGAGACATATATTCGCACGCATCAATTGGCAGCCGATGACCTGCTTATCACTTCCGATACGATTGTCTGGCAGGACGGAGCCGTATTGGGCAAACCTCGCGATGAAGAGGATGCGCGAGAGATGCTCCGTTGCTTGAGCGGCAAGACACATCAAGTATATACCGCAGTTACATTTGCACACCAGAAGAGAGGTGAGGTTGCGGAATGTCAAATTTCAAATTTCAAATTTGAGGTTTCGGATAAGGGAGAACAGGGGCAAGGTGTGGTAATGGAAACATTTGTGGACTGCTGCGATGTAACTTTCGACGAGTTTGGCGAAGCGGATATTGATTACTATGTAACGCATTACCACCCTCTGGACAAAGCCGGAGCCTATGGCATACAGGAGTGGATAGGACTAATCGCAGCGAACAGAATCAACGGCTCGTTCTACACGGTAATGGGATTCCCCACTCATCTTGTTCACCGCTATCTGACCAGCCTGTCATAGCAGGATTTGTAACGAAATACGACAGAGGAGAACAAAGCCGGTATTTATAAAAAAATCACTTTTCTTTACGAAAATTTGCAAATGTGACGATTTTTTAGTACCTTTGCACGTTTTTTCTGAAAAAAGAAGACAAACGTTTTCCACATACACCCGATAAAGCAAATACACAACAGCAACACATTTCGGCTTATGGCAACCATCTTACAAGAAGTAAAGACCCTAAGGCAGCAATACCTGTTTGCCAAGTTCGGCAATGATCTGTACAAAAACTGCAAGGAGTTCTGTCCACACCTGCTGCTGGACGAGATGCACACGTTCAATCCGAAGAAGAATCCGTCGTACGACGTATGCGAGTCGATACAGTATCTTGCGTACCGTGACGGCAAGATAGTAGGTCGTATAGCCGGCATCATCAACCATGCTGCAAATGAGCAATGGGGAGTTAAAAAAGTGCGGTTCGGATGGATTGATTTTGTCGATGACACCGAAGTAAGTCAAGCTTTGCTTGACGCGGTCGCAGCATGGGGTAAAAGCAAGGGCATGGATACGCTGAACGGTCCTGTGGGATTTACCGACTGGGATTATGAGGGTTTGCTGATTGAGGGATTTGAGTATCTTGCCCCGATGGCATCGTTGTACAACTATCCGTACTACGAGAAGCACATGGAAGCTTACGGTCTGACCAAAGAGAACGACTGGATAGAGATGCAACTGGAAGCCCAATGCGAGACACCCGAGCGAGTATTGCGCATTGACAAACTGGTTCGCGAGCGTTATCATCTGCGTGTGGACAAAGTGCATTCATCCAAGGAGTTGGAACGTAAGTACGGCATGGAATATATGGATATGCTGGACGAAGCGTATCAGAAGTTGTATAACTTCCAGCCGATGACACAACGCCAGAAAGAACATTACAAGAAGACCTATTTCCCACTGCTGAACTTTGACTTTGTGACCATCGTTGTCAACGAGAAAAACGAGATAGTAGGTGTAGGTTTGGGTATGCCCGATATATCCCATGCCTTGCGCCGTTGCCAAGGGCGTCTATTCCCCTTCGGTTGGATACATGTGCTGCGCGCACTCAAGGCAAAACAGATGGAAGCCTTTGACCTGCTGCTGATAGGCGTTAGACCGGATTACCAAGGTATGGGTGTGAACGCAGTAATCATAGCCGAACAACACCCGTACTTCCGTCAGTACGGCATCAAACGTGTGGAGACTACATCGATTATGGAAACCAACACGCGTAATATAGCCAACTGGGAGATGTTCCCGCACAAGACACATAAACGCCGCCGAGCCTATCAGAAGAAGATTTAAGGCGATAGACTACTGATTATGTATGCTTTCAGGCTATCAAGATTATGACATCGGCTGAACGATATGACAAAGCATTGGCTGCGCTGGACACTTACATCCGCGAGCATAAGATGCGGCACACGCTTGAACGCGAGCGTCTGCTGAAGATTATAGCGGATATCAATGCGCCTATCTTCACCGTGCATGATATTGAAGCCAAGCGCAAAGAAGCACATATTTCTCTGCCAACGCTATATAATTCGCTCAATTTGTTTGTTTCGGCACGGATTTTGTATAGACTTGAGCGGACTCAAGGCGTAACGAGCGAGCAATACAAATGGGCTCTGGACGCCAAGAATAGTATGCGCGTCATCTGCACACGTTGCGGGCGTGAGGCGAACTTTACCGACCCCGCCCTGCTACGCATCATACGCGAGCGCAAGTATGCCAATTTTATACCCGCACACTTCTCATTATACGTGTACGGCACATGTAAGACGTGCAGACGACTGCTGATACAAAAGAACGAAAACAAACGATAACTGACAGATGAACTTATATTGGGGCATATTCATCCTGACGATGCTGGCGAGTTGGCTGGTGAGTGCACTCTTTCAGAGTCGCATTAAGAAGTACAGCGCTATCCACACATCGATGACCGGTCGTGAAGTGGCCGAAAAGATGCTGCGTGAGAACGGCATAAGCGATGTGAAAGTCATATGTACCGACGGTGTGCTGACCGACCACTACAACCCGACGAACCAGACCGTGAACCTGTCGCGTGACGTGTACAACGGCGCCACATTGGCTGCTATGGCTGTGGCTGCTCACGAGTGCGGTCATGCCTTGCAACATGCAGTAGGTTATGCTCCTTTGCGTTTGCGTTCAGCCCTGGTGCCCGTGGTGAACTTCTCTGCACGCTGGGTGACCTGGATCATTCTGGGCGGAATGTTACTGCTGCAGACTTTCCCGCAGTTGATGCTGTTCGGCATAGTGCTGTTTGCGCTGACTACACTCTTTTCGTTCATCACTCTGCCGGTAGAGATCAATGCGTCGATACGCGCCATCAATTGGATGGAAGAGTCGATGCTTGTGACACGTGAAGACTTGCCCAAAGCATCAGCCGCTCTCAGGTCAGCAGCATATACGTATGTAGTGGCCGCCCTGTCATCGCTTGCCACGCTGCTCTACTACATAGCGATTTACTCCGGTAGTCGCAGATAAATTTTTGAAATACCCCGAAAAAGAACCTGCATGGTTGTTTTTCGGAGAGCCGAGGCAATGGTGCGCTCTATGTCGCCAAGCGACATCTGTTAAGCACCATTTGCCGACGGCGAGGCCCCGTAGCTCAATTGAATAGAGTGTCAGATTCCGGTTCTGAAGGTTCTGGGTTTGAGCCCCAGCGGGGTCACAAAGCGAAGCTCGCACCGCAGGTGCAAATTAGCAAATTTGTACCAGCGGGGTCACAGGCGCAAAAGCAAATCGCGCGACGGAAGAATAATGAGAAGGGTATTGAATTTCCTGGAGGATTTGGCGAGGAACAATAACCGTGAGTGGTTCACCGCCAACAAAGAGCGCTATCAAGAGGCGCTCGCTGTGTTTACACAGTTCTCCGAGCGCTATATAGCCGGCATTCAGCAGTTTGACGACAGTATGCCCGGCATAATGCCCAAAGACTGCATGTGGCGCATCTACCGCGACACACGTTTCAGCAAGGACAAGACTCCGTATAAAGACCATTTTGGCGTTTATCCATGTGCCGGTCAACCCGGCAGGCCGCAGACGATGGGAAAGAAATCCGACAGAGCGGGATACTACTTCCACGTTCAACCGGGACAATGTATGTTTGCAGCCGGTATGTGGTGTCCGAATCCCGATTTGCTGAACGCCGTTCGAAGAGAATTGCAGGCGAATTATGAAGAAGTAGAAGATATAATGGCAGCCAAGCCGTTTCAGAAATATTTCGGAGATTTTGACCAGACATATATGCTTAAGCGCGTTCCCGCCGGTTATGACTCCGATTTTCCGCATCCAGACTGGCTGAAACAAAAGTGGTTCATCATATCTACTCCCTTCACAGACAATGAGATATGTCAGCCGAATTTTCTAGATAAATTACTGGAAGTGGCGCGTGCCGCGAAACCGATGAATGACTTTCTAAACTACACGTTTGAAGAATACGGAGAATTTCCGGACAGGCGATAAAAAATAATGGTTCCATAGTTCAATGGATAGAATACGGGTTTCCTAAACCTTAGATCCGGGTTCGATTCCCGGTGGGACTACTACACTTTCGACATTCCCTCGACATTCTCTCGATATTCCCTCGACTCAACTGCTCGTTTTTTTAGATTAACAGCATGCATTTTTGCGAAAAAATATGCTGTTTTTACCCCTTCTGTTTCGAATCGTTTCGAAATGAATGATAATGTTTCGATTTGTTCAGAGCAGTTTACAAGATATCAATAAATTGGGCAATTTCACAACAAAATGCTATTTTTTTAGAAAAATATTTGTGATTTTGTGATTTTTTTTGTACTTTTGCGCCACTTTTTCAACGCATGCGAGCGAGCGCGCAAGCACATACACACATGTTGTGATATTACTAGAGATGATAAGAGAGTACGTATTATCCTTAATTATCATTGCTAGAAATGTAACAAGAGTTTATAAGTTGAGTGTTAATTGAAGCTCAAGACTCTTGAAAATGAGCTAAACAGGGAAAGATTTCATCGCACGTTGAAAAATCGAAACACACGATCGGCAACAAATTTTTAGTAGAAGAATTGCACGCTGCCGACTACGCCGGAAAACAACAAGCTCTCTCTTCGAAGCGCAAAACCGAAACAAATTGTAACAAAACCAGCGCTCGAACATCTCATACCAGGGGGGTAAGTGATTGAAAATGAACAACTTACTTATGGGCAATTAGATGAACATGCTTCTAAAATCGGGTAAGCCAAACACATTGGTTGAATTGTTGTTATGCGTGTGCATATGCGCAGGCGTTACGTGTTACGCTATGCCCGCGTATGCGCTAGGCGACTCAGACACCTTGGCCATCGTAAGTGACACCACCGCGATAGCAGTTGACACGACAGCTACTGCCACAGACACGTTAGCATTGGCAAATGACACCTCGGTAGCACCGGTGGATACATTGACCATGGCCAGCGACACGCTGCAAGCACCTGTTGACAGTTTGGCAGAGTCGGACGAAGATACCGTTCGTCACGCCATCGCCGTTCTGAAGAACAACCTACTGTACGATGCTATAGCAACCATGAACCTTCACGCCGAGTTCCGTCTGGATGAACATTGGACATTGGAGGCCGGTGTAGGATTCAATCCTTTCCCGATAGATGACACAAAGTTCCCTAAGTGGCGCCATATCTACGTAGATATAGCTCCTCGCTATTGGTTCTGTCAAGCATTTACCCGTGATTTTGTTTCCGTTAACTTAGGCTATTCCCATTACAACGTAGCCGGTGGTGTTTACCCGATAGGTTGGATGTACAAGGATGTTCAGACCAATCGTTTCCAAGGTGACGCCCTGTTGTTCGGTGCAAGTTACGGTTGGGTATTCCCCATCACGAAGCATTTCAGCATTGAACTAGAAGGCGGTGTGGATGGCGGCATAACGTGGTATGACCAGTTTACGTGCAAGCATTGCGGCAAGCAGTTGGCAGAGAAGCAAAAGAAATGGTTCGCCGTTCCCCGTCTGGGCGTGAACGTAGTAGTAGTGTTGGACGACAGCAATGACGACTTTGAGGATCGTTGCGACTGCGGCAAGTTGCATCCGAGCGAAGAAGCTGCCGACACCACTGTTATCATGGACAGCACGATAGTAGTGGTAGCAGATACAATCACGGCTGATACAATAGCGATAGCTCCTGTAGATACAATTGCACCTGTGGATACGATTGCCGCTGTTGTACCGGAAGATACAGTAGTAGCCGTTGCGCCTGTTGACACAATTGTTCCTGTTGCACCGGTTGATACGGTTGTACCTGTTGATACGGTTGTGGCAATTGCTCCGATGGATACCGTTGTACCTGTTGCTCCGGCAGATACAATGGCGCCTGTTGACACGATTATTCCGGTTATTCCGGTTGTGAAACCTGTATTGCCGATTGTGCCAATCGTTCCCGATATACCGAGTGCCGACTCGCTACGTCAACGCAAGTACGAGATAGAAGAAGAGTTGAAGTTGCATCCAAGCGATTCGTTGCGGCGTATACTGGAGAGGATTATCGCCATGCAGACGAGACAGGCATACAAGCAACAGGTATCCCGCGTACATAGTAACCTGCTCCGTCCGTTGGCTGAGTTTGAGCCATACGACCCGCACGAGAAGATTACCAAAGAGCCTAACAGCATATACTTGCACTTCGATGTTGACAAGACGATAGTGGATCGTTCGTTCATCCACAACGACGAGTTGATGGACAGCATAGTAAGCGTGATCGCCGAAGCTCTGCAAGACACGACAATTGAGATCAAACTGATTAAGTTGGTAGGTATGGCCTCGTTCGACGGTAGTCTGAAGGGTAATATCCGTTTGGCGGGAAGCCGTGGTGATGCATTGCGTGAGTTCCTGCAAGAGCGCTTCGGATTTACCAATGACATGTTCCGCGTATATAACGGCGGCGAGAGTTGGGCAGAGTTGCGCTGGTTCCTTGACAAAGAGGAGTTTGACGGTAAGGATTATGTGATGAAGGTAATGGACGAAGTGGAAGATTATGACCAACGCGAACGTCTCATCAAGCAACATAACAACGGCGCGACATACAAGTATATGCAGAAGCACTTCCAGCGCTACCTGCGTAACCTGGGCACAATCACGGTTTACTATATAGAAAAGTAAAACCGCGTGCCGGCAACAGACAGAAAACAAAACGACAAACAAAAATAACCAACCAAATTAATTAAATTAACCCATTAAAGAGTTAAACGATGAAAACAACAAAACTTTTCGCTTACGCATGCGCAATTGCACTGGTAAGCACCGTAGGATTCACGTCCTGCAAGAAAGATGATCCGGCACAAGGTCGTCAGAACAAAGAGGTGGTAAAGACCGAGTTCTCTATCGCCCTGCCGAACCAGCTATCCGGCAAGCGCCACATGCCGAGCGCAACCGTACAACGTGACGGCAAGACTCAGTTCCAAGGTATTGCTGACGGAATTATCCTGGTTCCGTTTGCTAAGACCACAACTATTGCCGGTGGCGACGCCCGTCTGGGTGACAACATCGTTCTTGACGGCGCAGTTCTTCCTGCAGAAATCGGTACGAACTCCAATGCCAAGGTTTACACGGATGTTGACATCCCATTGTCGACCGGTTCGTTCCTGTTCTACGGTAAATCCGCAGCTACCGGAACAGCATTCGAGGTAGGTTCGCTTGTTCCCGCCGGTCTGACCGAGGACGATCCTGCAGACTTCTCGTTCAGCCTCGAGCAGATTGTAGCTGACGACGCTGTAGCCGCCCTTACAGCTTCTACCAACCCCGGTGGCAAGTTGCTTCAGTACCTGACGAACGTGGCTATTGCCAGTGACGGTCTGGGAACTCCGAAGCGCTGGTATGAGTACACCGCTGTTGACGATCCCGCACTGAAGGCTATGTTTGACACCTATATCACGATGCACGGTCTGTCGTCGTTTGAGGTAGCCCGCGTGCTGACCGATCTGTATCAGTCTATCAAATCGCTGACCTCTCCTCTGGCAGTAGCTATCAAGGCTGCTATCGACGATCCCACCTACGCAACCATCAATGCTTCTGACGAAGTTGAGCTGATTGCAGCACTGGAGGATTTCCCGCAGAACGACAACCTGCCTGTAGGTTCGATTGACATTGCCTGGAACAGCACAAGCCACATTTTCGAGGTAGGTGCATACTCCAACATGGCTCTGCCTAACCGCTATGTTTATCCGGCACAACTCTGGTACTTTGCCAACTCGGCCATCAAAACTTCGAACACCTCGAAGCAGACGGCTTATGACAACGTGAATGACTGGGCTGCCATTCTGGCATTGCACACCGATGCTACCGCTGTTAACACCAAGACTCGTGCGGTTGCCATCACCAATCCTATCCAATATGCAGTAGCTCGCTTCGACGTTCAGGTTAAGACCGCTGCCTCTTCGCTTGCTGACAACAGTGATATAGTAGAAGGCGTAGCAACAGCCGTTGACTGCTCCGCAGGTCTGCCTGTAACCGCTATTCTGGTAGGTGGTCAGCAGGAAGTTAACTTTGACTTCACCGCCAACACTTCTGCCACCGAGTATACCATTTACGACAACGTAATGGCATCGACCGCAGAGGCAACTCCTGCAACCATGCTTGCAACCACATCTTACTCTGCACTGAACCACACTCTGGTACTGGAGAACGGTACAGCTGACGTGAAGATTGCAGTAGAGATGGAGAACACCACCGGTGCAGACTTCTACGGTGCAGGTGGCCAACTTATCCCGAAGGATGGCAAGTTCTATGTAGTAGGTACTTTGACAGCTGCAGCTGCAACCGAGACCGAGGGTCACGTATTCAAGCAGGACTACACCACAACTGCCAAGTTGAACCTGAAGGATCTGCGTGCCGCTTACAACACCATTCCTGATCTTCGCACCCCGAAACTGGAACTTGGATTCTCTGTTGATCTGACATGGCAGAGTGGCCACGAGTACACTATTGATTTTGACGATTAATCATCGTTGCGCAACCTATCCGGCGTCCCTTCGGGGACTGCCGGAAAGGCGCGCTACTTGCAAGAATTGAAAAAGAGAATCTGCATATTCATCGCACTGATGGTGCTTGGCGGTTGTAGTCTGATAGACGATGACCTGAGCGTTTGCGGTGTAGACTGCCGTATCGATTATGAGATGCGACTAAAGACGAATATGCGGATGAAGGTGGATGATGTGTTGCACGCAGAATTGGACAAGCCGTTAGCAGATTCCTTGGCGATTTGGTTGGCGCCAATATTCTCGGCTCATGCCCATGACGTGGAGTTAAGTTTCTTCTCGACAGACGGGATGGACGAACTCAGGCATCACAGCACGGAGATTGTGAACGGAAGAAGTTCGACTTATACGTTCTATCTTCCCCGCGAGAACTATAACCACCTGGCAATAGTGAACATTGCAGACAATGACCAGGTTCGTCTGTTAGGCAAGGATCACTCAACGACTTACCTAATGGAGACCGTGGACAGCGATACGTTACATTCAATGCCAACAGCCATCTATACAGCCCGTCAGCCTATCAACGCAGCGGGCGAAGAGGAGAATTATGTGTTTACAGTAGATTTGTATATGGCATGCAGCGCAGTAGCCTTGGTATTAGATGACAAAGCTACCACGATGAACCATATAGAGACTTACCTGCTCGGCACAGCCTCAGCGTTTGAGGTAGGTGACAGTGTGTATACGTACACTAACAGTCGTCCTGTCCGCTGTGAAAAAGTGACAGAACAATGTTATTCCGTGGTTTCGCTGCCATCCCGCGGAGTAGCAGACATGTCTGCCGGTGCGCCCAAGCGTACAGGCGAGGACAAAGAAATTTATTGGCAGCTGGATGTATATGTCACCCTACCCGACGGTACAATTACCGAGACCAAACTGGATATAGACTATCCGTTGGAAGCAGACGCGTTGGAGATTATCCGCTGCAACGTACAAAACGACGGTTCAGTTCTGCCGGTTGAAAATGCCCACATCGGTGCAACTGTAGTATTGGACTGGAAGAAAGGTGACGAACATGAGATAGATATTTGATCAGCCACGTATGGCTGACAGCCGATGTTGAAAAAGACCCTATCATATAGCGTAATTCTATTCGTATTAGCAGTTATGGCATACGTCATGACAGCTTGTTCGGATCGTGAGGAGTTGCCCGACCGCATTAGTCTGCCACTGACAATATCCCTGCCGGTGGATGACAACTACAATCCGTTGGCACAGGCTCCGTCGCGTCGTCGTGTGATGGGCGATCCGGGTAAAGCGGAAGAGTTCCTGCTTCCACGGCATTTGTACTACTTCGTAATGCGCTATAATACGGGTTCCGGCAAGTGGAGTATCTGGCAGGCAACGGATGCCGAGCCTCAAGTGGAAGAGTGGACTAAGACGCGTTATGCAGGCGGTCTGCAAACGCCCGGCGACAGCATCTATCAGTACACCAAAACGATTAATCTGCTGCTGAAGAATGAGGGTGCCTTCATCGGACGCGTGTATGCGATAGCCTCAGCTCAACCTCTGACATTCAACACCAACAAGGCGTTTGATGAGTTGGACTTTGCGCATATGGATTTGGACGATGTACTGGAGATGACATTCAGCACGTCAAGTACGACGATACAACAGAGCTTGCAGAACATCTATACATCGCCGTACAATTACAATGTAGCAGGCGACTACTATGGTGCGTTTAGCAACAAAGATGAGAAATTAAAAGTTCCACACGTTCACCTGATGCTGTACCACGTAGCAGCAAAAGTGGATATCAAGTGGAACGTTCAGGAGGACAAACGCATCAACAAAGAGACTCCTTCAGCCGGCGTACGGTTGACCTACATGGAGGCTCGCCGGTTGTACAATGCCAATGCATACTGCTTCAAGCCGATGCGCAACACCAAGGCAACGCTGCCGAACAGTGGCGGGTATGACATACCGAACATTGTCACTGAAAGTGACGAAGGATTGTGGTGGGAAGGCCGTGCGTACTTCTACACTATACCATACACAGTAGAGGGTGATGAAGATTACTTCCCTTTACAAATGTTGATGCGCACAAACGGGAGCAGCGGCACAGGATACCAACTAACGCTCAAGCAAGCGATAGATACAGCTGATATATTTGTGCCTTGGATACGAGGGAACTTCAACTTCAGCAAGCCTCTAGAAAACACTACGGCTGTGAAGAGAACTGACGAATAAATCTGCCCCGTTGCGTAGAGATAAGGTTACAGGATACCGAATCCTGAAAAAACAACAACCATTGAATAGAAAGCGATACATAGTACTATTAATGCTCGTATGGGCGTGCGTATGTGCTTATGCGCAGGCGCCTGATACCATACGTTATGTGAGCACGACAGGTTCGTACAATAACGACGGCTTGAGTTGGGATCATCCGAAGAACCGACTTCAGGACGCCATCAACGATTTGCGTGACTATCTGCTGATACACGGGCTGAGTAGCGGTTCGGTATATGTAGCAGCAGGTACATACGTACCGACGGAGAGTACGGAGTCGGACGGCGGAAGTATGCTGAACACGTCGTTCAAAATATACAGCGGTATACACGTATACGGCGGCTTCAATCCAACCACACCAGAGGCGCGTCCCGGACTGAGAAAGATGGTGAACGGCAAGAACTGCGAGGACAACTGGTCGGATCCGTCAGGTGTGGGCACCACGTCCGGTACAGAGATCGCTTCACAATGGGATTTACAATACAAGACTATCCTATCAGGCAACCACTCGACGAGTGATGTCATGTTTGTGTATGATAGCATACGCGGTCGTTACAACACCGCTTATCCAGCCAGTTCGTACCATGTAGTATGGTTTGCCACCAACGGCAAATATGAGACCGGCGACGAAGCCACAGACGGTCACTTCCGTCCGTTGGAGCATCCGGCGTCGGTTGACGGTTGCGTACTGACGAGTGGAAATGCCGCTACACGTGCTACAAGCGGTCATGAGCACACAGCCTACGGAGGCGGTGCGTATCTGGTAGGGAATGCTACCCTGAAGAATTGTATCGTTGAGCGTTGTAATGCCTCACTGCGTGGTGGTGGCGTATATCTGGATGGCGGTGGAATAGTAGAGTTCTGTAAGATTATGCGCTGCCAGGCAACGGGCGTAGGCGTGGTACAAGGTTACGGCGGTGGACATGTATCGACTACGATGGTCAGGTAGGTCACAGCCATATAATGAGCAACGCTGCACGATGCGGTGGCGGTTTGGCCATCTGCCACATCACAGGCGAATACCCGCTGTCAAGCACAAGCAACTATTCGCCATTCTCATCGGCATGCGTTATCAACAATAATACCGCTTCAGCCGAAGGTGGCGGTGTATATCTGGCAGAGGGCGGTACCATCAACCATGCTACAGTAACAGCCAACGAGTGTGTCGGCCCGGATGTGACGTACTACGGACGCCGTCATGGCCGTACCGGAGGTATATATATCCGTGACTGCGGACAGATATTCAACTCCGTATTCTGGGGCAATAAGTGTGCGACGAACAATGATATACAGTTCGCTTCTATCCGTCAGGTGACAGGCGCGGGATATGAGACATTTGTATATCACTCGGCGTTCATGAACCACGATATTACCGACTGGACTAACGTACGCAAAGACCTTGTGTTCGCACTGGACAAGCGCAATATGCCAGTTGCCGGTTCGGTAAGTAACTTCCCATGTTTCTTTGCTCCGACGGTTGATCCTCTTGATTGGGATCATGTAGCAGCCGGAGAAGGAATATACGGTTCCGGTGTATTCAAACGTCTGGACCCCGAGAACTTCCCAGGTCCTCGTGTATGGCACTTGACATCCTACTCGGCACTCGACCAGAAAGGTGTACAATGGAACGAAGCCTTGCAAGATGCTCCGGATTGGCTTGAACATGCACATACAGACTACGGTGTAGTATCCAACCCATACGAACCCGTATCGACTTTGGGCGCGTTGGTGCGCAAGCCTGACCCCTTGACATACGCATTGGTTATACCGCAAGGTATGGAGGGTAGAGAGAGCAGCACACCTATTCCGACTATATTCATTGACCCCAACCGTAAGGGAACATTCGACGGCGGAGGTAACTTTGTAGTGAATGAGTCGGAAGGTGGGTCGTGGGATACACCTATTCGCGATATTGGTGAGGCGGTGAAGTTCTTCCGCCAATATCTGGTGGATGATGAAGGTGGAAACCATCACTATATGATTCCCGCTCTGGTGGCCGGCAAACCTACCGGCGATCCGGTGCGACATGACTATGTACAGATATTGATGAAAGCCGGTACGATATCCACCGTGGGACCAGACAACTACCTGGATGGTAATATCCGTACCGCCTCTGTGCGTATTGAGAGTCACATGCGTTTGTACGGTGGTTATCCTTCATCGCTGACCGGCACGAATACGGATGGACGTAACCCGCGTACGTATAAGTCAACCATTACCGCCAACCTGACGGGTAAGAGCGGTTCAACAGCTTACGTCAACAATGCAGCCCATGTCATTGTTATGGCCAATGTGGATCATGCCGTAGTGGATGGTTTTACGCTGAGCGACGCCAATACGCACAATGTATACTTCAGTCAATCAGCCCACGCCGGTGCAGGTGTACTGGTAAACAATGTCAATACTCCGCAGGCAAAACGTATTGACATGGTCGGCAACCAGTTACGTAACTGCGTTATCAACAACTGTACCGCACCGAAGGGTGCTGCTATCTACGTGAACGGCGAGTACCCGAAGGCTGACGGTGAGATCTGCTACGCCGAGTTAATGCTGATGAACTGCGTTATCCGTAACAACAAAGCCGACTATGCAGCAGCCGGTGATTTGGTAACGGAGAGCCATGGCGTAATCACAGCCAATGGCCGTGCGTATCTGCACCTTGAGCATTGCGATATCGTGAACAACGTCGGTTATCCGTTCAAGACGGACAGCAAGAACACGGAGACCGATGAGCCCATCCAATGCCAACACGCAGAGCATGGACATGAATCGATATACAAAGGATATATCCGGGTTGATAACTCCTTGATATTCTGTAATAGCGACCGTGTAGTTGACGACCGAGGACTATTGGGCACCGTAGCAAATGTATTGTCGGTAAACGCTGATGGGCAAGACCACGTGTTCGGCAAATGGAATATGTTCGATGCCGATCTTGTGTTGCATCAAGCCAATCCCAGTCAACCTCGCGGCTTCTTTGCCGACGGCTTCACGGTACCTATTACCGACCACTTCCTGCCGGACGGTGTAGTATCACACTATGTAGATGACATAGCCGGTGTGCCTGCAGATGCCACATCGCGTGGTAACCAATGCATATTCACGCGTGATGACAGTTCGCAGCCTACTTATCCTATGTTCCTCAACCCGGCTCGTAACGTAGGTAACGCTCCGGATGGCGACAAGCCTTTGTACGGAGGTACAGTGTCCTATACGCCTATGACCACCAACCCGTGCGTCAACGCTGCGCACACGGATGATTATACCGAACTTGACAACTTTGACCGCAGTGATGTCATCCCCCGTTCTCATGGCGGTGCACCGGATATAGGTGCAATTGAGAATACCGATCTGCCTGCAGCCGGCGATGTCATCTACGTCACCCCGGACGGAGCAGGCAAACGTGACGGTTCGTCGTGGGACAACGCCATAGCCGGCAATACCGTCTATGCTATCAGCAGCGGTTTGATGGCTCATGCCAATGCGCAGGGCGACAAGTTGGATACGCTAAACAACACCACACGAGTGATCAATATCAGCACGGGCAGTCCTGTGCTGACAACAGACGATCGCTATCAGGGAGGATTTGCACGGAGTTGGTTCACCAGTTCCAATATAGGTGCAATTACAACTACAACTGTTACCGATACTTGGGTAACTGAGGATTCCGTTTTTGTCGATGGCCCCAGAGATGCAGAGAGAACAAGAGGACGGAATAAAGAATTCGTTGAAACTACACATACGGAGGTAACAAGTCCCGGAGCGGAAGATGGAGGTTTCGTGGCCGGCTGGAATGATGATACGCGTTATCCGTACGGAGAGCTTTCCGGCGCGTCCCGTTCGTTCTGGCGTGCCAATCCTTACCATTCGAAGACAACTTGGACGACTAGTGGCTATGACGACCTTCAGACCTTTATCGATGCATGTAAGGCGAATGGATGGATAAACAACACCCGTGCAGAAAACTACGTCGGAGGTCTGCAGTATGCGGTAGAAAAAGCTTCAGCCACCAACAAGGCCAATCACAACACCACCGTTCAAGTATGGGTAGGTGCCGGCAAATATACTGACTACAAAGGTTTCGTCATGCGTGACAGTGTATCGGTGTACGGCGGTTTCCCGGCAGGCAAGTACTCCGCTCCTGCCATGTCGGAACGTCAGGCGTTGATGTCGGACGTGGTGAATATCCCCAAGTCGTTGCCGGCAGAGGATCTGGATGCTACCGACTATGAGACTATCCTGCAGATTTCGGATATCAATCCGAATGCCGGTAATGCCTTTAACCCGGCTGCAGTACGGTTCACTGACAATGACTTGTCGCGTACCCAAGCAACGGATACACGCTCGTATGCGTACAAGACACAATATATTACCAAGACCTACACCTATACAACCAATGAGACAAATAAGACAAGCACATATATATATTACCCCGGTTTTGAATCCGGTTCAACCATGCATGACTATGGTTCTCCAGTTGATTCCGTACAAAAAATATATGGCAACCAATCGGATGCGGCAGCGCTCTCTAAAGACGTTTGGCATGTGGTTTATCCGAGTACCAAGACCCATTATCATGTAGATATACCGGACCCGATAAGTACTTCTCTCTCTGTATATGATTATGACAATCCTACTGTAAAGATAGAAGACAGGACGAGCAGATGGTATCGTATCGGAAACGGTTCGTTAACAGGTTTGCGCATGTGGCAAACCATGAAAAATCTTGAAGACGGAACACACAAACTTACGTTTGATTTTAGTGGTGGATACCGTAATACGGATGGTACTACATTCGACTTGAGTACCCCGTCCGGGATCTATCTCCACGTATTGGATGCAGCCGGCAATGATCTGATAACTCCTGTATTGTTCAAATGCCGCGGTACCAGTTCGCCTTCCGACAACAACAAAGACCGTGTCCGCAAGGCAGCATTTCGTAAGACAGTGGAGTTTACTGTACCTACCACTCAGGATGTCACTATCTATGTGGAAGTATTGGATGGTACCAAAAATACCACAACAGCAGATGCGACCTACGGTACGGACGACGGTCGTGACCCGGATTATATTCCATGGTATTACAAATGGGATAAAGGCACAGAGGCCAGTCCATCACAGAGCTGGGGAACAAAGAACCCGAACCGGCGTGAGTTCTTTATCACGAACTTCAAGTTGATGACGTTGGATAAAAACAGCACTTATGTGCTTACTAATACAGACGTTATTGAAAACGATACGCTGGTGGATGAACCAAAAACTACGGAAATTCTTTCTGTCGAGAAATATACCGTTGTGAATACTCGTACACCTCTTCGCAAGCGTGTATTGACCATGCCGGATGTGTGCGTGCCGACGTATGGAGGAGGCGGTATAGGCGACCCGGTATTGATGGCTGGATCTTTTGGTGATGATTTACCGCATACCGATCGCGTATGGGGTGCGACAAAAGAGAAGAGAACGGCCGCCACATTGGCGAAGCAGGAAGACCCGCATTATGTGGAATATGCTGATGCGAGTTGGGATGGATTCACCATTCGTCACGGTTTCCTCCATGACGAGAGTATGGCTCATGGTGGTGGTTCGGGTGTAAATATGTATGAAGGCGGTCATTTACGGAACTGTATTGTAATCAACAACATATCCGCCAGTAGAAATGTGAAAGGCGGTGGTATATTCTGCGATGGCGCCACTTCTACTATCGAAGGCTGCTTTGTGCTGAACAATGCTTCTGTCGGAGGAAGTGAAGTGTTCCAAATGCAGATTTTTGCCGGTGGTATGTTCATGTACGAAGGTACGTGCTTCAACTCGCTGTTTGCCAACAACTACAGTTACGGTTCAGCCGGTGGACTCGGCTTCTGCGTCGGACGATTCTTCAACAACACCGTAGCATATAATACAGCTACGTTTGTTGAGAACGGTGCTATTAGCGGCGGTGCCATTTCACTGGCTACATCCTCCAACCCTAATCTGTTTGTGGCAAATACAGTGGTCTATGGCAATAACGGTGTTGCCATCCGTGACCGTAATACCGATTTTAAAAATGTGAACCCATTTTTGCATTGCTATATCCAGTCGGAAGTGGCGCAGCCCTACGATGCTACGAACAGGAACGTAGGCAACTATGGTACAAAAACAGGAGAAAAAGACAACTATGGTATAGATAACGTCTATTTCAACGGCGAAGCCCCGTCTGCGGAGAATACGCCCTTTGCCGCGGACTTTGTGGACGGCGTATATACGCCCGGCAATGCCGCCGCAACGAATGATTTCCGGTTGTTGAGCAGCAATACCAACTGTGTGAACAAGGGTACGGAAGAGTTCGGGGCTGAGTTCTATACGGCATTGAGACAGAAAGGGAAAACGGATAAACAAGTAAAGGACTTGTATGTCTATCAGAGCGTCAAGGATGCCGAATTGCCGCCGTATGATGTAGCATTTGCCAAGCGTATCCAGGACTGCCAGATAGATATAGGTGCGTACGAGTTCAATGCAGCGTTTGCTATCCGGCCGGATACCGTAACTCATCCCGGTAAGGCGATATTCTACATTTCCTTTGATTCGCCGGGTGGTGATGCTTCAGCCAGTTCGCCGGGAAGTGCAGCTTGCCGACAGAAAACACAACAAGTGATTGACGCAGCCGGACGCTACAAGTATACGCTGATGACCGAAGGGTTATATAACCGCGGCTATACTACCGTGGACGGCAAGCCGGTGCCTACCGACTTTGTAGCCGGCGTACCCAACAAGTGTTGGACGGTAGAAGTTTGGCTTACAGGCGATGAGACCAACTCCACGACTACCGATGAATACACATCCTGCTATGTACCGGTGCGCTCTACCCTGCATGGTAAGACAAATTATATCGACAACACACTTGACTATTCGCTTATCATCCCGCATGGAGTACAGATTAAGGGCGGTTTTGCAGATGGATTTTTCCATTACGAGAAAGATGGCGTAGAGGTAGCTGAAGGTACTCCGGGGGCAACCGTTGTAGACGACCGTGACCCGCTTACGTATCGAACAGTTCTATCCGGGCGTGTCATCTCCAATACGGGCGCCGAAGGTCAGTGTTTCCACGTTGTGACATTCACCAATAACTTGTTCGACGTATATACTGAAAACGTGATTGACGAAGGCAATCAGTTGACAGCCTTTGACCTATTGCCCGACGCCGAGAAACATCGTGCAGTACTGGATGGAGTGTTTGTGGAAGACGGCTTTGCCAACTCTCCCGATGATGTTGACCGTCGCGGCGCAGCAGCTGTTGTTACAGGTTATGCACATATTCGCAACTGCGTCATTCAGAACAACGAAGCCTTGTCTTACGGCGGTGGCTTGTACCTGCAGCCCAATGCTCTAATCAGCGGCACTATTATCAAGAACAACACAGCTAACGTTGGTGGAGGTATATATATCGAAGCCCCCGAAGTATATAATCCCGACACTCTCGCACGCATCTATAGTACAACAATCTGTGAGAACAAAGCATCGGCTACAGCGGGTGGCATGTGGTTCGACAACACATATGCACGCGTCAACTCCACCGTGATATGGCAGAATACTGCCAACGATTTCGCCAACGTATCCGGTAGTTTCACGCGTACCAGTGCAGAAACAGATTACCCGTTCAACTACTGCGCCGTGGAGTCTCGCCGACTGGAAGGACAATGTAATATCGAACTTTCACCGCGAATGACCGAAGGTGTACGTTGGGATGCCAGCGATCCGTTTAACGCCGTTCTGTACTACCCGATAGAGATGTCGTCTACCTTGTCGCGTGCAGGTATGACATACAACGAGTGGAGAAATCTATACAACAGGTATCCCACTCTCGATTCGATGGATATGGCAGGAGTATGCCGTATCGGATGGTTATCGGATGGTTCGGAACGAGGCTATGCATGGGGTAGCGACACCCTAGTAACGAAGAACAACGACTTTATCGAGATTGGCGCACGAGCACTTAACAAGAATTTCGCCATCAATGTTGATCCACGTTACGTAATGCGCCGTCTGTTTGTCATGCATACCGCGATGCTTAATTCAGAGGCAGCACGCGCGTTGCAGGAAAACACGAACACCGATGATATATCGAACATGTACCGTCAGATGGGTTCGTGTATGCTCAACCCGTTCCACCGCTTGGGTGATGCCTTCGACTACATCATAGCAGCGCGTAAGGCAGACCCGGCACGATTCAGAAATGCACGATTCGAGGTTTATGTCGAAATGGGAACATACTACCCCTATCACAATGCCTACGGTGAGCAAGGGCAAGTGCGTAACAACACCTTCCTCATCCCCGAAGCGACAACCGTGATTGGCGGTGTTAACTCTCAAGCGCCGGGTCATAACTACTGCCAAGCCGGCTACATCGACCGCTATACCTGCACCAAGATTGGTGACGGCAGTAATGTGGTTGTGCCGGGCACAAGCATCACCCTTGATTACGCACTGGCAGACAGCATACGCTTGTGCGATGCCCGCCATCGTCCTATGCACGATCTCAACCTCAACACCGTGATTGAACCATGGGAACTGGAGCGTCAGACGATATTATCGGGTGATGCGGTATCCGGCGAGGATATTACACACGTGTATCACGTCGTTACGGTTCATGCCGACTCCACCAAGATAGGTCCACAACCATTCAAGTACCACACTGAAAATCCGAATGCCGATTGGGAGAATGGAGAAGCCATCCTAACCGATCCTATTTCGCAAACCGATGAAGCAAACTTCATTAAGGAGTGCGAACGTTCGTTGACTGCACGTGCCATCATATTGGACGGCGTACATATCATGGGAGGTCACGCCAACAACCTTACCCCATCAGATACTGCGGAGCACGCATACCAAAAGAAGACGTATTTCCTTGGCGGTGGTATTTTTGTGGATGGAAACTGGACACGTTCGTTTGATATAGATGACGGTGAAGTTCCTCAGGTTACCCTGCCTGCGACATACAACATCCCGCTTGTAATACGCAACAGCCAACTTCGTGATAATATGGCAGCCAATGGCGGTTGCATATTCTCCAATGGTGATTTGCACATCTACTCTTCGCACTTCACGCAGAACTACTCGCAAGGTCCGATGACCAAGCTTGATCAACGGTTCATCCCGTGGTCTGCCGGTGGATGTATAGCCGCCAACTCGTATTGCGGTATAGTAAACACGCTATTTGCCAACAACGAAGCACGACGCGGTCTGTACCCGATTACCATCAAATCAAAGATTGAGGATATCCCTGACGCTGATGCCCGTCAAGGCTTTGGCGGAAGTTTGTCGATTTCGCAGTATGCACTTCTGCGCGCCGAGAACTGTCACTTCATGCGTAACAAAGCAGTGGCATATTCTGCCATCTACAACATTTTGGCAAACAACCACTATACCAATCGCGACTCTATCCAAGCAGTGTTTAACACGATGTTCTGGGGCAATGAGGTGTTTAATGTGGAGAGCCTCAACGAATTGCCATACGAGGAGTCTCCTTCATATGCATCCATCAACGCGTTCAACACCAAGTACAAAGCTTCACGTGCCGGCGTATTCCACTACGACGGTGCCGAGTGGGATAAATATGAGCGGCTGTACCACCAGTACGACAGTACATATAACTATTGGGTACAGCGTAACGACACCTTCAACACAGCCGTTACGAGCAAGTTGGCAGAGCTGCGTGCACAAGGTGATAAAGTTGAGGGATTGTTCTACTGTTCGTATCGTCAAACGTACGGTCCGACCGGTATGCGCTCCAACAAAGAGGGATACCTGCTAACCGAAGCAGAATATCGGAGTTTCGTAGATGCCCGCGCACTGGATACACCTATCAAGTGGGATCCGATAACGGAGGAATATGTAGGCAACTACACTACACCTTTCACATCGTTGCATGGCAACAACAACGTGCTTATCAACCGTGTGAATACGGCAGCCGATGGTCCGAACTTCCGTCAACCATCGATGGTGGCCGGTATCGACGGTTACATGCAGAACGCTGACTGGCTGCCTACCCGAATGACCGTAACAACCGATCAGGGATGGGGTCATCTCAAGCAACGAGTGGAGCGCGGTATATCACATTATATAACTGATTACACAGGCGATACACATTTCAACACCCCTGAGGAGGCACTGGCTGCTGCCCGGGCGGTGAACCCGTCGGCTACACTGGTAGGCAATGTCAAGACTATCTACAATCTGCCGGTGGCATCGTTCGATGTTCCGCAAGCGCCTCTACCCGGACCGCTATACAACTATTTTGCATATCGTGCATCGCAACTGCATAGCGACTATTCCACCCCGCCACTCCCCTGCGGTGATCAAATATACATGACCCACAATGCCGTGGATGATGAAGGTAGTTCGTATGTCATGGATATGCTGCGTATATCCAAGAATCCGCGCATGAACGTCGAGGACGTGTATATCGACATGGGTATATACGAATACCAGTATATCCAGCTCGACCTTAAGGGTAATGAGATTGATACCGTATGGGTTTCCCCTGTCGGTAAGGATGTACGTCAAACCGGTTTGACGTGGGAGTCACCAACCACTGACTTACAGCATGCGATTGATTTAGTACTCTCGTCGCACAATAATCACGACAAGTACATATGCCTGTTGGGTAACGAAGCCGGAAGTCTTATCCCGAACAACGTGATAGATAATCGCCGTGCGTTCACCATCACTTCCAATTCGCTGGAGCCGCTGCTGCCGGATACTGCATTGGCCGATGAAGATTATGCAGTTAAGAGTCTTACGTTCCTGGGTGGATACAATCCTGACGTAAGGAGTGCCGCACGCGACCCGCAAGCCAATCCGTCGGTTATAGAGATGCCGAATATGGGCAGCCACAACCAACTCAACCAGTTGTTCATCATCGAGGATATGTCCCGCGAACAGATTCAAGCAAACTGGCAAGGTGAGTTGCGTACGCGAGACAACACGGTTATACCTATTGTTTTTGATGGTATAACATTCATCAACCCCTACTCAACCAAAGACCCTTCAAGCGACGGTTTGATCAGCACCGGAGGAGTGATGACTCATAAGGGAGGCGCAGCCATCTACTATCGTTGGCAGCGGCAGTATGTTGAAGGGGATGGTATATTCACGCCTAACTTCAACATGGCGCTATACCCCGATTCCGTATTGGTCGACAAGCGGAATGTGGCCTTGCCTAAGTTGACATTGTCCAACTGTATCTTTAAGGACAACGGCGACAGAAGTGTATCGAATGTCTCACGCTCGCCGGCAGTGCGTATCGAGCATGGTGGAGGCAAGACATTGGTAGTGAACAGTTTGTTCCATTCCAATGCAGGCGCACCGCTTTATGCTCGCACTCACGATTTTGTAGTTGGCGATAATAACCTGGCTGATGTGCCGAATGACGTAGTAATCGTCAACTCCACATTCGCACTGAACGACGGTCACATCACCCTTGATGCACCGAACAGTGAGATACACAACTCCATCATCTGGCTGGACGACCTGAGTAATGATACAACTATTCAGTTCCAAATCAACGGCAATCAATGGGATCGCACAACGAACAGGAACCGCGTAGGTATAGCCGACCGCGTGACGAATAACGCTGTGTGGGGATGCTTCCAAAATGGCGATGATACATATCACAATGAGACCCTGCAGACGAACAACGATAACATATTCCAGGGACCGTACTTCATAGCGCCGAATGTCAGCGCCATCACTTCCGAACAACGCCGCGCGCGCAACTTCCACATTAACCCGGGTGTGAAGACGATGAATATGGCAGACACAACTATTTACCGCAGTCGCGTGTTCTTCCGTCAGTATCCCGACGA
>JAFXSS010000052.1 GCA_017525455.1 Paludibacteraceae bacterium
GCTGCCAACGGTGTGATTATGATTACCACCAAGGCCGGTCATGCCCGTGCAGAGAAGGTGAAAGTAGGTTTCTCGATGTACGGTGGCTGGACACAGGTAGCCAAACGTATGGAGAGCCTGAACTTCGAGCAGTACAAGCAGTATCTGCAGGATCTCGGCTCGAATGTAGTGCTGCCCGACGGCTTGACTGACCAGACGAACTGGTTTGATGAAACGTATCACACCGGTTCAACGCAAAACTATCAGCTCAGTGTAAGCGGTAGCACTGACAAGGTTAATTACTTCCTGTCTGGCGGTTATACCAATGAGGTAGGTATAGTTAATACCACCAAGTACAGCCGTTACAACTTCCGCACCGCACTGGATGTGGATATCACCAAGTGGCTGAACATCGGTGCCAACGTGGCTTATGCTTATAGCGACAATCAGGGCGGTATCAGTACTGGTACAGGTGCTAACCGTGGCGGTCTGGTGCTGTCGGTAATCAACACACCGACCTATGCGCCGATATATGATCCCGAGAATCCGAATCATTATTACACCAACTTCTACGGCGTGAGCAACATCACTCACCCGCTGGAGAACATTGAGCGCTACAAGAACCAACACACGCTGCAGCATCGTCTACTCGCCAGCGGCAAAGGTATCATAACACTATATGATACCAAGAAGTTCCAACGCGATGACAATTTCGTTCACTCGCTGAAATTCACAACCACTTTCACCGAGGACCTGCGAATCATCAATTATACCTCGTTCCTTGATCCCGAAAAGACCTCATGGGGACGTAACCAATATGGCGAGGGTACAGATACTCGCAGTTTTGATCAGGTAACCATCTGGGACAACGTGCTCAACTACAACGGTCAGTTCGACAAACATAATCTCGACGTAATGCTCGGCTCATCGTGGACCAACTCGATGTACACGTGGGCAGGCATCTACGGTAGCCATTATGCCGACGGAACGATCCAGACACTGAATGCCGCCAATAAGATTGATCCGGGCAGCACAAGCACCTCGGCTTCAGCTTGGGCAATCATGTCAGGCTTCGCGCGCGTAAGCTATAATTATGATAGCCGCTACCTGATATCCGCCAATTTCCGTGCAGACGGTTCGAGCAAACTCGCGCCGAAACATCGTTGGGGATTCTTCCCGTCAGTAAGTGCCGCATGGCGTATATCCGGCGAGCAGTTTATGCAGGATGTTGACTGGATTGACGACCTCAAACTTCGTGGCGGTTGGGGACAGACCGGTAACCAAGCCGGCATAGGCGATTATGCTTATCTCGAGCGCTACAACATCAATCGTCAGGATTGGTGGAAAACAGGTAACGAGCATGCTGTGCCGACCTATAGCCAAAGCTCACTGCGTAATACTGACCTGACTTGGGAAACAACCACTCAGTCCAACGTCGGACTGGACTGGACGCTGCTGAAGAACCGCCTGTCGTTCACCTTCGACTGGTACTACAAATATACCACCAACATGCTGATGTGGGTTAGCCTGCCTGCCGGCTCGGCTGCCGTTAGTTCTATCCAGCGTAATGAAGGTGAAATGAGTAATATGGGTGTTGAGTTCAGCATCACATCGCACAATTTCGTCAGGAAGAACTTCAAGTGGGATACACAGTTCAATATCTCGCATAACAAGAACCGTCTGGAGAAACTTGCCACCAGTCAGGTTTATTACGATGCCAAGGTAACCGATGTGCTCGCCGAGTACTGCGTGCGCAACACACCGGGCATGCCTCTCGGTTCGTTCTACGGTTATAAGACCGGCGGTGTTGACCCCGAGACAGGTGAACTGATCTATCAGGATGTCAATGGCGACGGTGAGGTGACGGCTAACGACCGTACATACATCGGTGACCCGAACCCGGATTTCACGTTTGGTATGACGAACAGTTTCCACTTCTATGGCGTTAGCATCAGTTTCCTGTTGCAAGGCTCGTACGGTAACGACATCTTCAATGCCAGCCGCATAGAGACCGAGGGTATGTATGACGCCAAGAACCAATCGACCCGCATCCTTGACCGTTGGCGTCGGCCGGGTATGCAAACCAGCATTCCTAAGGCAGGCTTCGACATGCGCGTCAGCGATTATTTCGTGGAGGACGGCAGTTACATTCGTCTGAAAGACCTGACTATCGGTTACGAGTTCTCCGGCGAATGGATGAAGCGTATCGGCATGACACGTCTGCAGCCGTACTTCTCGGCGCAGAACCTGTTCACGCTGACCAAGTATCTCGGCATGGATCCTGAGGTTAACCAGAACGGCAACTCCGGTACTGTGCAAGGTCTGGACTACGGCACTTATCCGCAGACACGTTCGTTCGTACTGGGTATTAACATCGAGTTCTAACTACTAAATTCGAAAACGATATGAAAAAGTACATCTATATATTGAGCTTTGCAGTTTTAGGACTGATGGCTTGCAGCCTGGATCGTGAACCGCTGTCCGACCAGTCGGAACTTAACCTGAGTACGGGTGACGGCGATACGGCACGTATCAAGTTCAAGGACCGTGCGGCTATCTACGCTGTGTACAACGACCTGTACAATGTCATGCGCGATCGTCAGGAGCACTGGTATCTCGATTATCTGTTGTTTGGCGAGTCACGTACAGACAACGCCTATGCCGGAACAACCGGTGCAGAGGTAGTACCCGTTGAAACCAACGCACTTGACGCTTCCAATCCGGATATAGCCCGCGACTGGGATCGTTATCTGGAGGATATAGCCAAGGCCAACGTGGTAATCAGCAATATCGACCTTGTGCCAGACCCGTCGTTTACTGAAAGTGAACGCAAGCAGTGGAAGGCCGAAGCGCTGATATTCCGCAGCATGATGATATTTGACCTCGCACACTGGTTTGGCAATATACCTCTGAACCTGAGCGAAGCCCCGGATATCACGGCAGCTAACATTGAGGAGGTTTATCCTATATATTTCCCCAAACCTGTTTCTCAAGATTCCGCATACAAACGTGTAGGCGAAGACCTGCTGGCGGCTATACCTGATGCACCGGCATTGAACCCTGGCGACAAAACGCGGCTGAGCAAGACCGTAGCCTATGCACTGCTGGCCAAACTCAACGCCGAACTTGGCGAGTGGGACAAGGTGATTGAATATTGCGACCTCGTATTCGCTGACGGTATTCGTTTGGAGCCGAACTTCGCTGACCTGTGGGGATACGATGAGGATAAGAAAGACGCTACCTTGCGTAACTCGGTTGAGTCTATCCTTGAGATGCAGTATTTCTCCGGCAGCGGCAGTTGGGTGACATGGATGTTCGGACGTCCGCTGGAAGACCCTGATGCCAACTTCACGTGGGCCAAGTGGATCACTCCGAGTCGTGATTTGATTGCAGCCTTTGACAAGGAAGGTGATGTTATCCGCCGCGACCAGACTATCGTCTATTACGACTGCTCTTGGAGCAACTACTACCCGGCTACGCATTATCCGTTTATGTACAAGTGCCGCTCTGCATACAACAGTATCATCAAACTGCGCGGTGCGGATATTCAACTGCTGAAAGCAGAGGCCTTGGCGCATAAGGGCGATTTGGCTGGTGCTGCTACGCTGACCAACGAGATCCGTGCACGCGTTAATCTGCCTGCTCTGGATATTGCCAAAACCGGCAGCGAAGAGGCTATGCTTAACTCAATCCTCAACGAGCGCCGACTCGAACTGGCGTTGGAGGGACAACGATTGTTCGACCTCATCCGCTTCGGCAAACTGCTCGAAGTGATGAACGGCATCGATGCCCGGGACGAGGGACGTATACGTCAAGCCAGACCGTTCGTGGAAGATCACCGACTGATGCCTATCCCGCAAACTGCACTCGATAAGAATGCCAATCTGGTACAGAACCCCGGATATTAACAGTTGGTTAACCATTAAATAGTAAGTAACTTTATGAAAAAGTATATTAATATCGCATTGGCCGCGCTGCTGATGGTGGCATGCCAACCCGAGCATTTCCGTGAGGTGTATCCGGAGGGTAACCCCGAGATGACGGCAACCATGCTTACCGAGAGCGTGCTGTTCGGTACTGACAGTGTGGCTTTCCGCGTGGAAATAAACGAGAAACAAACTCCGCTCTCGCAATTGCAAGTCAAAGTGATGGTGGGACTGCGTGTGGTAGCGACCGAAGTCGTACGAACCAAGGATTATCACTTCCAGGCTGACTTGAAGTACGCTGTGCCGTTCGGACCTAACATGCCCGAAGGTGAGGAGGTAAAAATTTATCTCACTGCCACGAATGTTGAAGGTACTGCCACCAACCTGATTCTTACCGGTTGCACAGGTCGTCGCCCTGCATTGGAAACGATGTACATCATGCCTCCCGCCGTCTCCTACGGCGCGATTGGTAAGGGCAAACAGATGACATGGGATGCCGAGAAAGAGGCGTTTGTGGCTTATGATCTCAAGTATCCGAAATCCATCCAGTGCCTGCTGGCAGTTACCGGAACCAAGTTTGGCCGTGTAGATTGGAATACACCGGTGTTCGGCATGGTGAACGATAATCTGCAACTGATTACGAAAGAGCAGTTCGATGCGGAGGAAGCTAAACCTATCATTCTGGAGGACGATAACTTCGAGACTATCGATACTATCATCTTCAACCCGCTGAGTTTCGAGGTAACTATTGACGGTAAGATTGCCGAACCCGTTACGGCTATCGACGTGCTGACTGATCTGGCTGAAGAACCTGCCTATATCAGTTCGTCAGCGGTTAGAAAGCAGTATCTTGGTGCTAAGATATTCTTCGACAAGAACAGCGAGGTCGAGATAACCGGCGTGGTGGATCTTGAGAAAGCATATAACCTTGATTACATGGAGTATCTGGGTGGCAACAAGGTGAAGTTCCTCGGCGAGAAAGGCCAGTATTATCTGTCGTACAAGGTGGCTGAGGATTATCTGGTAGTTGAGCCGTTGTACGACTTGACCGAGCCTGATGTGATGTATCTGTGCGGTGTAGGCCTTGGCCAACCCTCATGGACACCTTCGGCTACCAGCGGTTGGGGATTCGATAGCCCGAACCAGAACTTCGTAGCACGCACTGTGGCACCTAAGACATATCAGTTCACCGTATATATGCTCAATGGCGAAAATGCCGATTTCGACGATTACGGTTCGCTTAACTTCAAGTTCTTCCATCAGCATGGATGGGGTGGAGAAGAAGTAGGCGGTGACTACGAGCAGATCGGACTTACCATACATGGCAACTCTTCCGAAGGTATAACTAAGAAAGATGGTTCGACCGGCAACGAGAAAGGCAACTGGATCGCCACGACTGCTCCTATCGACGGCATCTATCGAATCACTCTTGATAAGAACAAGATGACAACAACCTACGAAAAGATCCGTTAATATGAAACAGATATTGATGATATCCCTTGCAGTCCTGCTCATGGCAGGCTGCAAGGATCCTAACACCAATCCGGGCACCAATCCTGACACCCCGACTGCCAAGCATGATGTGATGACTTATATCACCACAGCCGACAACACCATGCATTTCGATAAGGTGGGCAAGAACTTCATCGAAGGACTGAACATGAGCCCCGAGATTACGCTGACGCTTGACCCCAAGACGCGCTATCAGCAGTTCGACGGTTTTGGTGCAGCTATCACCGGTGCAAGTGCGTACAACCTGATGCGCATGCCGCAGGATGCACGGCAAAAACTGCTAAAGGAAACATTCAGCGTCAGCGACGGTATGGGGTATAGTTATGTCCGCGTTCCTATAGGTGGCTCGGATTTCAATGCCAAAAGCAACTACGACTATACCTGCTGCGATCAGTTCGGAATAGATAATTTTTCACTCACATCCGACGAGGTGGATTATATCATTCCTGTACTCAAGGAGATTCTGGCCATCAATCCTGATCTCAAGGTCATGGGAACACCCTGGTCATGCCCACGCTGGATGAAAGTGAATGATGTGGATAAGAAGAACCCGTACAACAATTGGGTAGGCGGCTATCTCAACCCTGATTATTATCAGGATTATGCCATGTATTTCGTTTATTGGATTCAGGCTTTCGAGCGTGCAGGAGTGAAGATTGAGAGCGTCACGGTTGAAAACGAACCGCTGAACTGGGGTAACTCCATGTCGTTGTATATGCCTTGGCAGCAGGAGCGCGACTTCATCAAGACTGCTCTTGGACCTACTTTCGAGGCTACGAATACCAAAACCAAAATTATCGTATTTGACCACAACTACAATTACGATAACAAGGAGGATCAGAACGATTATCCGCTTCGGATATACAATGATTCCGAAGCCTCCAAGTATATCGATGGCGCAGCTTATCACAACTACGGCGGTACGCCTGCAGAACTTGAGCAGATTCACAAAGCGGCACCGACCAAGAACCTGTATTTCACCGAAGCATCTATCGGCACGTGGAACGGCGGTGACGATATGAGCACGTCCCTGATGAGCGAGATGAAGAACACCTGTCTGGCTACGGTTACACGTTGGTGCAAGGCGGTTATTGTTTGGAACTTTATGCTCGATGACAACCGCGGACCTCACGGTGGTGCCGGCGCATGCAGTACATGTTTCGGTGCAGTGGATGTGTCAAGCAAGGATTATACCACCCTCACCAAACGCAGCCACTACTACGCTATCGGTCACCTGAGCAAGGCGTTCAAATCAGGCTCTACGCGTATCGGAACCAAAGGCTATCAGCCAAGCAATGTTACTGTTTGTGCAGCCGAGAATCCTGACGGCACGTATGGCGTTGTGCTGATGAACGAGAACAGCGATGGACTGACTATGCAGATTGAAGCAGGCGAACATTTCTTCTCGCTCACATTGCCCGGAAAGAGTGTGACGACTTGTGTCATACCTCAATAGAAAAATAATGAGCAATCATTATAATAGTTAACTATTTAAAACCAATTTATCATGAAAAAGTTATTTACTTTTGCAATGGCGCTGATGGCTGCTATGGCTATCAACGCAACCGACTATTACTTCGCAGGTGCGGCTAATGGTTGGAGTAACAACAATGATGCATGGAAGTTCACCGATGTAAACGGTGTACTTACGCTTGAAGTTGCTGACCTCTATGGCGAGTTCAAGGTTACTGAGAATGGCGCTTGGCACCCGCAGCATGGTGCAGCAGTCGCAGGCGAAGGTGTGGCTCTGAACGGTAGTTACACCCTTGTTAAGTGTGATGACAGCCAAGGTGAAGCAGATGCTCCCGCTAATGCCAGCATTCTTTTCCCGCAAGAGGGCGATTGGCGTTACAAAGATGCCAAACTGACACTTGATGCTTCCAATCCGGATGCACTTGTTATCTCTCTCGTAGCAGGCACATTGTATGACCACAACGCTGCTCCGAAAACCTATCAAATCGTTGGTGCATTTAATGGCTGGGACAATAACGGTGCTCCTTCGTTCGAGGAAGTTAACGGCGTGCTGACCGTTACTGTTGCTGACCTGAGCGGTACATTCAAGATCATTCAGGATCATGCTTGGGACAACCAGTGGGCAACCAACTGGGAGACCGGTGCTGGCCTCGTGCTGGGTGAACCGTACGTATTGGGTGCCAAGGGTGACCAAGGCGAACCGGCCAACCTCTCGCTGGCTAACCCCTTCGGTGGTTACAAGGATGCAGTGCTGACACTCACAAAGAGTGGTGACGACTTTGTCCTCACGCTCGTTAGCGGTACGTTCAACAAGATGCAGGCCGACTGGTTCCTCCCTGGTGCATGGCAAGGATGGAAGTGCGATGATGTAGCCAAGATGACTCCCGTTGACGGTCAGGCTAATACCTACGAACTTCTCCTCGCTGAGTTTACCGGTGAGTTCAAGGTCGTTTATGGTGACTGGGCTGTTGAGTTCGGCGCTGCCAAGGGTTCGGGTGAGCAGTGGAATGTGAATACTCCTATTGAACTCTCTTTCCCGTGCGATAACATGAAGCCCGAGGATCCTGATGCTGTTTATCAGGATGTAACCATCACTCTGGTGGTTGACTACGACAAGGTTGCTGCTACACTCACCATCGCTACCGAAGGCGATGCTGTTCAGACCATCCAACTCAATGCCAAATCCATCAAACGCATCGAGAACGGTCAAGTCATCATCGAGAACAACGGCGTTCGTTTCAACGCTGCAGGTATTGCTCAATAAGCAATCATTTGGTCATGGGAGGGCGATTACCTCCCATGATTTCAACGTATTTACAATATTTTCTATGAAACGTTTATCTCTTCTTTTTGCGGCTATTTGCCTGCTCAGTTTTTCCTATGCAGAAACCGTTACCCGTACGTTCTACTTCGATTTCGGTATGGATGGTGGAACGCGTGGCGTTGTTACTACCTCACCTGATGGCAATGGCCATTATTGGAACAACATTGGCGACAAAAAGGTAACAAGCAACAAACCTTCGCGGGATTACATCTACTCGGTTGTTGATGCAGCCAATGCTGCCACTAACATCAAAGTCCAACTGGCTGACACCATGTTTACTGCCAATGGTATGAGTGGCGGTGGCGGTTTCCTGGAGCCTGATGCTGAACTGCTCGGTGATCTGGCTGTTGCCAGTGCTACGTCCGATTATCTGTTCGCGTCAAACAGCGAGCACTGCTCTATGATTATCAGCGGACTTGACCCGCAGAAGGGTTATCGCTTCAAGATATTCGCCAGTCGTCTGGCTACCGACGATCGCATCAGCGATTATACTTTCCGCGGCGCATGGGCTTTCCAGGGCTCGCTCAAGGCTGCTGGCACAGGGATTGGTGCCAATGGTGAGAACCAGAATACAAGCAATGTTTATCTCTCGCCGCTTATGTTGCCGGCAAGCGATGGTACTATTCGTCTGACTGTTCACCGTCAGTATGCAGGCAGTGGGGCATATTTCCCCATCAGTTGTATGCGTATGCAGGAATTCACAGAGTTGCATGTTCCTGAAGCAGAGATCTTCATCGATTGCGGTCACTCCGACGGTACGAATGGTGAGAAGACTGCCGCACCTGACGGAAACGGTATCTATTGGGTGAACCTGTTTGATGTAGCCACCAGTGCTGCTCCGGTTGCTCTGACCTATCGCGACGGATCGGCAGTTAACAACGGTGCAAACGTAACTATAACTACCGCTTTCCAGCGCAATGGTTACAAGAATGGAGGAAACACAGCAGAAACATATTCGACTATGCTCGGCGTGTTTGGTCAGAAGTCTGTTGCCGGCGACTACTTCTTTGTCAACAACAAGACTGCGCAGATGAAGTTCAACGGCCTGAATCCTGATAAGGCGTACGTGTTCTATATTTTCGGTTCGCGCGCATATAACAGCAGTTTCGGTCAGACGGTTGACAAACTCAAACTCGAGGGTCTGACCACTGTCAACGGTACGCATCATACCGGTGGTAACGGCATGTGTTTCTCCGGTGCAAGCAACGGCTGGAACGAAGATGCATTCACCGTGATGGAGCCTGTTTTCCCCGCTGCGGACGGTTCCATTCTGTTGACTTTGAGCGGTGAGCGCGGCTCGTACCAGCATATCAATGCCATGCGCATCGAGCAGTATGGCGATTTTGAAAAACCGACACCTGCTGAAGAAACCAAATATGCAGCCCTGCTGATGAAGGGTACGGCTGTTGAGGGAGGTGAGGTTGCTATGACGCTTCGTGCACCCGAAAGCAAAACTGAAGGCACATCTTTTGAGGCATTCTGCCGTATAACCAATGGAGGTTCGCTCTCATTCGAGACACCCGAAGGCACCAAACTCTCCGAGACTGTTTGTGCTCTCACAGATGGCATTTATCGCATTGTGTATAACACGACTGCCAAAACCTTTACCTCGCTCGCTATCACTCGTGCAGGTATCGTTGGTAATGTTACCACTGCCGGTTGGAATGCTTCCGGCGTTGCGCTCACTTATCGTGGCAACGGCGTTTGGCGTGACACGCTTGACCTTGTGGCATATACAGGAGGCAGTGACCCCGAGCGCGGACAGTTCTGCTTCAACTCGTCATGGGATTATACCGTCAAGGCACGCAATGGCGTTGAGGGCATCGTTGGTTTCAAGCCCGATCAGGAGGATTGCGGATATGGCGTCGAGGATATTCCTATGCGCCACGGACGCAAAGATATAACATTGGATATGCGCAACTTCACCTATAGCATCGAGTGCTTGGAGGTTGCCGACAACAAGATCACCTTCTTCGGCTCATCGGTTTGCAACGGCCAGGGCGCAGAGGAAGTGTCGAATGTTAAGCATGGTTACGCTTGGCAGTTCGGTCAGTTACTCGCGGCACGTCATCAGGCGGATAACACACTGCCCGAGTACGAATATAGCAACACTTCTATCAACGGCAACAACACGCTTAACTTGCTCTCACGTTACAAAGGTCACATGTATGGTGATTGCGGTCAGTTCGTAGTCATCGGCCTGGGCTTGGGCAACGAAGGTATCCATGGCGCTGCCAATCCGCAAGGTATCTACAACCAGTGGAAGACCAACATGCTCAAACTCGCTGAACTGGGTGAGGACGAAGGTAAGATTGTCATCGCTTCCAACAACTATACCCGTGGCGATTACAATGCTACCGACTATGCTTACGTTAAGCAGATGAACCTTGAGATGCACGAGTGGGACATCCCGACTATCAACCTCCTTGGTGCTGTAGATAACTGCAAGGGCAACGGACAGTGGGCTGACGGCTATCAGAATGGCGACGATATCTATCACCCCAACCATACCGGTCATACTGAAATGATGCACACCATCGTTCCTTCGCTCTTCGATGCGCTCGCTGCTGGAAAAGCCAAACCCGCACGCCAGACAGGCGAAGGTATTGCTTTGAACGGCCAACAGACAATTGAGTTTGTTCCTGAGGACGAAGTGCATTCGTTCACCTTGGCTTTCCGCATTGCTAATGTCAGCGGTATGCAGATAAAACTTGATGTCAGTGAGGGTGTTGCTCCGGTACAACCTGCTGTTTTGCCTACCGATGCCAATTGGCATACGATAGTGATTTCGCACTACTACGCTGCCGGTAAGACGTATATCTATTTCGATGGCGTTCAGCAGAGCGTTACTGACGGCAAGATGCTGCTCAGCAAGGTTAATCTGGGCGGCGATTGCAAAGTTAGCGACTTGCATTTCTGGCATGCCGGCATGAATGCTGACGAAGTTGCAGCCTTTGAGGCCGGTAAGATGCTTTGCTCTTCGCTCGAACTCTATTGCCCGCTCAACAACGGTGCTATCGACAACCTTGCGCAATCTACAAATACTATCCGACTTGTCACCGATGAGACAACAGCTATTGACCAAACAAATGACCAAATGGTAAATGATCAAATGGTAAATGCTTTTACTATTCTTGGTCAGCCTGCCGACCCGTCCTTTCGCGGTGGCGTTTTGATTATCGATGGCAAAAAAGTTATCCGTTGACAAATTGTTTCTTAAGTTTTCTTAAGATAAATGACCAACTTCATCGGGGTTAAGTAGGGGTTAAGTCGAAATTAAGTCGAATTTTAGTAGATGGTAAGCAGACAATTTATAGGAACTAAGCTAACCGCCATACTTTTGTTGGCGGTTAGCGCTATGGTTTCTGCCCAATCCGGCACGTTTGAGGCCTGGACAACCAATAGTAGCAAACGAATGGAACATCTGGAGACCAAGGCGCTGGAAACAAGCACCAAGGCTTCGGCACGCGTCACGCTTAATCCTGAACAAACCTATCAAACCATCGATGGCTTGGGATGGATGCTCAATCAGGGTAGTGCCAAACTCCTGATGCAATTGCCGGCCGACAAACGTAGGGCTACATTGGAAGAACTGTTTGGTGCTGACGGACTGCGAGCATCTATGGTGCGCGTGGCTATCGGCGCGTGCGACTTGAGCGAGAGCGATTATACGTATGCTGATAGTCAGGATGAGTCGCTCAGTAATTTTGCCATCGCGCAGCAGGACTTGTCAACCGTTGTGCCTATCTTGCAGGAGATCCTGGTTATCAATCCCAAGGTTAAAGTGCTTGCCTGCTCATGGACTGCACCCACTTGGATGAAGACCGGCGCAGCGTGGTACAACAGTTACGTGGACGGCACGCTCAAAACTGAGTATTACAACCTCTATGCCGATTATTTCGTCAAGTACATCGAGGCTATGGCAGGCTGGGGTATTCCCGTTTGGGGAATCAGCGTACAGAACGAACCGCTCAATAATCACAACGACCCGTCAATGACGTGGACCAAGGAAACAATGTACAAGTTCATAGCCGGCAGTCTTGGTCCCAAACTTAAGGATAGCGGGCATAATGACGTGCGAATCATTGCTTATGACCACAACTGCGATGTGACGGACTTCCCTATCTATGTTGCCAAGAGCAAGTATGTCTATGGCACGGCGTTCCACCTCTACGCAGGTGATATATCTGCGCTGAGCACGGTTTACAACAGCACAGGCAAACCCGTTCTGTTTACCGAGCAATATACGGGCAAGGATGGCGATTTCAGCGGTGACCTCGGATGGCATACGCAGAATGTTGTTCTCGGCTCGCTCAACAATATGTCTACTACTGTTTTGGAGTGGAATTTGTGTTCTGACCCTAATTACAGTATTCACACTTCCGGTGGTTGCACGACCTGCAAAGGTGCTCTGACCGTCAGCGGAAGCAATATCAGTTCGCGCAACGTCAGTTATTATATCATCGGTCACGCTTCGCGTGTGATTGATCCCGGTGCGATACGTATCGGTGTTACTACAACCACTTCGAACATCTCGTATGCAGCCTTCCGTAATCCCGATGGCAGCATAGGTCTGGTGGTATATACCGATTCCGGTCAGGCGCGTTCATTTGCCGTTGCTTTTCCCGATGAGAACGGGCAGGCGGTATATGCCAACCTTACATTGCCGTCAAAAGGCGTTTTATCCGTGCGCATCCGCCCGAATATCCAAACTGCAGTCGATGCCGTTCACATGCCGCAAACAGCCATCAAACGAATTGTCAACGGCCAACTCGTCATTGATCATGATGGCCGTTACTACAATACCTTGGGGATGCCGATGAAATAAAAGTTGTGGACAATCGTTGACTAAAAGAAGTGGTGAGCCGTTTGACTCACCACTTCTTGTCGGGATGACAAGATTCGCACTGCTTAGCAGATCGTTCGAGCGAAGCGAGATAAGAACGTTCGATACGAAACAAGCAGAGCAAAAACGCTCTGCTTGTTTCGTACTTCTTGTCGGGATGACAAGATTCGAACTTGCGACCTCCGGTCCCCCAGACCGTTGCGCTACCGGACTGCGCCACATCCCGCTGCTCTTCGAATGACAACTTGCAATTTCTCATTCGAGCCTTTTCTGACGAAAAGCGGGTGCAAAAGTACGACATTTTTTTGATATATCCAAATTTTTTTAGCAAAAAAATACTGTTTGTGGCACAATAGTTGTATTTTGACAAGTCGAGATAAACGAATATGCTGCGGAAACTCAAATACATAGTAATATGCGTATGCGCGTTATGCGTTTGCACACCGGGCATTCAGGCGCAGGAGGAGGAAAATGATACGCTCTACTACGCCATGTTGCACGAGGTTTATTGCTATGCCCCGCTCAAGTTCAAAAACAAGCAGCAGGAGCGATTCTATTGGCGCACCGTTCGCGATGTGAAGAAAACGCTGCCATACGCCAAACGTATCAGCAAGGCGATTGAAGAAGCGGAAGATACATTGGCTGTCATGACACCTAAAGAGAAACGCCGCTGGTGGAAGAAACGTGAAAAGGAACTGTTCAAGGAATACGAGAAAGATTTTCGCAACATGACCGCTTCACAGGGCCGGATGCTTATGTTGCTCTTGGATCGCGAAAGCGACCGTACATCGTACGAACTGATCAAAACCTTCAAAAACAAGTTTGTGGCGGACTTCTGGCAGTTTATAGCCAAACTGTTCAAGAACGATCTGAAGGAGGAATATGACGCCAAGGACAAAGACCGTATAGTTGAGCGGATCATAACCCTGGTCGAAGCCGAACAGTTGTAACAAAAAAATAGGAGCGACGCAAGTCACTCCTATTTCGTTTAGCAGGTAAGATTTACTTACGGATGCCGAGTTCTTTGATCAGTGTACGATACTTCTCGATATCTTTAGCCTTCAGGTAGTCGAGCAAGCGACGACGCTTACCAACGAGGTTGGTCAGGGCGCGCTCTGTGCCGAAATCCTTACGGTTCAGCTTCAGGTGCTCGGTGAGATGGTTGATACGGAAGGTGAACAATGCAATCTGTCCCTCGGTCGAACCGGTGTCTTGTGCGCTCTTGCCGAACTTGGCGAAGAGCTCTGCTTTCTTTTCTGATGTCAAATACATAGACATTTTCAATTTTGTCATTTACCGTGTCTGATCTTCCTTCGGTCGGATGATCTGCTTCGCCGTATGGCTTATTTGCTGGTAAATGTCGGTGAAACAATCATAGCAATGCAGTATCGCTAAGGGTAACAACATCGCTACATCTTAACGCTTTCAAAAAAGCGGGTGCAAAGGTACGGAAAATTTACGACATATGCAAATATTTCCGCGAAAAAGTGTGCGTGGCTTGACTTTTTGATAACATTATGTGCCAATTAGATGTATCGACGTACAACTTCATGGTCGTCAAAGTGATGCTTCACGCCCTTGATGATCTGGTAGTCTTCGTGGCCTTTGCCGGCTACAAGAATCACATCGCCTTTCTGCGCAAGCGTGCAAGCCGTCTGTATAGCAGCAGCGCGATCTTCGATAACAAGCGTGGAGCGGAGTTCGTCTTCCGTCAAGCCGGCAGTCATATCCTTGAGAATATCAGCAGGCTCTTCGTCACGTGGATTGTCGCTGGTAAGAATGAGTTGCTGGCTGCCTCGTTTGGCAATCTGCGCCATCATCGGGCGTTTGCCTTTGTCGCGGTTGCCGCCACAACCTACTACCGTAATAAGTTTTGGCTTTTGGCTGTCGGCTTTCGATTTTTGGCTGCCGAGTATCTCGTTAATCGTGCTGATTACATTGTCCACAGCATCAGGTGTGTGGGCATAATCGATGATAGCCGTCCAGCCTTTGGGAGAACGAATCGTCTCAAATCGTCCGTTCACAGGTTTCAATGCACTGAGAATACGCAGTATCTCGGTTTTCTCAAAACCAAGGCATAGTGCGGCACTGTAGATGCAAAGCAGGTTGCTGACGTTGAATCGTCCGACGAGCGGTACAAAAACTTCCTGTCCGTCAATGCTGAGCAACATGCCGTCGAATCCTTCCTCCAGAATCTTTCCGCGGTGGTCTGCCATAGTCTGTGTGGAGTAAGTAAAGACTTTGGCGCGGGTGTTCTGCGTCATGACAAGTCCGTTCTTGTCATCGGCATTGGTGACAGCAAAAGCCTCTTTGCACAAACCGTCGAAAAGGCGTTTCTTGGTATCGCGGTAGTTGTCAAAGGTCTTGTGGTAATCGATATGATCACGTGTCAGATTGGTGAACATCGCTCCGGCAAACTGCAGTCCGGCTATACGTTCTTGGGCAATACTATGGCTGCTGACTTCCATAAATGCGTACCGGCATCCTGCTTCCACCATCTGCGCGAGCAGTGCGTTCAGCGCAAGTGCGTCAGGCGTAGTGTGCGTGGAAGGATAAGCCGTGCCGTCCACATAATAAACAACGGTGGAGATCAGTCCTGCTTTATAGCTCATGGCACGAACCATCTCATACAGCAGCGTGGCGATGGTTGTCTTGCCGTTGGTGCCGGTAACGCCTACGAGTGTCAGTTTCTCGCTCGGACAGCCATACCACTGATGTGCCAGACGGCCGAGAGCCTCTTCGGAATTCTTGACCAACACATACGTTACGCCCTCTTTGATATCGGTTAAATATCGACTATTGTCTAGGATTACTACGGTTGCCCCCTTTTCAATGCACGCAGGAATAAACGTGTGTCCGTCAACAGCCGTGCCGGCTTGTGCAACAAACAGGTCGCCAGCTTCAACCTTGCGTGAGTCGAACTGAATGGCATGAACGTCCACATCCGTAGAGCCTATTACCTGTACAGGCTGTATAGCCTTAAGCAATTGTGCAAGTATCATATAGTATAATTTCCTGTTGTTTGTATTATGAATTCCTGTTATTTGTTTCTTTCGTACACCAGCGAATCGCCTTTGATTACGTAATGTCCGGCATAAACAACGGCTCGTTCGGCAATCTGCCTAACAACGCTACCGCAGTCCATGCCTGCATCGTACTTGGGATAGTTGTTCGGATGCTCTACCATACAGATGCATGAGTATTGCGGTTTTTCCTCAGGGAAGTACCCCACAAACGTCATTCGGTGCTCTCGCGATTGATACTTTCCATTGCGGAAAATCTGCGCCGTTCCTGTTTTTCCTGCAATAGTCACGAGTTTGCTTTGCGCCTTGTAATCAATAAGGTGGCCTTTCCACGTTCGCACCGATGCCGTACCGAGATAATTATCCCAAACTACATCGTGCAGGCTGACTTTGATATCATTGAGCGTGCTGCGCCGGCACATACTGCTCTTGAGCGTTTCGGTATCGTAGGTGCGAATAACATCATCGCCGTCTACTACACGCTCAACCAGATATGGACGAATCATTTTGCCGTCGTTGGCTATGCCGTTGTAGAAAGTAAGAATCTGCAGCGGAGTGAGCTCGACCGAATATCCGTACGCCATACGCGAGAGTGTTACTCCGTCGTTGGGAATATCAATACGTGGTTTTTGCGCTCCGGGAATCTCCGAATAGACGCTGTCACGAAGTCCCATACTTTGAAGTTTGTCTACGAACTTCGATGCCTTCTTGTCGTAACTCTTCAGAATCATCTTGGCGAAAGCGATGTTCGACGAAACAGCGAGCGCGCTACGCAACGTATAGACTGTATCTCTCGGGTGAGCATCGCGATGCAGAGCATCGTGGTATTTCCAACCCTGGCTATACACTTCAAAGGTATCCGACAATTCGACTTTGCCATCGTCCAGAGCAGCCATCATTGCTATGGTTTTGAATGTCGAACCGGGTTCAACACGTGTCACAGCGTGGTTGGCCCGCTCGCTATACGTGCCGTCAGAGCCTCGGTCAAGGTTGCAGATAGCGCGAATCTTGCCGGATTGTACCTCCATCAGGATGCAACATCCCCAATCGGCTTGTGTATTCTCAAGGCAGTTCCGTAGAGCCGTCTCCGTTATGTCAAGCAAGTTGGCGTCAAGAGTAGTTACCAAATCATATCCGTTGACAGCTTCCCGTACAGGCACATTTTGCCATTGCCCGCCCAGACGTTCGCGAATAGCAAGGCCGTCGATGCCATGCAGGTCGGCTTCGAATGATTTCTCGAGACCCGTATTTCCTTTGCCGTCGCTCAGAATGGTGCCAATCGTTCGTGAAGCAAGTGAGCCGAACGGCTTTTTGCGCTCGGGCTTATCTTCAAATCGGATGCCTGACTGGTAGAATCCGCGGCGGAACAAAGGCAATTGCTCAATCTCGCGTTTCTGAATATACGATACGCGATGGGGGCACAACTTGAGGTATGTGCCGTTCTCTTTTGGTGCTCCTTTAGCCGTTTTGCCGTTGCGGTGGTTGAACGAGCGGGTAATCATCGCCTTGTATTCAGCGGCGTTTTTCTCCGGCAATATACGGCTTAGACCTATGGATATGCTGTCTATATATCTATGGAACAGAGTATCTCCGCCTTGGTGCAAAGCGGGAACACGTGTGTCCATATAAGCGTAGTATCCGGGAATGCTGCTAGCCAGCAGTCGGCCTTCGGCATCCAGAATATTACCTCGCTGTGGCGATATGACGACAGCATTGGGCTTTTGCGTGTCAATCTTCTGCATCCACTTGTCACGCTCGAACCACTGGATGCGCATTATATGCACCAGTACAACTATAAATCCTGCTGTAATAAACAGGAATACAATTGCAAAGCGGAATATGGTATTTTGTCGATGGTCGGGCATGAAAAGATTTACAATTTAGTCATTTGCCACGTGCTTATTTAATGACAATAATAGGTTTGTTGGCTTCCCTGAGTTCGCTGCCGTTCTCTTTGAGTTGTTTGGCTATAGCCGATTGGCGAGTGCTGTTCACCAGTTCCGAACTGATGGTAAGTTCTTCGTTGCGTGCTTCCTTGAGTTCTTTCTTCAAAGCACCGATCCGCACGTATTGCACTTCGGAAATGAAGCCCATAAGTATGCTGATGAAGATATACACTCCAATCAGCGCAAACAGCAAATAGTGCTTAGAAACGCGCTTGGCACTGAATATATCTCCATTCAGGATTCTCTGTATTATGCTTAATCGTTTGTCCATTTATTCCCTTGCCAATTGTTCGTTTATGCGCTCGGCAACGCGCAGTTTGGCGCTGCGTGCGCGCGGATTACGCTCCACCTCTTCTGCAGAAGCCGTACGGCCTTTCTCTATCACTTTGTAGGGCGTGAGCGGTTTGCCGTAGAAGTCTTTGTGTACGGTGCCTTCGGTGTTGCCGGAACGCATAAAGTTCTTTACTATGCGGTCTTCCAGCGAGTGATAAGTCAGAATAACCAATCGTCCTCCGGGCGAGAGCAGTTGCGTGGAGGCTTCCAGCAATTCGCGAAGCGCACCCAGTTCATCGTTTACCTCAATGCGCAATGCCTGGAACAACCGTGCGTAGTCCTGTTTGTCTTTCAGCCGAACGCTGTCTTGCAGTTGCTGGGTAGTCTGGATAGTCTGTTGCGAACGCTTGCTGACAATCTGCCGCGCAATGGCTCGTGAGTTGCCAAACTCACCGTATAGATAGAGTATGCGTGCCAGTTCCTCCTCCGAATAGGTGTTGATAACTTCCGCTGCGGATAGCTGCTGGCGGGCGTTCATGCGCATGTCAAGCGGTGCATCGTAACGGAACGAGAAACCGCGCTCGGCAGAGTCAAAGTGATGAAAACTTACTCCCAAATCAGCCAATATGCCATCCACTTGCGTCACTCCGTAAAAATCCATGAAGTTGGCTATGTAGCGGAAATTGCTTCTCACGAAGGTGAATCGTTTGTCGTCAATACGGTTGTCGTAAGCGTCAAGGTCCTGGTCAATGCCGAACAACCTTGAGCCGGTACTCATCCGCTCCATTATTCCCCGGCTGTGTCCGCCACCGCCAAATGTGGCATCTATAAATATTTGCGGTTTGCCCGAATCAATGCACAAGCCTTCCAGTACCTCGCTTAGCATGGCGGGGATGTGGTAAACGGGATTCGATATACAGGTGCACTCGTTCATTGAGAAGGGTTGCTGACGGGACGTAACTTTTGCGCCTACAAAGATACGAAAAAAATATCAATTATGCAAATATTTTCCGCAAATAATGTCATCAATTATCTGTTCATCGGCGGGAAGCCACTTGACAGAACGCAGTTCTTGGGTTTTCAGCCATTTGGCAGCTTCGTGTTCCAGTAGTGTAACATGTTTGTCGGCAAGCCTGCAGTCGAAACAATGCATGGTTAGATGGAAGGTGGGATAATCGTAGTTGACGGTAATAAGTAATTCGCCCACTTCAATCTCTGCATCCAGTTCTTCGCGGATCTCACGTTTCAATGCGTCCTGTGCCGATTCACCGATTTCCATCTTGCCTCCCGGAAATTCCCACCAGTCTTTCCACTCTCCGTATCCTCTTTGCGTGGCAAAAATGCGCCCCTGCTCGTCAGAAATGATGGCTGCTACTACCTCGATGGATTTGTTCATTATTGCAAATATATGTTTTAACCGATATAAACTGCTCACAAAGTTACGAAAAATATCTGACAAAAGCAAGTGAATATCTTTTTTTTTGTGCTATCGTCAAATAAAAGCAAATTTTGTTTGCAAATGTCAATTATTTTTATTATCTTTGTAAGCAGATTTTATGTAATAAGTAATAATTAAGGATTCGGTAAATGGATTGGTCATTTTTGATAGAAGGCAAAGATTCCGTCAGTGTGTCAACGGACAGCCGTAACTTGCCTGACGGATGTATATTTGTTGCATTGAAAGGCGACACGTTTGATGGCAACAAGTTTGCTCTGCAAGCTCTGCAACAAGGCGCCTCGATGGCTATTGTGGACGATGAGAGTGTGTACAACAGCATTCAGTCTGCCGGAGAGTATTCGGCATTGCTGGTGGAGAACAGTCTGCTTGCTCTGCAGGATCTTGCCCGGGCTTGGCGCAGGCATTGGGGAAAGCGGATAATAGGTATCACCGGCACTAACGGCAAGACGACGACTAAGGAACTTCTTGCAGCCGTGCTGAGCACCAAGTACAATATGCATTATACCCAAGGTAACCTGAATAACTCCATCGGTGTGCCTCTGACGTTGTTACAATTGACTTCAGCTCACGAACTGGCTATCGTAGAGATGGGCGCCAGTCATCCGGGGGATATCAAGGAACTCGTGGAGATTGCCGAACCGGATTGCGGGCTCATAACCAATGTGGGAAAAGCGCACTTGCAAGGCTTCGGCTCATTCGAGGGGGTTAAGGCCACCAAGCGCGAGTTGTATGATTATCTCGTTGCGCACAACGGACTTGTTTTCCGCAATGCAGACAATCAGAATCTGGAGCAGATGCTGAGCGAGGCGCAGAAATCAGCAACCGTTCAGGTTGTTACGTACACCTCGGGAACGATGCCTGAAGGTACGCATCTGGTAGGTGCATATAATAGTGAAAATATCCAGGCGGCACTTTGCGTAGGCGAATATTTCGGTGTGAGTCGTGAAGACGGTCTTGCCGCCGTACGTGCATATGTCCCGTCAAACAACCGCTCGCAAAAGACCGTTACCGATCATAATACGCTCATCGTGGATGCATACAATGCCAATCCGACTTCTATGCAAGCGGCTATCCAGGCGTTTGACTTCAGTCTGTCGGCACAGCAGTCTAAGAGCGCGGCGGTATATATACTCGGAGCCATGCGCGAATTGGGAGAGTATAGTCATACGGAGCATCAGAACATTGTAAATATGCTCCTTGAGCGTAAAGCAGATACCGTATTCCTTGTAGGTGACGAGTATCGCGAAACGACTGCTCCGTATCCGATATTCTCAAGTGTGGAGGATTTGTGTGAATATATCAAGGCCAACCCTCTGCAAGGCTATACAATATTGATTAAGGGATCCAGAAGCAATAAATTAGAAAAAGTATTACCATTATTATGAAAAAGATTCTTATACCGATTTTGATTGTTCTGCTCGCTGCAGTTGGCGTGCTTACGTATCTGTTTCTGCAGCAGAAGCAAGAGATGACCGAGATGGTCGAACAGATGGAGTTTGAGAAATCCGAACTGGAAGATGAATACGAGGATCTGGCTATGCAGTTTGACGGTTACCGCACTCCGGATATCCACAACGACTCGTTGGCACAGTTGCTTAACAAGGAACAACAACGTGTGCGTGACCTGTTGGAGGAGTTGCGTATAACCAAAGCCACCAATGCACGCCGTATAGCCGAACTGAAGAAAGAGCTGGCCACCGTGCGCCAAGTAATGGTGTCGTACGTTCATCAGATAGATTCGCTCAACCAGACTAACCAGCGTCTTACGGCCGAAAACCGACAGGTGAAGGAGCAATATGCCGTAGTACAGCAACAGGCAGAAGAGTTGCAGCAGCAGAATACGCATCTGACGGAAAAGGTGACCAGGGCTTCGATGCTGGAGATTACTGCATTCAAGGTTACTCCGCTGAACAGGCGTGACCGCAAGACTTCCAATCTCAACCAGATGCAAAAGATTCAGTTCGATTTTACCATCGGCAAGAACATAACCAGCGATCGTGGTCTGAAGCGAGTGTACATGCGTATTGTGCGCCCGGATGGCGAACTGATAACTCTGCCTGATCCTGCTCAACGTATGTTCGCGTTTGAGAACAGTGAGATAGAGTATTCGCTTACCAAAGAATTTGAGTATGGCGGTGAAGCTATGGACGAAACGCTCTATTGGACAGTAGGCGAGATTCTGTACAAGGGTACATACAATGCCGATTTCTTTATCGATGGAGCACTGATTGCTTCGTTCCCGTTCGAACTAAAACACTGATACCGAATAAATGGCTGAGAAAGAAGTTAAAGGCGTTGTTGATCCGCAACACCCGCTAATTGTTTGCCGTGCATCTGCAGGTACGGGTAAGACATTCACCTTGTCGGCATACTACATCGCCCTGCTGTTTAGCGGGGAGAGTTACCGTAATATATTGGCAGTGACATTTACCAAGGCGGCAACAGCCGAAATGAAGGAACGTATATTGACGTACCTGATGGGCATTGCTAAAGGTGGAGAGAAGGTCTTTCTACAGAAGGTGCGAGAGTTTATGTTGCGCAATAACGATAAGTCCGATGAAGAATTGAGTGCACTTGCCGAAACAAATATGCATGCTATACTTCAGGACTACGACAATTTCAACGTAACAACCATCGACTCTTTTCTTCAGCAGTTGATTAGTGGTATGGCTCATGCTCTGAACCGTACAGCGGATTTCACTATCAGCATAGATGTCAAGCAGGTTATTAGCGTGGCTGTAGATACGCTGCTGACGGAGGAATTGTCGGACAGTAAGAGCACTGTGGTCGAATATGCATCGGAGAATATAGGCGAGAATAAGGGTTGGGATATACGCGAGAACCTGATTTCTATAGCCATGCAACTGTACGAGGAGAGCGTGCAGGCAAATAAATCGAAGATTGTTTATGATGAGAAGCGTATAGCCGAATATCGCAAGGCATTGTACGCAGAGCGTGAGGTTGCTCTATCCAATTTGAGACAAATGCTTCTGAAAGTTGAAGAGGCTGGTATAAAAGGAATAACAAACACAATTAATAACATACAAAAATCTCTCCTCGATCCTGAATCGATTAAAGAAAAGAAAGACGTTTTCCGCGGAGCTCCGGACAGCGAAATGAACAAGGTAATGGCCAATCCGCAGCTTCGTGCTTTGCAAGAGGCATGTGATGCTACGCGCGAGATATATTGGAGAACTACCTGCTCGCTTCGTTATCTCAATGATTTGCGTCTTATGGATGCGTTGGCGAAGTGCATTGAACGCTCACTACTACGCACGAACACCGCGTTGCTGGCCGATACGGCTCTAACGCTGGATGAGGCACTAAAGCCCGGCGATGCTGACTTTATTCTCGAGAAGGCGGGTATCCGTTACCGCCACATTATGATTGATGAGTTTCAGGACACAAGTGTGCTGCAGTGGAATGTGTTCCTTCATCTGATCAAAGAGATCTTGGCTGTTCAGGGACAGACGGTGCTTGTGGTAGGTGATACGAAGCAGAGCATTTATCGTTTCCGAAATGGCGATTGGCGAATTATGGATGGGTTAGGCAAAAAAGATTTGAAAGAGGAATATAATCCCAATTCAACCTCACTCAAACGTAACCAACGCAGTCGGGAAAATATAGTCAGGTTTAACTTAAGTGTAATGCACCGGGTGGCACAAGAGTTAGGCAAGAGTCAGTACGACGAGAACCCGGATGCAGAAAATCCCCAATCGGATATTAGCGATTATTATTGCGTCAACAAGCATGGTGGCGGCTATGTGCGTTGCCGATTCTACCCGTACTACCACCCTTCAAAAAAGAATGTGCCAGATGCCTTGAAAAACAGGCCGCAGAAGGAGGCTCTGTGGGCGGATGTATGTGCTACCATTGAAGAGTTGCTTGGTAAGAATGAACGCCCGCAGGACATTCTTGTATTAAGTAACAAGAACGCAGGTATTCAGGAGTGGGCGTCCTGGTGTCGTGCGCAAGGCGATAGATACCCGACGCTAAATAAAACGCAAATGGTTTCCCGCGACTCCTTCCAGTTATGCTCATGCGTATCGGTGCAGTTGCTGGTAGAGGCGTTGCGTTACTTGTACACGCGCAGTGCTACATCGGCCGCATTCATACGAACACAAATGCCGACGCAGCCCGTGGCAACGAGCATTATAGAGCGCATTGATGGTGTAGACAAGTCTGCTCCACTATATGACCAACTGCATCATTTGCTGCAGGTGCTCTTTTGTACTGACGGAGTATATTCAGGCACCGATGTAGCATATATCAACAGTTTTTTCGACAATGTGCAATCGTTCATATCAACCTACGGAAGCGATGCGCGTGCTTTGCTCAAGTACTGGGATGAACAGATGCAACAATCTTCCATCAATGCTGACAATAGTATTGACGCTATTCGGATGATGACCATCCATACTTCAAAAGGATTGGAAGGAAAGACGGTGATTCTGCTGGATGCTGCCTGGAATGTAGAGAAAGACCGAAATTCAGATATCCTTTGGTCGGAGTCGATGCCCGCCAAGGATAGCAAGGATTTGCTATTTATCCCTATTCATCAGGGCAAGGAGTTGCAATATACGGGAAAGGATTCGCCGTATGAGCGGGCATATATTGAGGAACATGAGGCACAGCGGATAGACAACTACAATATGTTGTATGTTGCGTTGACACGTGCGGAAGATAATCTGTATGTATATGCGTTGGCGGATATAGGAACCCATTCCGAAGGTTCCCCTACCGTAGCCGCTCCGCTATTGGACTATACGGGACTGCGCGAAAAGTTGTCAACAGTGACGGAGCAATCGCCGTATCTGGAATATAGTGTAGGCGGGCAGCCGGTTATTCATATACCTGGTTCGTCAACCCAAGCGAATGTGTTGAGTTTCATGGGTGCCAAACCATTGACAACGCAAGTGTATAGCGATGGTAGTCAGGTGCATTTCCGGCAGTCACAAGAATCAGAGCAATACACGCAGGAATCAGCCGGTAAAGAGATGTCATCAACACAGACAGACTTCGGATTGCTGTGCCACGACATATTTGCACATATACGCGTAGAGTCCGATGCACCTAAGGTGCTTGAACTATACCGTCAGCAGGGATTGATTGAGGATGATGAGCAGTTTGCCAGGATTCAGCAACTTATTGCCAATGCATTCAATTCGGCAAAGATGAAGCAATGGTTCGACGGTTCATGGCAACTGATGCGCGAAATGGCTATACTCAAACCTGCCTCGGTTATCCGTCCTGACCGAGTGATGATCAAGGGTGACAAGGCTGTGGTGCTGGATTACAAGTTCACGAGTGAGCAAAGGCCGGGATATATGTCGCAGGTTCGTGATTACATGTCCGCGCTGAAAAACATGCAGTACAAACAGGTTGAAGGCTGGTTGTGGTACGCGTTTAACAATGAATTGGTACAAGTTGAGATGTGATTTTGATAGTTTTGATCTAGCATGGCGAAAACTTTTTTACAATCTGTAACTGATCAAATCATCGATCGTTTCAAGTGGTCAGGACTGAAAGATGTGACGATAGTCTTTCCGATGCATCGTGCCGGATTAATCATGCGTAGCGTGCTACAGCAGCGCATGTTGGCTGACCGGCAAAGCGCAGCATGGGCACCGGAGATGGTTACATTGAGCGAATTGTTCGACAGCCTATGTCCGCTTGGAGTAGAGGATGAACTGTTTACTATATGCCGTCTATATCGCATATACAACGATTGCGTAAGTATGCCTCATGGCGATATACCGGCTCAGAAACCGATGGAGATTGACCGTTTCTACAGTTGGGGACGGCAGTTGCTGTCGGATTTCACGAATATTGATCAGGGTATCAGCAAGACGGAGATCGACTCGTTCTTCCGTAATGCGCTTTCGTTGTCAGACTTGGATACTTATAAGTTGGATGAGGATGTCCGTCAGCGTCTGGAGGATTTGTTGTATAAAGGCGAGGCTCGCGAACAGTCGCTTATCGCTAAGTCTGTTCAAGAGCATTTTGCGGCTTTGTGGCACGCCATGCCGGAAATCTACCATCGTCTTCACAACGAACTGGAGCAGGCGGACAAAGGCTATGAGGGGCAACGCCAGCGATATGTGGTGAGCCATTGGCAGGAATTGCGCCAGCAGACAGAGGGTAAGATGTACTGCTTTGTAGGGTTTAACTATCTGTTACCTGTTGAACGGCAATTGATGCAATTGCTACAGGACGAGGGCAAGGCATTGTTCTTCTGGGATTATGTAGAAGATTTCAAGACCAACAGCAAGGCTTTTGCCTTCATCCGCCAAAATATACAAACGCTGCCCAATGCTCTGTCGGCGAATAAGTGGAGTGAACCCAAGCAGGTGCGTACAATCAGTGCCGCGTCTGTTCATTCAGAAGCCGAGTATGCAGGGCAATGGCTCAAGCAGACGTACAAGAAGAAGGGTGAAACGACGGCTGTTGTTATTTGCGATGAGGGACAACTGGAGTCCGTTATTTACAGTCTGCCTCCTATCTGCCTTGACGGCAGTGATACGCCCGAACAGGTAAACATCACCAAGGGCTATCCGCTCAGAAACACGCGCATCTTTGCCGAGGTTGTCAAGCAGATGGATAAATCTTTTCGCCAGCATTCAGGCGATCCGGCTCAAGCGTTGCAGACTGTTGTGGATTTTGTGGATGCCCAATCCCGGGCGATTGGTAACCAATCCCAGGATGCCTGGCAGTGGCATCTGCAGCGTGAAGCACTGTACCAGACGTATAGGACGCTTAAGCAGTTTGTTGTCATACTGCATGATTCTCTGGTTGGTGAACTGATCGACCACCCCGACTTGTTGCAGCGGCTTGTTCGCAGACATCTGGAGCAACTCACCTTACCTTTCCATGGCGAACCGGTGACAGATCTGCAAATCATGGGTGTACTGGAGACGCGTACCCTGGATTTCAAGCATTTGTTGCTGCTTAATGTAGAGGAAGGAGTTATTCCTGCCCATCAGCCTGACAAATCGTTCTTGCCCTACTACTTGCGAAAAGCCTATGGCTTGCAGACGCATGACGAACGTGCGTCGGTGTACGCATACAACTTCTTCAGGTTGCTCAATCGTGCCGAGGATGTAACCATCGTATTCAGTCAGTCGCAGACAGGTATGACGCGTAAGGCCATGTCCCGCTTTGTGATGCAGATGCTGGTATGTCCGGAAGAGTTCACTGTGGAAAAGTACTGCTTGACAGAAAGCAATACCATACAACCCATGAAGACGATTGATGTTGTTCCCGGTGCAAGTTGGGCGAATATGCGTAAGCAGAGAGGCAAGCCACTCTCACTCTCTCCATCGGCTATCAACACGTTCTATGGATGTAAGCGAAGATTCTATATCGAACAGATGCTGGGCATATATGGCGACGAGGAGCACAATGCCATTTTTTCAGCCAATGCCTTAGGCACACTGGTTCATGAATCGGTGCGATACCTGTACGATACATATTGTAAAGATAAAGAGAAAGGTTTTCCGGCATCTATACATCCGAACCAGGTGGAACAGATGAACACTCCCGAGAAACGCGAAGATGCAATACGATATGCGTACGGTAAGATGAACGAGGACTATTGCAAGTATCATCAAGGAGAGCCGGATATTTACCACTTCGATGAACATCCGTTTGAGAACAGTATGGTAGATTTGTTTATCCGTCACATCCTGGAGCGTGACCATTATGATGCTGAGCACCTGGGATTGACTATCAAGTTGTTGGAGCAAAGCAGGAGTGTGCCTGTCGGCGAGGTTTATGTCGCCGGCAAACTGGATAGAATGGATTGCCTGGGTAAGGGCGATGCAACGGTAACGAGAGTAGTGGATTACAAGACAGGCAAGTACGACCAGAAAAAGATGTCAGTGGAAGCGGGTCAGCTTCGCTCGACAGGTGGGAATGCCGATTATGTGCGTCAAACGTTATTATACAGTCATATGGCATATATGTCCGGCGATGCCAAACGGATCGAACCGCATCTGTATTTTGCGGGACATGACTTAACCAATGCGAAAATCATAACACATGTGTCGATAGGTGAAGATAAACCGATTGTGTATGACGAGAAGACGCATGAGGAATATTCCGAGCTTGTCAAAGGCATGGTTGATGACATCCTCAATGAGACTGAGTTTGCGCAATGCCAGGAAAAAGACTGCACGTCGTATTGCCCGTTTCTGTTGTTGTGCAATCGTAAACCTACCAAATACTGATATCCCTGTCCCGGCAGTACTGCTCCAGTCGTTGGCGTTGCCGGGCTGACAAGTATGGTGCGTACACGTAGTTCCGACCATTATATTGGAAGAACGTGTATCGACTGTTGAGCGGGTATCGCAGAATGTTCCCTCCCTGATTATAGTAGATTGTCTTGCCTTGTATGACAAGTTCTTGTTTGTGCACGCTCTGCCGGACATTGCCGAAGTGCAGTACGCAGAACAATGCTATGGCTGCGGCTGCCGGGGCGTACCAAGTCAGTCGCTCGCGGTAGATACGCATGTAACAACAGCCGATGGCTACTACCAGACACATAACCATCCATGGTGTGGCGGTGAGTTGTAAGGTGGAGTGGGGCAGATGCTCGATCCAGCCAACCAAGGAACATGTCCAACTGCCTACATATTGCAGTCCAATGGCCAGCCATGCGCCGAGAGTGGTGTGAGCAAGTAGCAGTACTGCCAATCCTGCTATAACCAGTATGTACGCTACCGGCAGAATAACTATGTTTGTCAGCAGAAAGTAATGGGGCATCTGTCCGAAGTAGTACAATGTAACAGGCAGTGTACCTATTGTAGCAGCGATGGAAACGGTTAGCAGGTCGCGTACCCATCGTGCGAGACGACTATGTTTGACAGGGAAAGCATTGTTCATGTGCGGTACGAACAGCAATATTCCCAGCACAGCAGCAAACGACAACTGAAAACTTACGCTGAACAGACATAGCGGGTCCATCCACAGGCAGATACATGCTGCGGCTGCCAGGGTGTTGAGCGACACTCCCTGTCGCCGGACCATCCATCCGACCTGAACTATGGTAAGCATCAGTACGGCGCGTGTTACCGAAGGCGAGAGCCCTGTAATGAACGCATATGCCCACATGGCAAGGATAATGGCGAGTGACAACAATATGCGTTGTACCCGTTGTTCATACAGTGGTCTGCGCCGGCCAAAGCAGGTTAGCAGGAACATGATTACCATGTAGATGATTGCGGTGTGCAAACCGCTTACCGCGAGAACGTGTGCTGCACCCGCTGCGGCAAATGAGCGGCGCAGGTCAGCATCCAAACCGTCGCGCTCGCCCAAAGTGATGGCCGAGATGAGCGCCAGTGCTTGCGAATGTAACCCTGTCTCGGCATAACGTTGAGCCAATCGATGGCGGATGATGGAAGAATATGCGCGTAGGGTGCGAACGGGCATGTGACCTATAATCTGCCATTGTCCGGCGCGCACGTAACCTATTCCTACCAAATGTTGCAGACGCAGATAATTGCCGTAATCGAACTCTCCCTCAAATAGCGCGTGCGGGCGTGTCAGGCGCGTGTGCACGAGCAATATATCTCCTATGGCAGGCGCGGGTTGTACCGAGTCAGTGCGGAGATGAAACATTGCCTGCTGTCTGTAGGCAGGCATGTTCGCCTGTACTAACCATCCGTCAGTCTTGCGCACAGGCTGCTCAATCACATGAACGCGGAACACAGCCAGCGAATCCAGGTAATCCGCTTCCGTGTCGTAGCGCAGGTTAAACGGCCAATGCAAGTAATACGCACAGCAGATAAGCAATGCGGTAAATAGAAAAACAAAAACAAAAGGAAAGCGCCTTACCATTGGTCTTTCTGTTAGAAACGGCTTCAATGGTCTCAGCCTGTTATTGTTTCATCAGTCGGATAGCTTCTTCGGGGTCGGGTGCTCCGAACACGGCAGTGCCTGCCACCAGCACATCTGCTCCTGCTGCGAAGATGTCATGGGCATTCTGTGCGTTCACGCCGCCATCAATCTCGATAAGAGTCGACAGCCCGCGGCGGTCAATCTCCTGACGGATAAAGCGGATCTTATCCATCGTCTCGGGGATGAACTTCTGTCCGCCGAATCCGGCGAAGACTGACATAAGCAAAACCATATCCACTTTGTCGAGAAATTTTACCAGTCTCTCAACGGCTATGTTTGGATTGATAGTCAGGCAAGTACGTACCCCCTTGGCACGTATAAGGTCTAGGATTGGTTCGGGATCGTCCGTAGCTTCCAAGTGAAATCCCACGCTCCATGCTCCTGCATCGCAGAATCGCTCGACATATTTCTCCGGATGCACAATCATCAGGTGCACATCCAGCGGCTTGGTGCAATACTTGCGCATCGGTTCCATGAGCGGAAATCCGAACGAGATGTTCGGTACGAATGTGCCGTCCATTACATCAATGTGCAACCAGTCGGCATCAGAGCGGTTGATCATCTCCAGGTCTTTGCGCAGTTCGGCAAAGTTGGCGGACAGAACGGATGGAGCAATGAGTTTCATGGTAAAAAACGTAAGAGCTTAACAATTTAACGTTCCACCAACTTGACGGAGTCGATACATGTGCCGTCAAGTGTGCATGTGCGCAGCGACAGTTCGTGTCGTGATACCTGCAGTTGTCCGTAGAACGGTCCTCCGGCTACGATGGTATCCATGCGGCTGCGCGTTTTGGGCGTGCGTGCGCGGGTGGTGGAAGTCATTCCTATCCACACGGGTTCATGCGTTTCGCCGTCTTCGGCTAAGCCGTCACCGCGCCGTGCATAGGTGTGGTCGTGACCGGAGAATATAACATCCGCCTCCTGCAGTGCGTATGCGAGCGACATCCAAACGGTGGGGTTCATTCGTCCCTTGCGCGAAGCAAACACAGGCCGATGCATCATCACTACTACCCATGGTTGCCATGCTGTGGAGATAGTCTGCTTCACCCAGGCATTCAGGCGTGTGAAGTCAGATAGCAGTTGCGAATCTTCGGTATCGATGGCTATGAACCGCAGGTTGCGAAAATCGACGTAATACGTTGTGCCCAGCCCGTCTTCCGGTCCGTTGAGCGGCATCGGGAACGATGCAAACCACGAGTCGGGTAACCGGCGGTTGATGCCCTTGCTGTACTCATGATTGCCCGGGCAGGCCAGTATGGGCAGCGAGGTAAAGGGCGTGCCGTCCAGTTCGCGCATGAGCAGTTGTTTGTAGTAGAACTGTTCGCGCTCTACGAAGTCACCCAGTTGGGCATAGCATTGCATCTGCGGGTTTAGTGCTGCTATCTGCAGATAATCGTTGTGGGTGAGGGTATTATGCACATCGCCAAGAACGACCATCGTCACTGTGTCGGTAGTCTGGCAGGTGTAGGTGGTAGAGTCGTTGAATGTTACGAAGCGCGTGCTGAGCGTATCGCCGTTCCATGCAGGTTCGGGCGGAGTGATGAACCATACATCCCAGCGCAGAGCACACAATATGGTGCTCCCCGCCAGGATAAGTACGGCTATTATCAGCCAGATGATGGTTCGTATGCGCATGGTCGTCAAGTAACTCGCAGAGCGTTCAGATACCTCGCAGACCGTTCGGATTAGAACGGCAGATCGTCGGTTGAGCCTGCCACGCTGTCGAAGGTTTCGACGTTAGGTATGGCAGTCTCCGCCATCGGTTGTGCTGCAGGTCGTTCGTTAGCAGGTTGTGCTGCGGCTGCTGTGGATTGCGCAGCAGCGGGTGCAGTAGCACCTGCGGGCTGCTGGGCAGCGTTGTCAACTATGCCTTGCTTAACCTGCCAAGCGCGGATAGAGGTGTACCAACGTCCGTTGAACTCGCGGCTCTCGATATCGAACGATACGGTTACCAGGTCGTCGATTTCGCAGGGGTTGTCCTTGATGCGCTGCTCGCCGAAGATCTCGAAGTAAACCTTGCGCGGATACTGCTCCTGTGTCTCAAGCACATATGCCTGCAGTTGCCACGGTTTGCCCGAACTCTTCGACTCTCCCGACTGGAGCGGGAACTTATGTGTAATCTTTCCGGATATCTCCATAAAGTAATGTACGATTTAGCGATTTAACGATTTACGGTTTGTGTATATTACTCGCCCTTGATAGCAGCTACGCCCGGCAGAACCTTGCCCTCGATAGCCTCGAGCAGCGCACCGCCACCGGTGGAGATATACGAAACCTTGTCAGCCAATCCGAACTTGTTGACGCAAGCAACCGAGTCACCGCCTCCGATGAGCGAGAATGCTCCTTCGGCAGTAGCCTCAGCGATAGCCTCGCCGATAGCACGGCTGCCACCGCAGAAGTTATCGAACTCAAATACGCCAGCAGGACCGTTCCAGAGAATAGTCTTGCAGCCTTTGATAGCGGCAGCGAACTTCTTCTGTGCCTCAGGACCGGCATCCAGTCCTTCCCAACCCTCGGGTATAGCGTCTGACGGGCAAACGAGTTGTTTGGCATCGTTGCTGAACGAGTCGCCGCAGATAGCATCGGGAGCCATCACAAGTTCTACGCCGTTCTTCTTGGCCAGTTCCTCTACGCCCAGAGCAACGTCGAGTTTGTCGAGCTCAACAATCGAACCGCCGATCTCACCGCCGTGAGCCTTGGCGAAGGTGTAGGTCATACCGCCGCACAGGATGAGTTTGTCCACCTTGCCGAGCAGGTTCTCGATGATACC
>JAFXSS010000053.1 GCA_017525455.1 Paludibacteraceae bacterium
ACAGCCTTGTTGATCTCGTCCTGTTTGGTTTTCTCAACAGCTACAGCCAACTCTTTCTCTTTTACCTCAGCTGCTACATGATCAGCATCAAGGGCGATAGGAGCCATAGCGGCAACCTGCATCGAGATTCCGTGAACAGTTTCGTGGTCAGCACCTGCATTGGCAGCTACGAGTGACGACAACTTGTTGCCAAGATGGTTGTAAGCGTCAACAACGTCACCCTCAAGGAACGTGTAATCGCTCAGTTCCATCTTCTCACCGGTACACCGGAGCGCTCGGTAACAAGATCCTGGGCGGTGAAGTCACCGATCTTCAGTGCCTTCAGAGCTTCCAGGTTGGCAGGACGGTTGGTGAATGCTGCATCCAGGATGAGTTTAACCATACCTACGAAATCAGCGTTCTTGGCAACGAAGTCCGTTTCGCACTTCACGCCTACGATTACGCCGAAGCCGCCTTCTGCTTTGGCAAATACACAACCCTCCGATGCTTCACGCTCCGAGCGTTTGGCAGCGATAGCCTGTCCGCGCTTGCGGAGCAAGTCTTTGGCTATCTCGAAGTCGCCGTTAGCCTCCTCAAGGGCTTTCTTTACGTCCATCATGCCGGCACCGGTGATGTCACGCAGTTTCTTAATATCAGCTAATGTTACAGCCATAAAATGTTACTTTTAGTGATTTACCATTTGTCGTTTACTCAGCTGCAGTTTCTTCTGCAGGAGCCTCGGCTTTTACAGCAACAACCTTCTCAGCCTCTTCAGCCTTGGGGGCTGCTTTGCGTACGCGAGTGCGACGCTCACGAGGAGCAGGAGCCTCTGCGGTGTTTTGTGCAGCAGCAGCCTCTTCGTCAGCCTTCTCTACTTTGCGCTCTTCCAGACCTTCTTTGATGGCGTCGCATACAGCGCTTACGATTACCTCGATAGACTTCTGTGCGTCGTCGTTGGCAGGAATGACGTAGTCGATAGGATTAGGATCGGAATTGGTGTCAACGATGCCGAATACAGGGATGCCCAGACGGTTAGCCTCAGCAACGGCAATATGCTCCTTCATTACGTCCACTACGAACAGAGCGCTCGGCAGACGTGTCAGGTCAACGATTGAACCCAGGTTCTTCTCCAGTTTCTCGCGCTGACGTGAAATCTGCAGTTTCTCACGCTTCGATACGTTGTCAAATGTGCCGTCGGTCATCATCTTGTCGATCTGGCTCATCTTCTTCACAGCCTTGCGGATAGTGGGGAAGTTGGTGAGCATACCGCCAGCCCAACGCTCGGTGATGTAAGGCATGCCTACTTCTTGAGCCTTGGCAGCAATGATTTCCTGACCTTGTTTCTTTGTGCTTACGAACAGAATCTTGCGACCTGAACGTGCGATGTTCTTCAGAGCCTCAGCAGCCTCCTCAATTTTGATGGCAGTTTTGTTGAGGTCAATGATGTGGATACCATTACGCTCCATGTAGATGTAGGGAGCCATGGCGGGATTCCATTTACGCTTGAGGTGACCAAAGTGGCAACCTGCCTCAAGCAGCTGGTCAAAATTTGTTCTCATTTGAGTTTGATAGGTTTGAATAATGTTAATTATTAGTCCGTGACTGTATCGCGCAGAGAAAAGCGTTATACAGCAATCTTGGGGTAGCAGCCATAGCCGATCCCCAAGATTTGGATGTTAACGTTTCGAGAACTGGAAGTGACGACGAGCCTTCGGCTGACCGGGTTTCTTACGCTCAACTTCACGTGCGTCACGAGTCATGAAGCCCTCAGCCTTGAGAGCAGCCTTGTCCTCGGGGTTAATCTTTACAAGAGCGCGTGCAATAGCCAAACGCAGAGCCTCTGCCTGACCTTTGAAACCGCCACCGTCAAGGTTAACCTTTATATCATATTTCTCAGTTACGCCCAACTTCTCCAGCGGTTGCTTAACCACATATTGGAGGATCGAAGAAGGGAAATACACATTCAACTCACGACCGTTAATCGTGATGTTTCCGGCACCTTCTTTAACATATACGCGTGCCACAGCGGCCTTACGACGGCCTAATGCATTGATTACTTCCATTGCTTCGATTATTTAAGGGTGTTAATGTCAATTGCTATCGGTTGTTGTGCCTGTTTGTCGTGCTCTGCACCGCCGAACACATAGAGGTTGCCAATCAGTTTGTCGCCAAGACGGTTCTTAGGCAGCATGCCTTTTACCACTTTGCGAATCAGTTTGTCAACGCCTTTGTTCTTCAGATCCAGGGGAGTGAACTCGCGCTGTCCACCCGGGAAACCGGTGTAGCGTACGTAAGTACGATCGGTCCACTTGTTACCGGTCATGCGTACTTCGTCAGCATTGATAATGATTACATTGTCACCGCAGTCTACATTAGGAGTGAACTGGGGTTTGTACTTGCCACGCAGAAGGTTAGCAACCTTCGTGCACATACGACCAAGAATCTGGTCTTTCGCATCGATAACGACCCAACGCTTGAGATCGCGAGCTGCTTCTTTGCTCACCGATACGGTTTTGTAATTGTTGTATTCCATTAGTTTGTTAGTTTTGGCCGAACCGACAGACATCTATTGAGCGCCTATGCGCACTGCCCAGTTCAGCGGTTATGAAAAATATTCTCCGGCACAGCGCCGAAAAAAGCATGCAAAGTTAGTGAAAAAGTTTGAATTATGCAAATTTTTGCGAACTTTTTCGCCTTTTACACTTAAATCGCTCACTTAATGTGACATTTAGGGAGGGGAGACGAGCCATTTTTGAATGGTACTTTTGCCATATTACGGTTCAATAAGTTCTTCTTTCCCTCGAGTATTGTCTAGGATTTGAGTGGGCAGCCTAAGAATTAAGCCCGCATTAACCAAAATTATGACGGCAAAGTGACAAAGTTGGCCGAACGCAATGATAATGAGAGTGATAGGAGTAGGGGAACTTTGCCACTTTGTCACTTTGTCAACATAATTTTCTTATAAACACCAAGCTGCAGAGCCTCTCCCAAATCAAAATTGGGCGCAATGGCAAAAGCGACGCCGGCATCCAATGCCGGAATAATAGACGGAGAGCAAACGCACATGACAGAGTTGCTAAGAGGCGCTATAGAAAAAATCGCGACCTTCACAAGAGGTCGCGATTTGTACAATGCGCTAGAAGTAAACCGATGCGAGGTGACGCGGATTAGCGAATGACTTTCTGGGTGTGGTCGTTGACCTTGACAACGTAGCCGGAGACGATCGGTAGTGGCGTAGTGAACGATGCGCCGGACGAGTATGCCTGCGTGATGAGTTGGCCTGACGGTGCGAATACGGTTATGTAGTCGCCCTTCAAGAGACCATGAACATGCAGCGTACCGTCGAGCACAAAGATGGTATAGGTACGCTTGCCTGATTCATCTTGAATCGAGTAGCCGCCTATGCGAAGCGCAAAACGCTTGTCGTAACGTCCCGGAGCCAGATTGACGGTGTAATCTTCGTCCTTCAGATTGGTATAAGTGTGACGTTCGTAGTCTATCAAATAAACGTATTTGTAACCTGCAAATGCTTCCTTCTCGGGTAGTGAGAAGGTCGTGGCATCGGAAGCCTCGGTTTGTGCCGCTGCTATGTTCTGCCGTGTTGATTCCGATATTTCAGGCACATAGACGCCGAGAGGTATATCGGTATCAATCGGAGCTGCACCCAACAAAGATACTTGTGAGGATCGACTATTGTCAAGGATATATGCAGATGTCAACTTGTTATCCCCCGACCACTTCACGCCATCACGACCGTAGCGATACTCTATCTGCTTGTCGGCGGCACTATCAGGGATGACGGTTATATAGTCGGTTTGGTTGCTTCTGCGACGACTGACACGTATTACAGGGCGTGCTACACGGTCATCCATGCCGAAGTACGGATGACGGAATAGTACATCCTCATGATCCTGCATAGTTGCAGTTTGTGTGAGGAAGGCGTCACCCATGGTGAGTTTAGAGCCCGAATCCCATGAGCGGGCTGCATAGATACGGTCGGGATCGGTCATGTGCAGATAGTTGCCATCGGCATTCATATAGTAGAACACATGTGGGATGAACATCTGACGCTGATAATTACCCTCCTCCAGAATTGTATCTGTGCGGTAGCCGCTGACTAGCCATGGCAGGCCCTTCATATTCCAACCCATATCCTCCTGACGTGTGAAGTTCAGGCCTGAACCGGATCCGGCTACGCGGTTATCATGCTGCTTGAGGGCAACCACTTTGTCGTCGGCATCCTCAGTGTAGATATAGTTTCCAGCCACCGAAGCAAAGGCATTGAAACGCAGCAGAGTGTCCTGCCTTGTGTTATAGTCAACCAGATACCCCTCAGTAGCTACACGGTGTGCTGTATCTACCGGCATCCATAGTGTGGAATTAGCCGGTTGGAACGAATAGTCCTTAGCAGAACGTGCAATGCCGTTGTACTGATATGTTTTGAAACTGATACCAGACAGTTGGCTGGTGATAGCATCGGTTGCATTGTTGTACGAGGACGTGGTAATATTATCGGTATACCAGTCGAATGGGAATGCGTTCATCGCAAACTGCTGATTGTTCAGCCGTTTCTCGACAGCCACGTAGTTCATTTGTACATTGTTGCCGTTGCCGTAGAACGATGCACCCGATTTCATAAGCATGAAGCCCGGCCGGAATATTACCCCTTCGAACTCATTATTTTCGTATGCCATGGTAATGGCACTGCTATCCATCAGATAGACTACCGATCCCGGATGAGGATACTTGTGACCGCCATAGTTGTCGGTAAAGGCATTAACCATACTATTGCCGGCACTATTACGCTCGGCTTCGGTCTTGACAACATTGGTCTTGGCGGTGATCTCTACAACCTGTTTGGGTTCGACTTTCCATGTCTCGAATGCACCTAAGTCCACTCTTCCTCCTATGCGGCGTGGGTTGCCAAGCAGGTCGCGATCGACATCGAATTTAACCATCCTATCGCTCTTATACTGGTCGTATGACGTAGGCAGATTAGCGAACTCGGTACCTGTGTTGATAGCGCGGCTATGCTCGTGCAACTGGTATGCCAATTCGGGATACTGCGATAGATATGTCGGCAGGGTATATGGATTGCGGTTGGTCATGTATGTAGCAAAACACGTAGCCGGACCGGTGGATTCGTTATGTGTTATATTGTTGATAATATTGGCTGGCACACCATTCGATGCTTCGATTGGCAGATCGTTTTCCCGTGAAGCAATGATAGTGTTGTTGAGCACCAATCCGTTGGCCCCAACCTTGACGATTGTGTCTGCTTCGTTGCCGTAGAACAGTGAGTTATATACCAATCCGCGCTGCAAATCCACCAAAGGAGCACCATCCATGTGGTTGTCGGTGAAAATGCAGTTGCGCAATGCTATATGCGAATTCAGCACTATAGGCGAGTTTTCCAAAACAGTATCCGGGTTGCTGATAACAAAGCCGTCAAGCAAGAATCCTGTGTTGAACTCATCCGTTCCGGCATAAAGTGATGTAATGCGTGAGCGTGAAGCAGCCGTGCCCGGTGCTGCGAGACCTGGTGCGGTAGCACGTACATAATTGATATAGCGCTCGCACTCTCTGTTCTTGTACTCGTTGTCATCCAGCCATGCCGTGTCGTTGAAACTGCCCGGAATACTGCCGTAAACGAATACACCGTCACGGGCTATCAGGTCAACGCGTTCAGTAGAGTTGTTCGAGCCCTTGACAAATACGTATGCCTTGCGGTCATCAGCATCTATTCTGTCGCGGTTGAAATAGTTGTATACCGATGCTACGTCGATGGCGCTTTGCAGTTGTCCCTGACCAAAGGCTCGTTCCCAAGTTGAACCGTCACCGGCCGATGCAGGTGACAATGTAGGACGTACATATACGACACGCTGGACAGCAGCCTGACATTCGTAGGCACCGCGTTCCATGCCCATACCGGTCAGACGGGGCATAGCACTCAGATCATAATCCTCGCTCACCGAATTGATGTCTACCGCCTTGAAGCCTACCGGTCGATTCCACCATTTGTTATCCCCAACATTGCAGCATGGTGCAGCTTCGGCAACAAGATACTGTGGCGCCCGAACGCGCACGACTCATTCCACGTGGGCGTGCCGGACAACGTCGGCCGCAGGATGTTCAACGACATCTCCC
>JAFXSS010000007.1 GCA_017525455.1 Paludibacteraceae bacterium
ACAATATGCCGTTCGCTGGGATGGACAGTTCGAAAACCAGCGGCGTGCATACATGCGCTTGGGTGTAGTTATCCCGTTTGTTCTGGCAGTGATGTTCCTACTGATGTTTGCGGTCTTCGGAAGGTTCCGTCAAGCCGGACTGTTAATAGCCCTTCTTCCGCTCTCGTTGTTAGGCGGCCTGACGGCATTAGTGGTGCGTGGTATGTCATTCAATGTCTCATCGGCAGTGGGTTTCATAGCCTTGTTCGGACTTACTATCCAGAACGGTGTCATTATGCTGGCACATATCAACGACTTGCGCCGGAAAGGATTCTCCCTCAACCGTGCCGTACGCCAAGGGTCGGCAGACCGGCTGCGGCCGGTACTGATGACGGCCTCTGTAGCAATAATCGGCCTCTTGCCGGCTTCACTGGCAACAGGTATTGGCTCAGACGTACAGCGTCCGTTGGCTACGGTCATCGTGTACGGACTGCTTTGCTCCACAGCCATTACCCTCTACGTACTACCTGCTTTGTATTATCTTGTTGAGCGCCGAGCGCTCGTTCAATATCGTGATCACCATGAAACGACAGATTAGTTTGTTCCTCTTGCTTGTGTCTGCATGGACGGCAAGGGCGATTGTATTACCCGATTACACTACCTTTCTGCATAAAGTCGCCGAGCAGAATGCCGGTTATCTGGCTGAACAGTGTCAGATTGATGTAGCATTGGCACAGCAGGAAGCTGCACGGGTGTTCCGTGATCCGGAAGTGGGATTCTCGTATGGCAATAACCAAGACTGGAATCTCCGTATGGGTCAATCGATTGCAGCAGAATTGTCCTATACTGTGCCGTTGGGCGGAGAGCGCAGTGCCAATATGGGAGTGGCAAATGCAGAACTGGAAGTCACGCGCGCAGCCGTAGCGGATTATTTCCGCAATCTTCAACAGTCGGCAGCCGAAGCCTATGCCAATGCATGGTTGGCGGTCAATAAAGCGAAGTTGTTGCACGAGACCTGGCTTTCTTTCCTGCGTGTGGCGCATGGGGACAGCCTCCGCTGGATGGCAGGAGATGTCACAGAGTCGGTAGCGATACAATCGGCCGTTGAAGCACATGTGTATATGCACCGATGGCTGAATGCCGATGCCGAGCGGCTGAACGCATTGGCAGCGTTGGCTAATCTGATAGGCGGCGAACCCGTGGAGGATTTGCAGGACTCGCTTTTGCCGATTGCCCCCCTTCCCGCCTTGTCATTGGAGGATTTGAAGAACCAAGCCATCCGTTGCCGTGCGGATCTCATCCGCGCAACGGCAGAGCATAGATTGACGGAGCAGCAGTTACGGGTAGTCCGTGCATCAAATGCACCGGAACTTACCTTTACGGCAGGATATGAATACGCTACGCGTGTGCGGAATGAAGAAGCGCCTGCCCCGCCTTATCATGGTTTCTCGGTAGGAGTAGCCATACCGTTGAAGTTCTCCTCGCTCAACAATGGTGATGTCCGTGCCGCCCAAGCGGGGGTCCGTTACGCCGAGCACAATTGCCGTGCGTTGGAGTTGCAGATTCACATGGAAGTAGAACAGGCATATAACACATGGAAAGTGGCTTCTCTGATGCTTACCCATAGCCATCACCATATTCTGGAGGATGCCGAACGTGTGCTGCAAAAGAACATAGAAAGCTATCAACTGGGCGAAACATCGCTGTTTGAATTGGTGGCAGCCCGCACGGCATATAACGATTTGCAGGAGGCATATCTGGAAGATTATGCCGAGTTGTTCATCGCCCGTGCAGCCCTTGCCGCTGCAATAGGCGAATAAAATAAAACCGATACTATGCGCAAAACAATTGTATTCTTGATATTGCTCTGTTTATGTTGCTCTGCATATAGTCAGATAAGCGGTATCGTACTGGATGAACACGGGGAACCTTTGGTGGGTGCAAGTGTTTACTGGGTAAACACTACGGCTGGGACAGCCACCGACATGGACGGCGCGTTTACCCTGATGCCTGTACGCACTACCAATCGTTTGGTGGCCAGTTTTGTGGGATGCCATTCCGATACCGTTACAGTGCTTAACCGCGAGCCATTGACCATTGTACTGATTGATGAAGCAGTGCTGGATGAAGTAACCATCAGTGAAAGGCGTATCGGAGTGTTGCGAAACCGTCTCTCTGCCTTTGACACACAGACCATTGGTGCAGACGAACTGTGCCGTGCCGCATGTTGCAACCTGAGCGAAGCGTTTGAGACAAACGCATCGGTGGATGTGGCCTATTCGGATGCAGCCACAGGTGCCAAACAAATACGTCTGTTAGGGTTAAGCGGCACGTACGTACAACTACTGCAAGAAAACACGCCCGCCGTACGTGGACTGGCGCAGAATTTCGGCATGGAATACATACCGGGATCGTGGATGAATTCCATACAGGTGAGTAAAGGAACGGCTTCCGTCATCAACGGCTATGAAGCCACATCGGGACAAATCAATGTAGAACTTCTTAAACCACAGACACAGAATCCATTGTCAGTCAATTTGATGTTCACTAGCCATGTGCGTGCCGAAGCGGATATTACAGGAGGTTGGGAAATACCCTTGCACGGCGAAACGCACGAGCATCATCATCATTCCGGTGAACATCATCACCACGAATCGCTCTACACCGGCATCCTAGCACATTATCAAGGCAAATATATCACCATGGATGACAACCACGATTCCTTTGCCGATATGCCGAAAACGCAGAATGCCAATATCGCCAACCGTTGGGTTTACAAACACGACGATTATACTTTCCAGGCTTTTATACGCGGGTTGTACGACAGGAGACGAGGCGGACAGATGGCGGATTCTATTGCTAATCCCTACCGCATCAACCTGAATACATGGCGCGTGGAAGGCTTTCTGAAGAACGGCTATGTATTTGACGAAGAGAGTGGTTCGTCCATTGCGCTCATCACCTCACTCAGTTACCATGATTTGGATAACACCTCCGGACTCCGCAACTGGAAGGCCGGACAACTCAACGCGTACCTCAATGCTCTCTATCAGGGGAACTGGGAAGGCGGAGGCTTGATAGACAACGACCATCGCTTGAGTGCAGGCCTGTCGGTCAACTACGACAAATACAACGAACGTCTCTCCGCCGGCTCGGTATCGCTATTGGAGGAGATGGACAATCTCAACCGTGAAGAAGTGACTGCCGGCATCTTTGCCGAATATGATTATACTTATTCGGATATGCTCTCATTGGTAGCCGGAGTACGTGGCGATTACTCCACGCGCTATGGCTTCTTCTGTACACCGCGCATGAACATACGCTATACTCCTTGGCAGTGGTGGACCTTGCGAGGAAGTGTGGGAATGGGCTATCGTTCGCCAAACGCCATTGCAGACAATGCCTTTATATTGCCCTCCAGCCGCAAGATAGGCATCACTACCAATATCAAACAAGAGAAGGCAGTCAATGCCGGTATCAGCACCACATTCTATATACCTTTGGGCAAGAGAGAACTGCAATTGTCGGCAGAATACTATTACACTCATTTCCTCAATTCGCTCGTCATTGATATGGACCAAGATGCCCATGCTGTCCATCTGTACAACCAAACTGATATAAACGGTCGTTCGTTCGCTCACAGCGCACAGATAGAAATCAGTATGGAAGTGCTGCGAGGATGGACATGGACGGCAGCCTTCCGTTGGACCGATGTGGAGCAGACCACCATTGACCATAACGGAAATGCCCGCCTCCGTCAAAAGGCACTTACCAACCGCTATAAGGGTGTCATTACTACCAGTTATCAAACTCCGCGCCGAACGTGGCAATTCGATGTGACTGCGCAATTCAACGGCATAGGCCGTATGCCGGATGGTTTTACCGCTATGGGAGACCTGAAAGGGGGGTATGGTACACCACGAACTATCACCTGGTATCCGCAACTCATGGCGCAAGTTACCAAATACTTCCGCACATGCAGTGTGTATGTGGGAGCTGAGAATATGACCAACTTCTCGCAGTATTCGCCTATCGTGGATAGTTTCAACCCCTATGGGGCAGACTTTGATGCTTCCATGGTCTGTGCCCCTATTGATGGCTGGATGGCATATATCGGCTTCCGATACGATCTCCACCGTCCGGAATGAGGATGTTGATAATTCCGGTTAGGCGTTTTGAGTTTCGGCATTGTCGCTCTGTACGGCATATTCACCCGGGGTGAGGCCTGTTTCACGCACAAAAACCCGGTCGAACATAGTAGGAGAAGAGAAGCCGCATTGTTCGGCTATATCCTGAATCTGCATGTCCGGATTTTTGCGTATCAGCCGTTTGGCTTCAGCAATACGATAGTTGGTCACAAACTGATAGAAATTACAGCCGTACGCTGCGTTG
>JAFXSS010000054.1 GCA_017525455.1 Paludibacteraceae bacterium
ATCGACATATACGGGAATGTGCGGCAGACGGCCGTCGTTGTACAGGTTGTTGAGCACATATACTATCTCTTGCGTTCTGCCTACGGAGAATGAAGGAATAAGCAGTTTGCCTTTCTTGCGCACACAGGTGTTCTCCACGACCTCGAGCAGTTCTTCCTCGGTGGCCTGTTCGCCCTCGTGCAGCCGGTCACCGTACGTAGACTCGGTAATCAGATAGTCGCATTGCGGAAATTTCATAGGCGAAGGCAATATATGACTCTCCGGACGTCCTATGTCGCCTGTGAAAGCTATACGCTTCTTAACGAGATTCTTCGGCGCAGGAGCAAAGGCAGACATGTTGTCCATGTACCACTGGTCTTTCTTCGTAGGTTTGGCTACATAGCCTTCCTGCTCGGTTATCTCCAAGTTGCAAATAGCAGAGCCAAGCATGTGTCCGGAGTTGGTGAAAGTAAGCATCGTGTCATCGAACAGACGGATAGGTCGGTCATAACTGACGGTAATGAAATGCTTCATCACGCCGTCCACCTGCTTGAGATCATATAGAGGTTCTGCCTTGGGTTGGTGGAGTTTGTCCATCTTCTTGTTATACCAGCGTATATCCTGCGCCTGAATATACGCCGTGTCAGCCAGCACAATAGAACATAAGTCACGCGTAGCGGGTGTGCAGTAGATGTCACCGCGAAAACCGAGTTTGTAAATATACGGTAGCAGTCCAGAATGATCGATATGCGCATGACTGAGAACCACGCAGTCCAACTCCTTGGGGTCGAAGCCCAGATCGCGGTTGGCGGCATCGGTTTCCATGCCTTTACCTTGGTACATACCGCAGTCTAAAAGGATGGTATGCCCGTTGTTGGTGGTGATGAGATGTTTGCTGCCGGTCACCTCTTCAGCAGCGCCGAGGAATTGGATTTTCATGGTAGAAGATATTTAGCAGAAGAGCCTCTGCCGACGCTAACCGAATAGCGTGCGGAAGAAGCTCTTCTTGTCAGTATTACTATCTGGCCCCACGTTGCTGCTCTTGCGCAACTGTTCTACGAGTTGTTTGTCTTCCTTGCTCAAGTGCTCAGGTATATATACTCCCACGTTGATGAGCAGGTCACCTGTTCCGTACTGCCTTCCGTATTGGTCAATCATCGGCAGTCCTTTACCCCGCATGCGTAGCACTTTGCCGGGCTGCGTACCCGGTGTGATGGTTATCTTGGCATCGCCGTTGAGCGTAGGTATCTGCACTTGTCCGCCAAGTATGGCCGTAGGCACATCAAGCAGAAGATTATATATCAGATCACCGCCATCGCGGGCAAAATCCTTATGTTCCTCCTCTTCGATAATCACGAGCAAGTCGCCGTTAACACCTCCGTGAGGCGCTGCGTTGCCCTTGCCTTGCATAGGTAGAACCATGCCATCAGCCACGCCTGCAGGTATATGTACGTCCACTATCTGCTCATCGCGAATGACTCCCTCGCCTTGGCAGTAAGAACATTTGTTCTTTATCACTTTACCCTCACCATGACATGTCGGGCACTCCTGCTGCACTTGCATCATGCCGAATATGCCCCGCTGCGTACGAACTACTCGTCCTGAGCCTTTGCATGTCGGACATGTATCACCGCCTTTGCCGTCAACAGAGCCTGTACCGCTGCAGTGCTGACATGGCACAAGCTTGCGAATCTTGAGTTTCTTGTCTACACCGGTGGCTATCTCCTCTAAGGTAAGACGCACGCGTACGCGCAAGTCTGTGCCGCGACGTACACGCTGTCCGCCACCGCGGCGACCGCCGCCACCTCCAAACAGGTCGCCCAAGTCAAACCCTGCGCCTTCAAATAGGTCACCGAAGCGCGAGAATATATCCTCCATGCTCATGCCGCCACCACTAAAGCCGCTTGCACCACCCATGCCGGCGAAGCCGAACTGATCGTAACGCTGACGTTTCTGCGGATCACTGAGCACCTCATATGCCTCAGCCGCCTCCTTGAACTTCTCCTCGGCCTCTTTGTCACCGGGGTTCTTGTCAGGGTGGTACTTGATGGCACACTTGCGGTACGCCTTTTTTATGTCTTCAGCCGACGCAGACTTATCCACGCCAAGCACCTCATAGTAATCACGTTTTTCCATTTTCGATTTTATACATTTACAATTTGCTCATTTATTCATCTTGCTTATTTCATCTAAAATGACTAATGAACAAATTGTCTATCTCCTTTATTCTCCTACTACCACTTTCGCGAAGCGTATGACATGTTCGCCGTGTTTGTAGCCCCGCTGTGTGCAGTCAATAATCTTTCCCTTTTTGTCTTCACCGGCTGCGAAAGTTGTTATAGCCTCATGCTCATCGGTGTTGAATTCGGCATCTGTTGTATCAATCGCATGTACATCCTGCTTGTCGAGCCAAGCAATGAATTTGTTGTATATGAGATCTATACCCTCACGCAGCGAGTTAATGTCATCGGTTTTAGCCATTGCTTGTCGTGCACGCTCAAAATCGTCCACCAGTGGCAGGATTTCAACCAGCAGTTTCTCGGCTGCAGTGTCCATCAACTCCAATTTCTCTTTGTTCGTACGGCGGCGATAGTTGTCGAATTCTGCCATTTGGCGCAAACGTATATCTTCCAGTTCAGCCACACGTTTCTGCAGTTGCTCTATTTGCTGCTCGGGTGATTCGGGTTTTACAGAGTCAGCAGTCTCTTCGGTCTGCTCTGAGGCCTCTAATTTCTGATCCCCGACTTCTGATTTCTCATTCAGCAATTCGTCCACCTGCTCTTGCAGGTTTTTGTCATCGATGTTTTGCTTCTTATCTTTTGCCATTTTCTTAAATATCATTTATCACTTATCGATAATCAATTATCGTGCCACCCATTTGCCGGCTGCCAAAATGTCAGTTATCTGCCGGTAATTATTTACGATGTACGTAGCAGTCTGCCCATCTGTCAGTGGCGTGTCTGTTCGGCGAAACCACATCTGGTCAATGCCCGCTGCACGTGCTCCCTCCACATCGGAGGTATACGAATCACCAATCATAACCACTTCGTCGGCCGATAGGCCATTGATGCGCAACGCTTCCTGATAGATGAGCGGGTTGGGTTTTTGCGCACCTACCTCCTCGCTGAGTACCACGTGCGTGAAAAACGGCTCAAGTCCACTCTTGCGCAGTTTGAGGTATTGCGACTCCACAAACCCGTTACTCACGATGGTTAACGGATAATAAGCCGCCAGCGTTTTCACCATCTTGTCGGCATCAGGAATGATAGAGAAGAAGTGATTGGTCATTCTCAGAAAATCCTCGCACATACGTCTTGCAAGCACTCGTGTCTCGGAGTTCTCCTCCAACCCGCAAGCGTGCATGAGAGGATATATGAATCTGTCTATCTTCAACAAATCCTTGGTTACCTCGTCGCGTCCATACTGCTCCCAGAGCAATGTATTGTGCTCAGTATAATACCGAACAAATGTGTCGTAGTCTGTGTAACGGTAGAGTTGATGGATTTCAAACATCGTAGTTAGGGCACACGTGGCAGAACGGGAGAAATCGCCTATGGTGTCATCCCAGTCGAGAAATATAGCTTTGTAGGGTTGCATAGGTAAAACGTATTTGGCTACAAAGGTACGAAAATTTTCTGAATTATGCAAATTATACACGAAAATAATCTTTCGAGTGTAGCAAGACGAGATAAAAAATGCATATTTGCAAACATTTTCAGGGAAAAAATAAAAAGCAGTTACGATTGGACATAACTGCTTATTGCGTGTTGTATGACACCCTATATGCTTTGCCTGCCGCGTCAGAACAACGAGCCCTGAGCGTCGCGGCTGATAGGTGAGCGGTGTAAATGCCTGTAGGCGAGTTCGGTAACTTCGCGGCCGCGTGGAGTGCGCTTGATGAAGCCCTCCTTAATCAGATAGGGCTCGTATACATCCTCTATCGTGCCTGCGTCCTCACCCATAGCGGTAGCAATTGTATTCAGACCGACAGGACCGCCGCGGAACTTATCAATAATGGTAGTAAGAAGTTTGTTGTCAATCTCGTCGAGTCCGAACGTATCAATATTGAGTGCCTCGAGCGCGTATTGGGCTATATCCAAATCTACCTTTCCGTCGCCCTTGACTTGCGCAAAGTCGCGAACACGTCGCAGCAAAGCGTTGGCTATACGTGGCGTACCGCGACTGCGACGGGCAATCTCTGCAGCAGCATGACTATCTATCTGCACACCCAACAAGCCGGCACTTCGCGCAACGATAGCTGCAAGGATGTCGGCATCGTAATATTCAAGATGGCAGTTGATGCCAAATCGTGCACGCAAAGGCGAGGTAAGCAGGCCGCTACGTGTTGTCGCACCGATGAGAGTAAAGTGGTTGAGATCGATTTGGATGGTGCGTGCCGAAGGACCTTTATCAATCATGATATCGATGCGATAATCCTCCATCGCGGAATACAGATACTCCTCGACTACTGGTGAAAGACGGTGAATCTCATCTATGAAGAGAACATCGTTCGGCTCAAGCGAAGTAAGCAACCCCGCAAGGTCGCCGGGTTTGTCTAGCACCGGACCGGAGGTGACTTTGAAACCTACGCCGAGTTCGTTGGCTATGATGTTGCTTAGAGTTGTCTTACCTAAGCCCGGAGGGCCGAACAGCAACACATGGTCGAGACTCTCACCTCGAAGTTTGGCCGCCTCAACAAAGATTCGCAGATTGCTGACAATCTTGGTCTGACCGGCAAAATCAGCAAAGCGCAGAGGACGCAGGGCTGAGTCCTGTTCCTTCTCGTTCATCTGTTGGCGGATGTCAAAATCATTTACCATA
>JAFXSS010000055.1 GCA_017525455.1 Paludibacteraceae bacterium
AACCCGGTGGCGGACCGTTCCGCGTACGCGAGGCTGACGGCTCAATCAGCAACCAGATTCTGGAGTCGGTACAGATTCCTGACAAGGAACTGATGGCTAAATCGAAATACTTCAACCCGGTTGATCTGGTTTGCGCAATCAAGGATTATGAGGGCAAGCCGTTTGACCTCTTGAAGTTCGTTGACCCCAAGACCGGCTTCATCTCGCAGAAGTCGAAGGACGGCCGCGAATTGCAGGCTCTGGAACTTCCCGGACTCTGGAACGGCGCTATGTCGAAGTGGAACACAATCTTTGTTGAGGTGCCTGTTTCTACCTTCAACCCCGTTAAGACAGTCAATGACCTGCTCCGCGAGCAACATCAGTAATTTCGGTTTCTTGTTGGCTAATTACCGCTTTCGGTTCGGTCATAATGGTCACTAAAATATTTACCATTTGTTCATTTTGGTAAATGAGAAAATGAGAAAATGAAAAAGGGATTTTTCTTTGATATGGACGGCGTGCTGTTCGACTCCTTGCCTAATCATGCTCGGGCGTGGGAGATTGTTATGGCGCGTCACGGATTGCACTTCACCAAGGAGGATTGCTATCGTCAAGAGGGTTGCACCAGCCGCGATGTTATCCTGAATGCTTACAAACAGCAGATGCCTGACCGTCAGGTTTCGCTGGAAGAGGTAGAAGCATTCTACCACGAGAAAGGTGAGAAATTCGTTGAACTGGGCGGAGCACATCCTATGCCCGGTGCATACGAGGTTTTGCAAGCAATACGGTCAATGCCTGACACGCAGATTTGGCTTGTCACGGGCAGCGCGCAGTTGACGCTACTTGACCAGTTGAACCATGCATTTCCCGGCATCTTTGTCCGCGAACGGATGATCACGGCGTTCGAATGCCCGCATGGCAAACCGCGTCCCGAGCCATATCTGAAGGCATGGGAAAGTAGCGGTCTTCCGAAGGAGGAGTGCTGCGTTATCGAGAATGCTCCGTTGGGCTTGCAGGCTGCGCGGGCTGCGGGATTGTTCACAGTAATTGTGAATACCGGTCCGCTTGGCTACGAAGACTTTGCGCCGTGGAAACCCGATGCTTTCCTGCCCGACATGCGAGCCCTGCTGGATTACCTGCCTAAATTGAGGTGATAGCCCCATAGAAAAGCGAATCACGTGTTAATCACGTGTTAATAGCCTAATAAAACTCCGCTGCAACCCGTGTAAAATCACAGGTTGCAGCGTTGTTAGTGGCGGAAATGCCGATGTGCTGACAATGAGCACATTGGATAGCGGATTATTGGACTACCGCCAGATTGTCTTGCAACTGCTCGACGCTGCTGGCACCTACCAAAACCGATGTTACTCCCGGTTGCTCCAGAATCCATCCCAAAGCGCGTTGCGCGGTACTGATCTTCCGCTCTGCTGCTTCAACCCTCACGGCTGCCACCTTGGCACGAACTTCGTCAGTCAGTTGCTCGGCGCGGAGGAATTTGCCTTTTGCCATACGCGAATCAGCAGGTATGCCATTGATATATCGGTCGGTTAGCAGACCTTGCGCGAGCGGTGAGAAAGCAATATAACCTATGCCTTTCTCCTTGCAGAATGCGAGTAGTCCGTTGTCGATATGTTCGGTCCACAGGCGGTTGAGTTTGCCCTGATAAATGAGTAGTGGCACATCGCGTGCAGCCAGATAGTCGTAACCCTTGCGTAGTTCTTCCAGCGGCCAGTTGGATATACCTACATATAATGCTTTGCCCGCGCGCACGATATCTACGAGTGCCTGCAATGTCTCCTCGATAGGCGTGTTCGGGTCATAACGATGGCTATAGAACAAATCGACATAATCCAGATGCATGCGGCGTAGACTTTGATCCAGACTGGACATCAGGTACTTGCGCGAACCACCGTTGCCGTAAGGACCGGGCCACATGTCGTAACCGGCTTTGGTGGAGATGAACAACTCGTCGCGATACGGACGGAAACTGTCGTCCATGAGTCTGCCCATCGTTTCTTCGGCACTACCGTAAACAGGACCGTAATTGTTCGCCAGGTCGAAATGCGTGATGCCGTGGTCGAAAGCGTAATGCGTGATAGCACGGCTGCGTTCGTAGGGATCGATGCTGCCGAAATTGTGCCAGAAACCAAGGCTCAGTTTCGGTAAAATCACTCCGCTATGCCCGCAGAAAGTGTACATCTGCTGGTTGTCATAACGATTGTCGGCTGCTTTGTACAGGTCTTTTGTTTCCATAGTAATATATGTTTTTAGGGGTTACGATGTCTGTGGTTGCATCCATCAGTTGTATATCGGCACGATGGTTCGCGGCACGCGTCTGCGCATCTGCTTGACGGTTAGAGACTGAACATCCTTGGTCTGCAGGGTAGTTACACGTTGTGTGGCGCGGATATTCAGAGGTATAGTATCCTTCGATTCCACCATACCTCTGCCTGTTGGCTTGCGGTCCTTGCGTTTGCCGATGATGGTGGCATTGGATTTCATGTTCTTTTCCAGCGTGTACAATTGTCCGTTGCGTTCCTGATACAGGGTGTTCAGACTGATATCGGCATGCACCTTGCGTATGCGGTACTGCTCAATCTGCTTGTCGCCCATGTTCAGCAAGTTGAGCATCTGCATCTCATGGGCTTTGACTTTGTAACCGAACGGAATATTCAGTTCAACATGTGCCCGCTCCGCGAAACGCAGCACGC
>JAFXSS010000056.1 GCA_017525455.1 Paludibacteraceae bacterium
CGGCTTCCGTTCTATCTTCATCCGCGCACTCAATCCCTACGGATTAGCCACAGAGAACAACGATTGGGAAGCCTACACCACGCGCTTCATCGAGTTCTACAAACAGATGTTGGACTATATTATCGAGATCAACAAGTCCGGTGAATTGTTTGTGGAAGAGTTCACGCGTCTTATCCTACAGAAAATCCTCACACCGTTCCCGATTGGCTTTGTGGACTTGCAATCTCCGGCAGGAATCGTAAATAGTGTAGTCGTATATAATTATGATGGCTGTGTCTATGCCTCAGACGAATCGCGCATGTTGGCAGAGGCTGGCGACTACACCTTCCGATTAGGCTCTATTTCCGATACCTACGAATCGCTATTTTACGGAGAGAAAGCACAGCACTTTGCCGACTGCTGGGCTACGGAAACCATCGCCGGTTGTTCCGATTGTGCTCTGCAATCCTATTGCGGAGCCGACCCCGTGCGCAACTACAGCACGCAAGGCTCCATGTACGGACACCGACCGACATCGCTCTTGTGTCGGAAATACAAAGCCATCATCGAACACATCCTATCGCTGCTCAAGAACCGCAACGAGGAAGTGATGCCTATCTTCACCCAATGGATCAAAGGTCGCAATGCGTGATATAATCGACATACAATCCAATGACAATGCGCTGTTCGTCACCGGACAATGCAACAACCATTGTCTCATGTGTTGCCAACCGCCGGTGAAGCGAGACGATGTAGATTTCTTCTACGAGAAAAACATCCGTCTCATAGACAGCGCACCTATCGAACTGCCCACAATTGGCATCACAGGCGGCGAACCAACCTTACTCGGAGATCGTCTCTTTGACTTAATCGCTCATATCCGCAAGCGCCTTCCAAATACGCACATCCAAATCCTCTCCAATGGTCGCCAGTTCGCTGATGGAGCCTACGCGGAAAAGTTGGCACAAGTGTCCGAGGAAATGGTCATTGTCGGCGTACCGTTTCATTCTGATTCGCCAATCATTCACGACCGCATTGCCGGAGCAAAGAACGCTTATAATCAAACGCTATTAGGTCTCTATAACCTCGCCGCCAATGATATAGATATCGAACTGCGCATTGTCCTGACCAAGCAGAACTACCAACGCTTGCCGCAGATGGCGCGTTTCATTTCCAAGAACCTTGCTTTTGTTTCAACCGTCGCTTTCATGGCGATGGAGGACATCGGATATACCATCAAGAACCGCGACCTCATTTGGATTGAACCGCTCGACTATATGCCCCAACTGCAACAAGCAGTTCAATACCTTGCTCAACTGGAGTTTGATGTCTCATTGTTCAATCTTCCACTATGTCTGTTGCTAGAAAACTTGCGTCCCTTTGCCAAACAATCTATTTCTGATTGGAAGAATAAGTATCTCCCAATTTGTGACACATGCACAGCCAAATCCGAATGTTGTGGATTCTTTTCTACATCGAGATCTTTATTCCAAGGAATACATGCTCTTTAGCATGAACGCATGCTGGTCTTTCCGAGGAAATTATTTCGGAAGCTAATGCCGTTTCGCTTATTGTGCTGTCTGATTGACTGTTGCTCTTTGTCTTGTGCGCTTTTGGTCAGCGCAGCGGTGTTCAGTTCCTGGTGGTAATGTAGCGCGAGTGACTTGATATAAGATATTAATCAAAAGGATATTTGTATTTAATAATTAGTATTTTATGAAACCCTCTTTCAAAACAACCACGCTCATCGCCGCGATTGGGATGGGGCTGTTTATCGCATTCAGTGCGGTATTTTATTCGATTCATGCGTTACATCCCTGCCCGTATCATTCATTACATTTGCCAAATTGAATAAAATAGGTGCGTATGCAGCAAAAAGTTTCAGAAATACTTGCAAATATCAATAAATATTTGTATCTTTGTGGAAAGATTTGAACATTTTGCGGATTAAATTTGAACATTTTGCCGTCAAGAATTGAAGATTATGGAGTTCCAAAGAAAACAATTTGACATTGTCCTGTCGCGTATCAATGAGCCACGCGGTAAGATTCAAGTGATTATTGGTCCACGGCAAGTGGGTAAGTCCACTTTGATGGATCAGGTTTTGGCGCAATGCACTATACCTTATACTCTGGCTAAGGCAGACAATGTCGATCCGAATGACCGGAATTGGATTAAGCGTGTATGGGAGTCTGCACGCGGAACAATGGTCGTGAAAAGACAAACAGAGCACCTGCTTGTGATTGATGAGATTCAAAAAATCATCAATTGGAGCGAAGCCGTCAAAGAAGAGTGGGATTGGGATTGCACAAACAAACTGCAACTGAAAGTAGTGCTATTAGGTTCCTCGCGGTTAATGTTACAGTCAGGTCTAAGCGAGTCGCTTGCCGGACGCTTTGAACTGATACGAATGGGGCACTGGTCATTAAATGAGATGCAAGAAGCGTTCGGCTTCAGTTTGGATCAGTATATATATTTCGGCGGTTATCCGGGCGCAGCACAGTTCGTGAGTGATGAAACGCGATGGAAAAGATATATCAAGGATAGCATCATTACTCCGGCCATAGAGAAAGATATCAAACTCACGACCAACATCTACAAACCTGTACTTATGAAACGACTATTCCACCTGAGTTGCAACTATTCTGCTATGGAACTGTCGCTAACCAAGATGTTGGGGCAATTGCAGGATGCAGGTAACGTGACAACATTGGCGAACTATTTAGGCATATTGGATCAATGCCAATTGGTATGCGGATTGCAGAAATATGCAAATGATGAAGCGCGCAAGTATAATTCGTCGCCCAAGTATCAAGTCTTCAATAACGCGTTATTGACCGCTAACCAACGCGGTAAGTTCGAGACGATACGCAGCGATTCGGAGTTATGGGGCAGATGGGTAGAGTCTGCCATCGGAGCACACCTGTTGAACACGGCCGAGGAGCAAGACTGTCAAGTCTTCTATTGGCGTGAGCGTAATAACGAGGTGGATTTTGTTGTGGTGACGGATGATGGTTGCGTAGCTTTTGAAGTGAAGAGTGGCAGACGCAAGATAAACAGCGGAATGAAAGAGTTTGAGAAAGCTTTCCAACCGCTACACTCTTACATCATCGGAACGGGAGGGATCAGTTTTGACGACTTCCTAAAGTCGGAGGTTATGGAGTGGATAGTATAAGGTTTGCCCAACACCGTCCTATCTTCTTTTCCAGGCAAATCTGATTTGCCGCATCAAAAATATCATGAGTCTCAACAATCTCATGCAAAAATCCTCATGGCAGTATTGGCAGTATTGGCAGTTTCTTTGACTATCAACCATTTACGAGCATGCATCGACCATATATGGGCGATCAAAACTGCCAAAACTGCCAATACTGCCATGCATATTTTCATTTATTTGCTTCATAACTGTTCTGCTAATCCCTCGCTTCGCGCGTATTTGGTCGTTCCTTGGTTGTTAGGTGCTTGTCGGAAGTAAGACGCTCCAAAATTACTCCCAAATCGCGCAGGATAACCGATCCGTTTAGCCTCTGCTCCCGACTCATTTCCGATCCGTTTCCGATTCATTATCGGGGGAATCCTAGACAATACCCGAGAGACACTCAGCTACTAAAAAATGCACATGCGTGCAATTTTTCTGCGGAAAAGTTTGCAAATGTGCATTTTTTTTTGTAACTTTGTGTCGGGTTTGGTATGCGCGGGTAGGAGCGCGGGAACCCAAAGTGAAAAATGTATTAAAAATTCCACAATTATGCTCATTGAGGCTAATCCTTACAAGGTGTTTGCGGGTAGTCAGGGTCAGGCTATCGCGCAACGCGTGTGCGAACATCTGCACTGCCAGTTAGGGCATGTGAAGATCGAGCGATTCTCCGACGGCGAGTATGCCGCCACGTTTGAGGACTCGGTACGCGGTCAGTCCGTTTACCTCATCCAGTCCACCAACCCCTCGGCGGATAACCTGATGGAGTTGCTGCTGATGATCGACGCCGCCAAGCGTGCCAGTGCGTACAAAGTGATTGCCGTTATTCCGTACTTCGGCTGGGCACGACAGGATAGAAAAGACAAACCACGCGTGAGCATCGGAGCCAAACTGGTGGCGAACATCCTACAGGTAGCAGGTGCCGACCGGGTGATAGTGGTTGACCTGCATGCCGAGCAGATTCAGGGATTCTTTGATATACCCGTTGCTCACCTGTACGGCAGCAATGTACTCGCACCGTACGTGGAGAGCCTGAATCTGGATAACCTGATCATCGCCTCACCGGACGTGGGCGGTTCGAAGCGCGCTGCCAACTTCTGCAAGAAACTGCAGTCGCAGACCGGCAAAGAGGTGCCAATGGTTATCTGCTACAAGCACCGCCCCGAGGCAAACAAGATAAGCGAGATGCGCGTGCTGGGTGACGTGGCAGGCAAGGATGTGGTGATCATCGATGATATAGTGGATACAGCAGGCACGCTGTGCAAAGCCGCCAACGTGATGAAGGAAGCCGGAGCGAACAGCGTACGTGCCGTGATCTCCCACGGCGTGATGTCGGGCAACGCATGCCAGAAAGTGCAGGAGAGCGACCTGGATGAGCTGGTGATAACCGACTCTATACCGTTTGACTGCAGCCGATGCTCGAAAGTGAAAGTGGTGAGCATGGCACTGCCGATAGCCAAGACCATTTTGGCAATACAGGAGCACCGCAGTATCAGTGAGCAGAACATGTAAGAGATTGTGAAAATCCAAATCTGCTCAATGAAAATCCAAAATCGGTAAGGATAAATGCGGATACAAAACCTGAAATACATGTTGCCGGTGATCACCCTGCTGTTGGCGGGATGCGGTCTGACGGCTAAGCGGTCGGTCAGCGATAGCGGTCAATCTTCTGTCAGCGGTCTGTCGTTCAACGGCGACAGTGCCTATGCCTACGTGGCAGGACAGGTAGCCTTCGGTTCGCGCGTGCCCGGCACCGACGCCCATCACGACTGCGTGCAGTACATAGGTAGCACGCTCGAGCGCTTTGGCGCCAAGGTCGAGATCCAGACCGGCGAGGTGATGCGCTACGACGGCGAGTGGCAACATGTGGCGAACATCCGCGCCTATCTGCCTGCCGACTCAGCGTATGAGAACGAAAAAGCCATCCTGCTGTGTGCTCACTACGACAGCCGCCCGTGGGCAGACCAGGAGGAAGATTATGCGCAGCGGATGATACCCATAGCCGGAGCCAACGACGGGGCGAGCGGGGTAGGTGTGCTGATGGAAGTGGCGCGCCAGTGGCAGAACCTGAGCCGGCGCAAACGCCCTATAGAAATCGTGCTGTTCGACTGCGAAGATATGGGTACACCGCAGTTCTACACAGGTCAGCAACGCGAGCACACCTGGTGCCTGGGAGCACAACTGTGGGCGAGATCGGTTGTCGAGAGCCGAGAGCCGAAAGCCGAGAGCCGAGAGCGGTCTGTTAGCACAGCGGTATATGCCTACGGCATCCTGCTGGACATGGTAGGTGACCCTAACGCTTCGTTTCCGCGCGAGTATTACAGCGAGCAGTATGCAGGCAAGTATGTCGATAAGATTTGGCGCACTGCCGAGCAACTGGGCTTAGGGCATCGCTTCGTGACTGCCCGCGCGTATCCGATAACCGACGACCACTATTACATCAACACCATAGCCAAGATCCCCTGCGTGGATATCATCCACTACGTGCCCGGTTCGGAAACAGGATTTGCCTGGTGGTGGCACACCCATAACGACGATATGCGCAACGTCAATCCGAACACTTTGCAAGAAGTGGGCAAAGTAATAATGACAGTAATCAACGAATAATGTTAGAAATACGTAATCTACACGCCTCTATAGCAGGCAAAGAAATACTGAAAGGCATCAACCTGCACATCGGTGCGGGGGAGACGCATGCCATCATGGGTCCCAACGGTGCCGGCAAATCGACGCTCAGCGCTGTGCTGACCGGTAACCCGGCGTACACGGTGACCGAGGGCGAAGTGATCTTTCGCGGCAAAGACCTGCTCAGCATGTCACCCGAGGTGCGCGCACGGGAAGGGTTGTTCCTGTCGTTTCAGTATCCCGTAGAGATTCCCGGGGTGAGCATGACGAACTTCATGCGTGCCGCAGTGAATGCCAAACGCGAGCATCAAGGGCTGCCTGCACTCTCTGCCGGCGAGTTCCTGAAACTCATGCGAGCCAAGCGCGCACTTGTGGAACTGGACAACAAACTGGCAGGACGCAGCGTGAACGAAGGGTTCTCGGGTGGCGAGAAGAAGCGCAACGAAATCTTCCAGATGGCAATGCTCGAGCCCTGCCTGTCGATACTCGACGAGACGGATTCCGGGCTGGATATCGATGCACTGCGCATCGTGGCTGAAGGCGTGAACAAACTGCACACGGCGGAGAACGCCACGATCGTCATCACACACTACCAGCGACTGCTGGATTATATCGTGCCGGACTTTGTGCACATCCTCGCCGACGGGCAGATCGTCCGCACAGGCGGCAAAGAACTGGCATTGGAACTTGAGCAGACCGGTTATGCGGGGATAGTTTAGGAGTCTTCCCCCAACTCCTCCGGCTTCCCTATCAAAGGGGAGTGAAGAGTTGAGGACATTTATAAAGTAGAAAGTTAAGATAAATTGAACAAATATATAGTACATACGGGCGAGAAGAAGCACCTGGTGATCAGCCATGTGTCGGACGAGACTGCACAGTGGCAGATCGTTCAAGAGGCAGACAGTGTGCTGACTGTTCACCTGTTCTGCCTGGAGAAAGATGCTGACGCCAGCCACGACGTGGTGCTGGACATCGAGCAGGCAGGCGAGCATGCCGAGACGTACATCTACGGCTTGGGTATACTCAGCGGCAAGCAACATATCAGTGTTCACACGCGCGTGCGACACAGCGTGCCGAACGGCAAGTCGAACCAGCTGCTGAAGTTCGCTGTCAAGGACGAAGCCAAAGGCGCTTTTCTGGGCGAACTGATCGTAGCACCGCATGCGCAGCACACCGAGGCTCAGCAGACGAACCGAAACATCCTGCTCTCGCCTGCTGCCACGATGCAGACACAGCCGCAGTTGGAGATCTATGCCGACGATGTCAAGTGCTCGCACGGCGCGAGTACAGGACAGATCGACGAGTCAGCGCTGTTCTACATGCAGCAGCGCGGCATAGCACCGGATGTTGCACGGCAACTGCTGCTCGCCGCGTTCTTCCACGACGTGCTGACCACGCTCGGCGAACCGGCGGTAGAAGAACGCCTGCAGCGGCGCATCGCTGAGGCACTCTCAGCGCCTTCGGCAAACAGCGCGTTATAGGTTGCGGTTACCGGTTATGGGTTACCGGTTATGGGGCGCAAACAGAGAAATTTGAAATTTGTACGGCTTTAGCCGATCGTTCGAGCAAAGCGAGATAAGCATACGGCGAAGCAGATCGTTCGAGGCTTGCCGAGATAAGAAATTTGAAATTTGAAACTTGCACGGCTTGCCGATCGTTCGAGCAAAGCGAGATAAGAAATCCTAAATAATAATTATAATAAAAACTCTACTATCATGAACGAAGAACTGAAGAAAGTAATGGAGACGGCCGAGGTGTGGACACGTGAGCCGTTTGACGCGGAGACTCGCGCAGAAGTGAAAGCAATGATGGAAGCTGAGGACAAAACCGAGCTTATCGACGCTTTCTATCGTACATTGGAGTTCGGAACGGGCGGCCTGCGCGGCATCATGGGTGCCGGAACGAACCGCATGAACAAGTACATCGTAGCCCAGGCTACGCAAGGTTACGCCAATTACATGCTCAAAGTGCAGAAGCAAGGCGGATTCAAGAACGTACAGAACGGTCGCGTAGCCGTGGTTATAGGCCATGACTGCCGTAACAACGGACGTCTGTTCGCCGAGACGGTGGCCAACATCTTCTCCGCCAACGGCATCAAGGTGTATCTGTTTGAGAGCCTGCGTCCTACGCCGGAGGTCAGTTTCGCTATCCGTCAGCTGAAGTGCCAGGGCGGTGTGAACGTGACCGCCAGTCATAACCCGAAAGAGTACAACGGCTACAAAGCCTACTGGGAGGACGGTTCGCAAGTGCTGCAGCCGCATGACCAGGGTATCATCGACGAGGTGAACAAAGTGACGATGGCTGACGTCAAGTGGGAGGCTAACAAAGACCTGATTGAGATCATCGGCGGCGAGATGGATTATGACTACATGATGGCTGTCAAGACGGTGATGATTGACCAGGAGACTATCCTTCGCCAGAAAGACCTGAACATCGTATATACACCTATGCACGGGGCTGGTCGTCAGATCGTGCCGATGTGCTTGCGCAGTTGGGGCTTCCAGAACATACATGTCGTACCCGAGCAGATGGTTATCGACGGCAATTTCCCGACCGTGGTTAGTCCTAACCCCGAGAACGCTGAGGCTATGACGATGGGTATGAATCTGGGTACTAAGCTCAGTGCCGACCTGGTTATCGCCAGCGACCCGGATGCCGACCGTATAGCCATCGTCTGCCGCAACGACAAGGGCGAGTGGGTGATCATCAACGGCAACCAGACGAACATCATATATCACTATTACATCATCAACAACATGAAGCGCCTGGGCAAACTTCGCCCCGAGCACTATCTGGTTAAGACGATCGTGACGAGCGAACTGATTCGTAAGATTGCTGACGCGCAGGGCGTGACTCTGACTGACGAATATACGGGCTTTAAGTGGATTGCCAACCGTATCCGCGAGTGGGAAGGCAGCCGTATCTATCTGGGCGGCGGTGAGGAGAGTTTCGGCTTCCTGCCGTACGACAAGGTGCGTGACAAATGTTCGCCGTCGTCTATCTGCCTAATCTGCGAGATTGCCGCCTACGCCAAGGACAACGGCATGACGCTGTACGACTATCTGCTGAAGATCTACGAGGATTACGGCTTCCAGCGCGAGACGACTATCAATGTCGTTCGTCCGGGTAAGACCGGTGCCGAGGAGATACAGGCAATGATGGTTAACTATCGCGCCAACGCGCCGAAGGAGATCGCCGGCGAGAAGGTGGTTAAGATCAAGGACTTCAAGTTGCTCAAGCAGTGCGAACTCAAGAACGGCCAGTGGGTAGAGAGCCCGATCGAGATGGCACTGGGTGCTACGAGCAACGTGCTGCAGTACTTCACCGAGGGCGGCTTGAAGGTCAGCGTCCGTCCGTCGGGTACCGAGCCGAAGATCAAGTTCTACTTCGAGATCCCCGTCAAGAGCGGCAAGCCGTTCACGGGTGCCGACTACGAGCGCTGCACGGCCGAGGCCGAAGCCCGCGTGCCGGCAATCAAAGCCAGTTTGGGGATTTGAGATTTAGGATTGCAAATTTAAAATTTAAGATTTAGCTTTAATTGAAGGCTTACGGAAAACTCCCGACACCGCGGTCGGGAGTTTTCAATCCGACAAAAACCTCTAACGTGAAACAACTTATCCATATCATCGTCCTCGTCCTGCTCAGTCTGCTCATGCCGTCCTGTGCTGGTAAGACCGGCGACTCCTCGCGTCCGGCTGATGCCGAGGCGCGTATGGTGTCGTATCCGGGACGCACATTCAGTTACAAGCAGAAGTTCAACGACCTGCAGTCGACGCAGCTTGCCACGGCGAGCCGCATAGGTCTGCCTCATCCTCCCAAGGACAGAGCGGACGCTGCGCGTATGCGCAAGCAGTTGGTGGAGGTCAAGTCGTGCGACAATTATGTCGTGGACGAACTGACGCACTCCGTGCCTTATCTCGTTCCTTCTGCCAAGCGCGAACTGGATGCCATAGGTGCCGAGTGGGCGGATATCCTGCGTCGTAACAACCTGCCTCATTACCGTTTTCGCGTGACGTCTATCCTGCGCACGCAGGAGGATATACGTCAGTTGCAGCGCAGCGGGAACATCAACTCCGTCACGCAGAGTTGCCATTGTTACGGCACGACTTTTGACCTGGCGTACTTTGGTTTTGAGAAGGTCACGCCCACCAATGATTATATGCATGAAGATAACCTCAAACTGGTGCTTGGTCAGGTGCTGCTCAACCACCGGCGGTCGGGTGATATATATGTCAAGTACGAAGCCAAGCAGTCGTGTTTTCACGTCACAGTGAGGCATTAGCCTGGGGTACAAAAAAAAACGGCTGAAGAGGCCGTTTTTTTTGATCGCAGGCTGAGCCTGCTGACAAATGGTAGAGGGGTTATTTGCTCTCCAGGCTATCGTTGAGATCCTTGCGGAAGAACAGGATGATTGCCAGCACAGCCACGGTGATATACGAGTCGGCAAGGTTGAACACCGGCCGGAAGAACAGCGTCTCGCCCGCAGCGTTGTGGATAAGCGGGAAGTAGAGCATATCCACTACGCGGCCGTAGAACCATGTCTCGTAACCGAACAGACGGCCGTAGAACACGCAGTCGATGATGTTTCCCAGTGCGCCGGCAGTGATCAGCGTGACCATAGCTATGTACCACGGGCGTGCACTGCGATGGAGCAGCGTGTGGATATACCAACCCAATAAGCCAACCATAACTATCCGGAACGCAGTCAGACACCATTTGGGCAGCCATTGTATGCCGAACGCCATGCCGTTGTTCTCCACAAAACAGAGTTGGAAGAACGGCAGAATCTCGTGCGCCTCACCCAATGCAAAATGGGTGCGGATATACAGTTTCAGTGCCTGGTCTAACGCCACAAGAATGAGTACTGCTGCCGTTATGAGCAGGGATGATTTAACTATGCGTTTGTCGTCCATATTCTTTGTCTCTTTCTACAACTTAAATGCCTGTCGGATAGCCTGCACGCGGTCGAGTTTCTCCCACGTGAACAGTTCGACCTCACGGGTGAACGGTTTGCCGTCGGAGTCGATGAACGTCTTGGATACGACCTCGTTGGTTCGTCCCATATGTCCGTATCGCGCCGTCTCCTCGTACATCGGTTGGGTGAGTTTGAGGTCGCGGATGATTGCAGCCGGCCGCAGGTCGAACAGTCTGCCTATACGTTTGGCAATCTCGGCATCGCTAAGGTTGACTTTGGCAGTGCCGTAGGTGTTGACATACAGGCTGACGGGTTGAGCCACGCCGATAGCATAACTGACCTGTACGAGCACCTCGTCCGCCACACCGGCAGCGACCATGTTCTTGGCTATATATCGTGCCGCATACGCAGCCGAGCGATCCACCTTCGACGGGTCTTTGCCGGAGAACGCCCCTCCGCCGTGGGCTCCACGTCCGCCGTAGGTATCCACGATGATCTTGCGTCCGGTCAGACCTGTATCGCCATAGGGACCTCCGATGACGAAATTGCCGGTAGGATTTACCAGCAGTTCGGTGTTTCTGCTATCGTTGAGGAACGTCTCCAGCAGGGCAGTGTAGCGCACATCACGCTTGGCAACACGTGGCAGGAAGATAGCAATCACGTCGTGCTTAATGAGGTCAGGTGTGACCTTGCGTCCGTCGGCTGTCTGTTCGTCGTGTTGCGTGGAGAGAACGATAGTGCGGATACGTACCGGGCGGTTGCGGGAGTCATACTCCATGGTCACCTGACTCTTGGCGTCCGGGCGGAGGTAGGTCATCTCCTTCCCCTCCTTGCGGATGCGTGCGAGCGTATATACGAGGGTGTGTGCTAGGTCGAGCGTGAGAGGCATATAGTTGTCGGTCTCTGACGATGCATAGCCGAACATCATACCCTGGTCTCCTGCGCCTTGTTGCATCTTCGATTTGCGGCTCACGCCCATGTTGATATCTGCGCTCTGCTCGTGCAGTGCTTGCAGGATACCGCAACTCTCCGCCTCGAACTTGTAAGCAGCCTTGGTATAACCTATATCGTTGATTGTGCGGCGGATGATTGCCGGCAGGTCGATGTAATGTTTGGCTGTGACTTCACCTGCCACAACCACTTGGCCTGTGGTAACCATCGTTTCACAGGCTACATGGGCATTGGGGTCAAGAGCAAGAAAATTGTCAAGAATAGCGTCGCTGATCTGGTCAGCGACTTTGTCGGGGTGTCCTTCTGACACCGATTCGGAGGTAAATAAGTAATTCTTATTTACGCTTTGGTTAAACGATTGTTTCATTGTTTTTTAGCATTTAATTAGAGGGTTGCAAGCATTCAAATCTATCCCTCGGGTTAAATATGAGCCATCAGCGTTCAGCCGTTGGCGGTTAGTGTAATATTTTGTATATGAGTTCTTTCCATAGGTCAATCTCGGTAGCAGAACCTGTGCCTATACCCTTGCTTCGTGCATCGGTTTCGCGGAAGTACGATATGATGCGGAAGGTTTTGCCGGCAGAATAGCGTTTGGCCGCCTGGGCGTAGTTCCTGAACATGAAAGGATTGATCTTCAGCACAGCCGCTACAGCGCGCTCATCACCTTTGTTCGGCAGATAATGGTAGAGCATAAGATTGGAAAAGAAACCGAACAGCAGCGGCAGTTCTTTCTGTATAGGGTGATCTTTCGACGATGCGAAGTACCTGACAATCCTGTTGGCCTTAACGGCATTGCCGCTGACGAGTGCATCCTGCAGTTCAAAACCGTTGAAATCTTTGCTGATACCTATGTTCCGTTCCACGAGTGCAGCATCGATGACGTTGACTCCGGCCGGACGACCGTTCACCAGTTTCTCGAGCGACAGCACAATCTGCTGCAGGTTCGTGCCTAGATTATCGGCGAGGATCTGTGTCACCTTGGGGTCAATGGTTACGCGTTCGGCTTTGTCGTGTGCGGCCTGTTGTTTGTTCCAGTCCTCAATGTAACGCGTTATCCAGCCTGCCACTTGATAGTCGCGCAGCGCTGTGGACTGCATGAGTGCCACGTGCGGTGAGGCGGGAACTTTGGGCGCAGTGCCCTTGCATGCTATGACGAGTATTGACTGCGGCTGCGGTGCGGCGATATATTGCTCCAGTGCTTTCCACTTCTTGATCATCTGTGCTTCGCGAACAATAACGACCTTGTAGCCGCCCATCATCGCGAATCCTCGCGCCTGCATGACAGCCTCGCCTATGCCTGCCTCGGCCAGATCACGACCGTACAGCACTATCTGGTCGAACGACTTGCCGGCTTCGTCGAGCACGTTATCCTCAATATAATCGGTAACCTTGTCGATATAGTAAGGTTCATCGCCATAGAGGATGTACACGGGTTTGTACTGCTGCTGCCTGAGCTGCAACATTACCTGCTCATATGTGAGTGCACCGGCTGCCAAGGAGTGAAAGGATTGTAGAACTGTTAATATACGAACTTTTGACCGTCGCGGATATAGATCTGTCCGTGCTGCATGCGTGTGACGCGCCGGCCGAGAATATCGTAGATAGGTGCATCCTGATGGTCGAGAGCCGAATCATCCACAGCTGTTTCCGTCTCGTCGGAAGTGATAGAAACGGCTGAGTTGGTGCTCGTGACGATCAGTCGGCCTAAAGCCTGGTCGTAGGTATAGTTGTTAGTGCCTGTTACCTGCAGGTTGGCTGCTTGCGGGTGGTTGCCCTGGCTGTTGTAGAGGTAGGCAACAAATCCTTTGTCGGTCGTGTGTCTGTAGGCAGGCCACATTGCCAGATTGTTGCTCACCGTAACGTTGTACGTGCTCACCTTACTGCCGAGAATCTCAATGGCAATCTCCGGGAAGTCGATGAATGGGTTACGGTTGCCTTGATAGGCTTGCCCACCGTCGTTACGCACCATCTCGGTGAGCGACGGGGCGTCGTTCATGTGCCACTTGAGGATGATTGCTACGTTCTCAAACACTCCGCTCTTGCCGAGTTTGTCGAGCAGTTGGGCATTGCCGTTGTACAGGCTGTTCTGATAACTGCCCACCTTGCCGTACACGAGATAGTCGTACAGAATGACGCGCGCTGCATCGCCGCGGTACGAACCCATGTTCACGGGTTTGTAATAACTGTTGTTGATAGCCACATCATTCGGGTCATAGTAACCGCTCGACTCGCCGTAAGCCGTATTGCCGCGGTCGGAGTTGACGGCTACGCTCGTCGGACGCACGCTCTGCATATCATGTCCCATGGATATGCCTTTGTCTGCCCCTTTCGATTGCGGCCATGTGTGCTCTCTGTTATATGTACTTCCGCCATCCCATGTGCCGTTCATCGAACAACCATCATAGTAGCCGATGATGTACCCCGAGCGGTTAAGATCCTTGTCAACATTGACATAAGCGCTTCGCAGCGAGTTGTACGAGAAGCTTCCGCTCTCCAGGCGGCAAGTATTGCCCATCAGTTCGTTCAGCAGACCGAACAAGGCATCGCCGGTTGTGGCAGAGATATTTTCGTAGGAGTACGCGCCGGTATAATATGCGTTCTGCTTGGCCACGTAGGCAGTGTAAGCCGCTTTGCCCTCGTCGGACATAACGTGCGCCTGCATATCCACGTTCTGCGCAAACGTGTATAGCGCCAGTGTAGCCGCAAAAATAAATAAGAGTATTCGTTTCATGATAATTTATGGTCAATTGTTATTTACCTCGTATGAGGTTGATGTCGCCTGACAACTGGTAGATACCTACCATTTTGTCGGAGTTGAGTTGTGCTCGCCTGTATGCCGCTTTTGTGGTATAACCTTGATTGGGCTTGGCATCCGATCCGCGTGCGCGAATGACGTAGTAGTACGCTCCTTCAGCCGCCGGACGGCCGTTGATAGTTCCGTCCCAGCCCTTAGCAGGGTCAGTCCACTCGTATACCAGTTTGCCCCAGCGGTTGTACACCCAGCAATGGAACTCGATGATGGAGCGATACTGCACGCGGAACTCGTCGTTCAGTCCGTCGCCGTTGGGTGTGAACACGTTCGGTACGCGAAGGTCGGATGCGGAGATGCTGACGGTGACCTCCGTTGAGTCGATATTGCACGTCTCGCACGGGCATTCGAGGCCTGTCACAGTGCACACTACGCGGTACGAAGCCGGTTCGCTGAACACCTCGAACAGGGTCTCATCGTTACGCGTGTACATCAGCGCGGTGCCTTTGTACACACGCCAACTGAAGTATGTTGCTGCAGGGGTAGGATTGCTATAGAACTGTATGCGCAGTTCGGCAGAGCCGGTGAGCACCGACTCATCTACCGGTCGCTCCAGTTCGTTCGTCAGCTCGCCTTTCTGTCCGCGCACCTCAGTGCGGCTGGTAACGTGCGACTTGACGGCTATAGGTGTGCTCAGTGTTGTGGTTGCCGAGTCGATATCCATGCCTAAAGCCTGGGCAATGTTATCCACAGCCAGCGAGATGTCGGTCGCCTGATAGATAGCCGGCAGAATGAACTGCGTATCGGGGAAATCGAAGGTAGCCACTGCAGCCGAGTCCTGCCAGCGCATATCCGCAGCGCTCCATGCCAGATCGGTGTACGATACAGTGCATGTGCGCGGCACGGTGCGTTTGCGACCGTCAGCTATCGTGTAGGTGAGAGGTTGGGGTAGAGTGCCGCTGAGCGTCAGAATCGTTGACTCGCACTTGGGCTCGACGGTCAACTCCCAGTCGGAGGTATTAGCCTTGTAGTTGGCGTAGGAGAATACATAGAAATATTCTTTCTCACCGTCCTGCAAGGTGTAGTAACCGCCGTCGTCAGGGTAGATCTCGTCGACATTGCTCTGGTATAATGAGCCGTCCACGTTGTACCAATCCGTGTTGCCGGCAGGGTGACGCATATCGATGCCCGAGGCGAAGATGTAAATTGTATCGCCATCGTTGTCGATGAATGTGTAATCCCTGTCAGGTTCACCTACAGGCACTACGTGTAACGCCCATGCAGACCATGCGCAACATAGTCCGACGAATAATACGAAAATTCTGTTTCTGCTCATTAACTCTCTAACTCTCAAACTTTCAACTACTTATTTACCTGGAATTTGGTAACTCCGTTCTGGATGAAGTCCACGATCTGCCGTGCTGCGGCTATGCCCGCGTTGATGTTGGCTTCGGCCGTCTGTGCGCCCATCTTCTTGGGTGTTGCAAAGTATCGTCCTGCAAACAGTTCGCGGAACTTGGCATCGGCTGCGGGCATGATGTCCGTCATGTACTTCAGATCCGTGCGCTCCTGCATGAGGCTGATCAGTCCTTCCTCGTCAATAACCTCTTTGCGGGCAGTGTTGACAAGAATACCGCCTTTCGGCAACAAGCCTACGAGGTCATGGTTGATACTGTTCTTCGTCTCCGGTGTGGCGGGAATATGCAGGCTGACAATGTCGCAGGTCTTGTATAGCTGCTCGGCAGAGTGGAGCGGTCTGACACCGGCAGCGGTCATTGCTTCATCCGGGCAATACGCATCGTAGGCATAAACATCCATGCCGAATCCTTGAGCTATGCGGGCTACGTTGCGTCCCACATTACCGAAGGCGTGGATTCCGAGTTTCTTGCCTTTGAGTTCTGTTCCGCTTGTGCCGTTGTACAGGTTGCGCACGGCATATACCATCAGTCCGAGTGCCAGTTCGGCTACTGCGTTGCTGTTCTGACCGGGTGTGTTCATAGCTACGACTTTGTGTGCCGTAGCGGCAGCCAGGTCAATGTTGTCATAACCTGCACCGGCGCGCACAACGATCTTCAGCTGTTTGGCCGCATCAAGCACCTCTGCATCCACAATATCCGAGCGGATGATAAGCGCGTCGGCATCGGCTACTGCGTCCAGCAGTTGTTGCTTGTCAGTATATTTCTCCAGCAGGGCGAGTTCGTAACCAGCCTGCTCAACCACTTCACGAATGCCGTCAACTGCCACTTTGGCAAACGGCTTTTCTGTTGCAACTAATACTTTCATCTTAATTACGAATTAAAGTTACGAATTAGTGCAATTTCTCGTACTCGTTGATGCAATCTACGAGTGCCTGTACGCCTTCCAGATCCATCGCGTTATAGCACGAAGCGCGGAAGCCGCCTACCAGTCGGTGACCTTTGATGCCCACCATGCCGCGCTCTGTGGCGAACTTGAAGAAGTCGTCCTGCAGATCTTCGTAACCTGGCTTGAGTACAAAGCATATGTTCATCCGGCTGCGATCCTCTTTGTTCATGATGGTCGGTGTGAACAGTTTGGAGTTGTCAAGGCAGTTGTACAGCAGTTCGGCTTTGGCTTTGTTGCGCGCCTCAATCCAGCGTACGCCGCCGTTGGCTTTCAGCCAGCGCAAGGTGAGCAGTGCCGTGTAGATAGGCAGTACGGGAGGTGTATTGAACATCGAACCGCCGTCGATATGCGTCTGATAGTTCAGCATAGTAGGTATATACCGGCTGACCTTGCCCAGACACGACTCTTTGACAATCACGAATGTCACGCCTGCAGGAGCCAGGTTCTTCTGAGCGCCACCGTAGATTATGTCGTATTTGCTTACGTCCACCGGACGGCTCAGTATATCCGAACTCATATCGGCAATCAGGGGCACATTGCCTTTCTTCTCGTAGATCTCCTGCAATTTGGCATCACTGATTTCTGTACCGAATATGGTGTTGTTGGTAGTGATATGGAAGTAGTCGGCATCCTGCGGTATCTCATAATCCGTCGGGATAGAGTTGGTACTGGCGGCAACCTCTACAACCTCGCCGAAGCCTTTGGCTTCCTTGATGGCTTTTTTGCTCCAAACGCCGGTGTTCAGGAATGCGGCTTTCTTCTCCAGCATATTGAACGGAACCATGCAGAACTGCAGACTTGCGCCGCCGCCCAGGAACAGAACTCTGTATCCCTCGGGCACACCGAGCAGTTCTTTGAACAGTGCTTCGGCTTCGTCCACTACGGGTTGGAAGTACTTGGCGCGGTGGCTGATCTCCAATACTGACAGTCCTTCGCCCTGAAAATCCAGTACAGCCTCGGCTGTCTGCTTGATAACTTCTTGTGGCAGGATGCTTGGCCCTGCGTTGAAATTGTATTTCTTCATGTTTTTAGAATGTATTTTGCATATAAGCGCACACACATACAAGCGCTCGCGCGTTTAATTTTTATAGGCTATAGCGGAAACCGACACGAGGTCGTGTTTCCGCTATAAGATGTCATAACAACTTGTGCTATGCTCGTATTACTCGCCGAAGTCCGGTGTGGCGGTAGTAGCCTGTTGCTCGGCTGCTGCGTCTTGCACCTGGTTGGAGATTGCACTCTCGCTGGCCTGCTTGGCAGCATCGAGTTGGCTCTTGTGAACGCCTACAGCCAATATGCTCAGTACGGCGATAACGGCTACTAGTGTCCAAGTAGATTTCTCCAAAAAGTCTGCAGTCTTCGGGGCGCCCATCACCTGGTTGCCACCGGCAAAGTCTGCTGCCAAACCGCCACCTTTGCTGTTCTGAATAAGTACCAACAGTACCATCAGAATAGAGGCGATAATAATCAGTGTGATAAATAATGTGTACATATTGTTTTATTAATTATATTTCCGTTTGCAAAAAACGCGACTGCAAAGATAATAAAAATTTTTGATATTTGGAAATATATACGTAATTTTTCCGTAAATATACTATTATTTGCCGTTTTTGTTTGTCAATGCAGTGTCCGGGTTCCCGAAGGCAATCGCATATTGGATTGGGCGATTACCATTTGGCTACCGTATCGTTGTATATGTTTTCCGACAACTCGGTGATCATCGTAGCGCACAGTTCATCCTGCACATCGGTGAGCAGTTTTGACGAGTCGAACGTCTGAAAGGCGGAATATGTCTTTTCAAAACTTTCCTCCGGTGCTTTGTTGTTGGTGAAGCGCACTTTGATGACAATGGTCAGTTTGGTTTCTGCCGCCATGCTGTTGGCAGCGATAGCCATAGGCGTGAGGTTGTAATCAACTATCTCGCCTTCAAGTTCCATATCTCCGCCCCGACGCAGAACCTGCAATCGTGTCTGCCTGGAGTACAGGTCGCGAATGCCTTCCGAAAGTGCGTTCGACAGGTTGGGGTTAACCAGTGCTGCGTTGTTCGGGAAGTCGGCTATGGAGATGGATTGCGTCTTGGAGTAGTCGATGCTCGCGCCGTTAAACCGGTAACTGATCAGACACGACGACAGAGTGACAGTTATTGCCACCATAGTAAGACATATAGTCAGTTTGCGTCCCATCCTCTAAAACTCAAAATTTGAAACTTGAAACTCAAAATTTGAAATTTGAAATTTGAA